>CAYZBZ010000308.1:0-4795 GCA_964476725.1 uncultured Vicinamibacterales bacterium
GTACGAGGACAAGATCGCGCGCCGCGGCGTGCGGGTCGGCGACCTGGCGAACCCGGAGTCGCTTGCCGAAGCCGTCAGGCACAACGTGGCCGCCCGCAACCGGATCATCGGCGACTCGACGATGGACTGGCGGCAGGTGCTCGAGGAGCTCGCGCGCGCGTGGGAGCGGATGGCGCCGTGGGTCGCTGACGTGTCGCTGTTCCTCGATCGCGCGAGGCAGGCCGGGCGCTCCATCATCTTCGAGGGGGCCCAGGGCACGCTCCTCGACATCGATCACGGCACGTATCCGTACGTGACGTCGTCGAACGCCACGATCGGCGGTGTCTGCACGGGACTCGGCGTCGGCCCGCGCGCGATCGACGGCGTGCTCGGCGCGGCCAAGGCGTACACGACACGCGTCGGCGAAGGTCCGCTGCCGACGGAGCTGACGGGGGAGCTGGGCAACCGGCTGCGCGAGAGCGGCCAGGAGTTCGGCGCCGTGACCGGGCGCCCCCGGCGCTGCGGCTGGTACGACGCGGTCGCGGTCCGGTACGCCGTGCGTGTCAACGGCCTGAACGCGCTGGCGCTGACGAAGCTCGACGTGCTCGACGGGCTCCCGGAGCTGCAGGTCTGCACGTCGTACACATGCCGCGGCGCGAGCCTGACCGAAATGCCCGGCGATCTTGCCCAGCTCGCCGCGTGCGAGCCGGTCTACGAGACGCTGCCAGGATGGACGTCGCCGACCGCCGGCGTGCGCCGCTACGCCGATCTCCCGCGGGAGGCTCAGCGCTACGTGGCCAGGCTGGAGGACATCACCGGCGTGCCGGCAGCCATCGTGTCGACGGGGTCGGCGCGGGAGGACACGATCCTCCGCGAAGATTCGGTGGCGGCGAGGTGGCTTGGCAAGAAAGTCTGAAGTAAGAAGGCTGAAAGTTCGAACGTCAGACTTTTACTTTGCTACAAAAGTCGTCGACTGCCGTGGGATCGGCGTCGGCGAAATCCACGCCGGCGCGGTAGCGCGGAGGGTCGTTCGGGTTGGGCAGCTCGAACTTGGCCCAGGCCACGGCCCCCCGGAACCGCATCACGAAGTCGTCGTTCGGGATGCTGACGCGCACCTTCTGATTGGGCCGAAGAATCGTCGACGACAGCACCTGCACGCCGACGGTCGACAGATCCACCACGCTGGCCGGATTCCCATCCACTTGAACCTCGACTCCGGGGCGCACGCGATGCCGTTTCGCGCGGCGAGTGCCGTGCCAGTCGAGGGTGCGGGCCGGCTCCTTGGTCGCCACGCCTGATGCGCGGGACTTCCTGGCCGCAGCGGGCGCCGGAGCGTCGACCTTCGACGGCTTCACGACCTGCCGCGAGTAGTCGCCCGTGTGCGACATGACGCGAACCTCGGCGTTCGCGAGCTGCGGGTCCGTCTTGATGCGGTTGATCAGCGCGGCACCTCGCGGCGTCGCGGCAAACAGCCGCTCGAGAACGATAAGGGACGGCCGCTGCTCCAGGATCGCCTGGAGCGCCTGGATCGGTTCCGTATCGGCAAACGTCAAGAGCTCGCCTTCGGACGTGAGGCGCTCCTCGAGTGAAGACATCAGACTGGTGGCGGAGATCACGACCGCGGGCATCCGCGCAGTGTATCACGCGTCGAAACGGACCTCTTATAATGGCGACGTGGGTCTCTCTCTGCAACTCGAGCGGCTGAGGCGTCCAAGGACATCCCTAATCCCTAATCCGTAATCGCGAGCCCCGAATTCGATGCTGCGCGCGGTTCTCTTCGACCTGGACGACACACTGTTCGATCACCATGGCTGTGCGCGGGACGCGCTCGCGGCGGTGCGGGACGGCCATGCGTGCTTCAGCGCGGTTCGGTTCGAGGAGCTCGCGCGTGCGCACGCGCGCTACCTCGAGGAGCTGCACCGCGACGTGATGCTCGGACGCTTGCCGCCGGACGACGCCCGCCGCGAGCGCTTCCGGCGCTTGTTCGGCGCCGCGGGAGTGACGGCGGGTGACGACCTCGTGGACCTGGCGGCGACGACGTACCGCGATCGGTACCGCGAGGCGCGCCGCACCGTTCAGGGGGTGGCCGTTCTGCTGCCTCTCGTGAAAGCACGGGCACGGGTCGGCGTCGTGTCGAACAACCTGCTCGCGGAACAGCGGGAGAAGGTCATGGTCTGCGGGTTGGACGCCTTCGTCGACGCGCTCGTCGTCTCTGAAGAGGCCGGCGTGGCGAAACCCGATCCCGCGATCTTCAGGCTCGCGCTGGACCGTCTGGGATGCCGACCCGACGAAGCCGTCATGGTCGGCGACTCGTGGTCCGCGGACATCGCCGGCGCTCGCGCGTCCGGCATCCGCGCGATCTGGTTCAATCGATCCGGCGAGGCGCCGCCGGAGGACGATCGTTCGATCGCGGAACTTCGTGCGCTCGAGCCGGCCGATGCGGTGCTGAGGGTGATATTCGATGCGAATCGGGATTGATCTCGGCGGCACCAAAATCGAAGTCATCGCGCTGGACGACGTCGGCCGCGAGTGCTTCCGGCGCCGCATCGCGAGCCCGCGTGGCGACTACCAGGCGACGCTCGAAGCGATCGCGAGGCTCGTGCAGGAGGCGGAGCGGGCCGTTGGACCAGCCACCGTCGGCATCGGGATTCCGGGCGCGGTGTCGCCGGCAACCGGGCTCATCAAGAACGCCAATTCCACGTGGCTCAACGGTCGGCCCCTGTCGCAGGACCTCGTTCGCGCGTTGAAGCGGCAGGTCGTCATCGCGAACGACGCCAACTGCTTCGCGCTGTCCGAGGCGCTCGACGGGGCGGGGGCGGGACAGCGGGTCGTGTTCGGCGTGATCCTGGGCACGGGGACCGGCGGCGCCATCGTGGTCGATGGCCACGTCCTCGCCGGTGCGCATGCGATCGCAGGTGAATGGGGGCACAACCCGATGCCGTGGCCTGAGGCGGACGAGTGGCCAGGGCCGCCGTGCTACTGCGGCCGCACGGGCTGCATCGAGACGTTCCTGTCGGGACCGGGACTGTCGCGGGACCACCACGGGGCGACGGGTAAGCCACTCGACGCGGAGGGCATAGCCGCCCGGGCCGCGGGCGGCGACGGTGCGGCCGCCGCGACGATGGCGCGGTACGAGAGCCGCCTGGCGCGCGCCCTGGCGTCGATCATCAACGTCGTGGATCCGGACGCGATCATTCTGGGCGGCGGCGTCTCGAACATCGCGCGTCTCTACGATCACGTCCCACGGCTCTGGAAGGCGTTCGTCTTCTCGGACCGAGTGAGCACGCCGCTGCTGCGCGCGCGATACGGCGACGCGAGTGGAGTCAGAGGAGCGGCGTGGGTGGGAGGGGAGCGCGAGCGGTCGCCGGTTCCAGATCAGCCTTCCAGGATCTGATCGAGCTGGCGAGCGGTGATCCGGAAATGCGACGCGTTCCACACAGGCCGGCCGTCGCGCAGCAGGATCGCCTGCGGTGTCTCGTGACGGATGCCGAACCGCGCCGTCGCCTCGTCGGAAACGAGGCGATGGCTCTGCACCGTGATCACCTTGTACGAGACCCCGGCATTCGAGCGTTCCACGTGGGTGTTGAGCTCGTCGAGCGCTTCGCAGCTGATGCCGCACGTGCGGCTGTGCTTGAAGAGGAGCACGGGCCGGTCCAGCGATTCAGCGATCGCGGCCTCGAGCCCGTCGAGATCAGACAGATGCGTTAGTGACGTCATGGGGATCATTGATTATATCGGTTCAGGGGTTCAGGAGGTCTCAACCAGGCGCCTGATGCGATCGCGTGTGGAAGCCAGCCGCCTCGAGGTGCCGGCGCACGTCGGCGAACGCCGTCCGGGCGTCGTCGGTGAGCGGGATGCCGCCGCGGGTGATCGCGCGGTCGACGTTGAACATGCGGAAGCGGATCGCCTCCATGTGGAAGGCGCGGATCGCCACCGTGAGGGCGGCGCACTCGTCGAGAAACGCGTCCAGCGGCGCGCTCCGGGGCTGCGCCTGCGCGGCCGCCGCCAGCGCGTTCAGGCTGGCCTCGGCGGCCTGTCGATGATCGGTTTCAGTCCGCATAATTCAGAACCATTATAGATGGTGCCCCTGGCACCTTGGCACCCTGGCACCTTGACATACGATAGGCAGTGATATGTCCACACCAGCCGGTCGCGCACGCATCGGACCGCCCGATCTCAGTGAGAGGGGTGGCTCTAGAGACGGGCAGCCCCAGCGATCCGACGAGCGGCTGTTCATGCAGCTCCTCGCATTCGGCGAATGCGGGGACGCGCGGGCGGCGGCGGCGCATCTGGCGGGCGCCGCCGATGCGGTCGTCGTGTACGAAGATCTGAACGATCCGCGCGGCGTCGCGGTGCTGACCGTCAGCCAGGACCCGAACGTCTTCATCGACCGCGTCCGCCCGCGGCTCACCAGCGGCCCGATGGCGGGCCTGCCGCTGAAGCCGCAGTTCAGCATGTTCGGGCGCACGTACTCATTGGGGTACGAGCCGGACCTGCGCGAAGTCCTCTTGGAACGCCCCCGCCGCACTGTACTGAATCCAGACTGGCCCTGGGCGATTTGGTACCCCCTCCGGCGGAGCGGCGGATTTGCCCAGCTGCCGGTCGAGCAGCAGCGGACCATGCTGGCCGAGCACGGCCAGATCGGCATGGCGTTCGGCGCAGCCGACCACGCCCACGACATCCGCCTCGCGTGTCACGGCCTCGACCGCGACGACAGCGACTTCGTCATCGGGCTCATAGGCAAAGATCTCTTCCCGCTCTCAGCGGTCGTCCAGGCGATGCGCAAGACGCAGCAGACGTCGCTCTACCTCGACCG
>CAYZBZ010000309.1:0-4757 GCA_964476725.1 uncultured Vicinamibacterales bacterium
ATCCCGGAAAGGGGGCGCGAACATCACCGTGCCGGCCGGGCCGGTCTGGTGATGGTTGTACATGATCTGCGGGAACCATTCCGTGTAGAGCACCTTGTTCATGTTGATGCTCTCGGGCAGGTTCGACATGTAGAAGTCGCGGTTGTTGTCGTGGCCCGCGTACTTTTCGTAGAGCCTGGGGAGGCCGCTGGTCGAGCGGCGCGTCGGCTCGTTCTCGCGCATGTACCACTTCGACACGAGCTCCATGCCGTCGGGATTCGCGTGCACCGCGAGGATGATGAGGTCGTTCAGGAACCGCTGCGTCTCGGCGTCGTTGTGGCTGACGAGCTGATAGACCGTCTCGATCAGCTGGTGCGCACCGAGCACCTCAGTGGCGTGAAGGCCGCCGTCGAACCACACGACCGCGTTGCCTTCCCTGGCGAGCGCATGTGCCTGCTCGTCGGTCACCCCCTCGGCGGTCGCGAGCCGGCGCGAGATCTCCTTGTAGCGATCGAGCTTCTTGAAGTTTTCGGGGGAGGTGATGATCGCCATCAGCTGCGGCCGCCCTTCGGCGGTCTTGCCGATCTCCACGACCTTCATCCGGTCGGATTCCTTGTCGAGCTTTTGCCAGTAGTCGACAAACTGCGTGTAGGTCGCGAGCTGATAGTCGTCGCCGATGGTGAACCCGAAATGCTGCTTCGGGCTCGTGATCGTCTGCGCGGCGGATGCGGCGGCGAACGCCAGTACCGCGAGCGCCAGGAAGATTGCACGCGTAGCGCGCTTGCGCATCGATTCCCCTCCCGGTGGAGGGGTAACGATACCAGAAAAGAGTGGGGCGGCTTATTGAATCGGAACGCCTCCGACCGGCGGGCCGAACTCAGGCATCGTCGCCGACAGCGTGGCGTTGCTCTGATACACAACACCGTCTGAGTTCGTGCCGAAGAAACGTGGAAGCGAGATCGCGGGATCGACTGGATCCGCGACGGCCGCATAGCCGGGAGAGGCCGACCCCGCCCCAAGTCCGTTGCACGTGGCCGGCGCCGTGCCGAGCGGCGTGCCGGCGAGGCTGAAGGTGTAGCCGCTCTTCGAGAAGGTGAACCCGCTCGTCATGTCGACCGGAAGAAACGCCTCGGGGTTTCCAGGAGGCGCGACGCCCAGCGTCGGCAGGTCCGGCGAATAGAACCCGAGACCGCACGTCAGCGCGAACGTGAGCTCCGCGCTGTTGATGACGCGCAGCGATCCGAGTGCCGAGGCGGACTGCGCGGCGCCGCGCGCGCGCATCAGGCCAGGAATCGCCAGCGAGGCCAGAAGGCCGATCAACGCGACGACAAACAGCATGTCGATCAGCGTGAAGCCGGCGTCACCACGAATCCGTTTTGAAGGCGTCAGTTGCATGGCACACCAAATATCCCCAGCCGACCCAGAAGTCGGCGTCTGCCTTGGACAATTTTTGGCATCTTTGCCACTTTTCGACAGGCCCAAAATTGTCCGGCTCCCTAGGCAACTCGAGAATCCCGCACTCGAGCACTTCTGCAAGTAGTTGGCTGCTCTACGTTTAGCAGCCATTTCCTGCCGTGGCAGCTGGGGGATGCCTGCTTAAATGCAAGATTAGCACCACGCCGGTGACGACCAATCCGGCCACATCCGCCCAGGGGGCCGCATAGAAAAGGAGGAGTCCGCCCCCGACGAGAGCTACTCGCTCGGGCCAGGCCGCACGGCGCCGGATCCACCCCCCGAGCCCGGCAGCCAGCGCCGCGACCCCGATGGCCGCCGTTGACGAGGCCGTCACCACGTCTACCAGGGGTCCCTGGAGCAGGACCCCGAGTCCTTCCCTGCTCAGCGTGAACACGAACGGCACGAGGAACGCCGGGATCGTGTACTTCCACGTCAGCATCATCGTGCGGAACGGATTGCCGCCGGTGATCGCCGCCGCCGCGAATGGCGACAGGGCCGTGGGAGGACTGACCTCCGACAGCACTGCGTAATAGAAGATGAACATGTGCGCAGCGACGTCCGGCACGCCGGCCTGGGTCAGCGCGGGGGCCACCATGACGGCCGCGATGATGTAGGAGGCGGTGACGGGAACCGCGAGCCCGAGGAGCCACACCGCGATGGCGGAGTACAGAACGGTCAGGAAGAGACGCCCCGCCGCGAGCGCGACGATGATCCCGGCGATCTTCAGGCCGAGACCGGTCAACGTCACGACGCCGACAATAATGCCGGCGGTGGCTGTCGTGGTCGCGACGCCGAGGACGCCGGCGCCTCCCGCGCGCAGCGCCGCGAAGAGGCGCGCAGGCGTCAGCGCGCTCTCGCGGCGTATGAAGCTCAGCGCGAACGCGAGTATCGTCGCCCAGAACACGGCACGAAACGCGGACATGCCGGCCACCATGAGGACGGCGATGGCGGCAAGCGACGTGAAGTGGTACCAGTACCGCTTCGTGAGCTCGATCACGTCGGGTGTGTCGGGAGCAGCCGGCCGCGTCGCGAGCCGCCGCGAATCCGCTTCGATCATCAGGAAAATGGACAGGTAGTACAGCAGCGTGGGGATCGTGGCCATCACCAGGACCCGCAGGTAGGAGATCCGCAGGAACTCCGCGATGAGGAATGCCGCGGCGCCGAGCGTCGGAGGGGAGAGCAACGCGCCGATGCCTGCGGCGGACAGAATCGCGCCGGCGGTCTCCGGTTTGTACCCGGCGCGCTTCAGCAACGGCCACGAGACCGATCCCAGCATGACGGTCGTCGCCACGCCGCTCCCGGACACGGTCCCCAGCAGAAAACCTGCAAGCGTGACCGTCCTGCCTGCGGCCGCGCCCGAGCGGGACCGGCCCATCGCGGCCATCGCCCAGTTGATGAAGAACCCGCCTGCGCCGGAGTACTCCAGCACCGCGCCGTAGATCGTGAACAGCACGATGTAGGTCGCCGCCACGTCGAGCGGCACGCCGAAGATGCCCTCGAGCGTCATGAACAACGTGCCGATCAACCGGTCGATCGCGTACCCGCGATGCGCCAGCAGCGGCAGACCGAGGCGGTCCAGCTGGGGACCGGCGTATGCGTAGGCGAGGAAGACCGCGGCAGTCACAGGAAGGATCCATCCGACGGCGCGCCGCGTCCCCTCCAGCACGAGGCCGATCGCGATCGCCCCGCTCACCAGATCGATGGTCTTCGGATCGGCCGCCCGGTAGATGAAGGCGTCGAAGTCGGCGAGCGGCCAGGACAGCGACACGATCGACGCCAGGATGAGCGCGCCGTCGAGGATGGACACACCGCGCCGATCGCCACGACGTCGAGGGAAAAGGAGAAACGTCAGGACCAGCACGATCAGCAGGAAGCTGATGCGATAGACCTGCGGCTGAACGATGAACAGCACCCAGTAGAGCGCGTACAGCGAGAGCCCCACGCACAGCCCAGCGCTCAGCGTTCCCGCCACGCCGCCCAGCTCGCGCACGGCAGCCTCCTCGGCTGGAGGCATCGACAGATCGGGGCGCGGCAGCATCGGGAGTGCCGGATTATGTCAGTTCCCAGTTTCCAGTGCCCAGTGCCCAGTGCCCGGTAAGAACATCTCTTTACTGGCTACTGGGAACTGGGAACTGTCACGCACCGCGCGCCGCGCTATTGAGCGACGCTCTTCTCGCGATAGAAACGTCGCGCCCCGGGATGGAACTCCGCGGGGGAGCCGGCGAGGGCGGTCTTCAGCGACAGCCTGCGCGCTTCGGAGTGGATGGCGGCCAGCTCGGGCTGATGCTCGAAGAGGACGCGGGTGATGTCGTAGGCGAGCTGCTCCTCCATCGCGCGGTTGACGACGAGGAGGTTCATCGTGCCGAGGAGCGTCACCGGCGCGTCCACGCCCCGATAGACTCCCGCCGGCACGTCGCCGGTCGTGTAGACGTCGCCGTACTGCGCGCGCAGCGCGGGGAGGGCTGCCGCGGTCGACAGCAGCCGCATGTCGATCCCCTGCGAGTAGGCGAGATCCTGCAACGCAGGCGTCGGGACGCCGCCATTCCAGAAAAACGCATCGATCTTGCCGTCCTTCAACGCCCCGGCCGACTCGCTGACGCCGAGCCCCTGGCGCGTGATGTCCTTCACCGGATCGAGGCCGGCCGCGCGCAGCAGACGGACTGCCGTAATCTCGGCGCCGCTCCCCGGCGAGCCCAGCGATACGACGCGTCCCTTCAAGTCCGCGATCTGCTGGATGCCGCTCGTCCGCAGCGTCACCAGATGTGCGTAGTTCGTGTATAGCGCCGCGAGCGTCAGCGCAGGGACCGGCGCCCCCTCGAACGCCCCCTGCCCGCGGACGGCATCCGCCAGCGCGTCTGCCGTCGTAAAGGCGATGTCCGCCTTGTTGTCTCGAATCAGCTTGAGGTTGTCGACCGAGGCTGCCGTCACTTCCGCCGTCGCGCGCACGCCGGGGACGTGCTCGTTCAACACCTTCGCAAGACCGCCGCCGTACGGGTAGTAGACGCCGCCTGTTCCGCCGGTCGCGATCGACAGGAAGCGCGCCTTCGGCGCGCCGCTGTCGCCGCACGCCTGCAAGAAGTAGAAGGCAAAAAGCAGAAGGCAAAAGGCAAACACGGATCGAATCAGCCTCACAGTTGGATGCACCTCTTGCCTTGTGCCTTTTGCCTTATCTCGTGAGCTTCCTGTACTTGATGCGATGCGGCTGGTCGGCTTCCGCTCCGAGCCGACGGTGGCGGTCCGCTTCGTAGTCCTGATAGTTCCCCTCGAACCAGACGACCTTGCTGTCCCCCTCGAAGGCGAGCATGTGCGTCGCGATGCGATCG
>CAYZBZ010000310.1:0-4755 GCA_964476725.1 uncultured Vicinamibacterales bacterium
GGCTTGTCGGGGACGCGCCCGCGATAGACCGGGCGTCCGCCCGCGATCGCGGTCAGCGAGACCTGCGCCACCGGATCCTCTTCGCGCCGGCCGGGAATCCCGGGGGCCGGCTCCCAGACGAACGTGACGCGGGTCGAGCCGCTGTCGCCGCGCGACAGGCCGATCCAGAAGTGCGCGAACCGGTCGCGGGTCGGAGCCGCCAGTTCGGTCAGCGCGGACGTGACCGCTGACGGCGCCTCGGGCTTCGCCGGCGCGTTCGCCCGGGCGATGTCGTCCACGGTGTAAGCCCAGTAGCCCTTCCGCGCGCGGAAGTCGATGCCTTTCCGCTTCACGGCGACCTTGATGGCGTGGAACTTGCCGTCGGTCGGCGCCTGCGACGAGTTGTAGCCGAGCAGGTAATACCCGCTCGAGTCGCGGATGATCTGCTTCATGCCGGTGGCGAGGTCATTCCGGTTCACGATCGCGCGGCCGTCGGTGTTGTTCGAGAGCACGTGGAGCGAGTCGACGCTGGACCGCAGGTTGCTGGCGTCGTGCTGCAGACCGATCCCCTCGTTGATGCCGTATTCGAAGACGGCGAGGCCTCGAGGATCGACGGCGTAGATCGACGTGTTCTGGCGGTTGAGCGAAGCGATGACCCGCTCCATGTCGCTGATGAGGTCCGCCTGCGACATCAGGTTCTGCATGTCGGTCGCCTGGGCCGCGTTGGCGTTGCCGCGGTTGGGGTTTCGGAAGCCCGGCATCGAAGCGACCGGGTCCTGCATCTGGGTCGGCAGCATCGACGTGAATCCCTCGCTGACGTAGATAATCGACTTGCGACCCTCGCGAAGGCCGCCCATCTTGACGGCCGCCCCCTTGAGCGCGTCCATACTGATCTGGTTGCGTATCCGCTCGACGGTCGACGCCGGATACATGGCGTATTGTTCCTCGAAGGTGTTTCGCGGCGTGTAGATGAACTTGCGCCCCTCGAACTTCTCGATGGCCGAGATCGCGCTGTCGCGGTCGCGGCTGAAACGCAGGTCCGTTACCGGTGTCAGCGGGTACATGATCGCGACCATGTCGGCCGGCGCGAGCTGGTTCTGAATGAAGTCGATGAGCGGCTTGCGCACCGCCATGTCGTTGCCGCGCCGCACGTGATAGTCGTCCAGCAGGATGACGAACAGCCGCACATCGGGACGCACGGCTTCCCGTTCCTCGTCGAAGTCGGTCTTGATCGCACGCGGCGGGACCCCGTCGGCCGACGCCATCTCGTCGATCTTCACGACGCTGAACGCCTCGATCTTCTGGGGCTTGCCGTCCTCGGAGACCGAGAAGTCATCCTGCGTGAGGTCGAGCACCGGCCGTCCGTCCTTGTCGGTGACGATGACGTCGACGCTGACGTAGTTGACCCCGGTGCGGATGCGCGGCGGCTGCTGCTGGTCGGCCGGGGGCTGCCCGGTTGGCGGCGGCGGCGGCTGGGCCGGTTGCTGACGTGGCGCGGCTGGGCTGGCGTCCTGTGGGGTTTGGGACGCTTCGCGCGCGGCGGGCACGGCCGCCTGAATCCCAAGTGCCAGCAGCGTGACTGCGATCGGGACGCTGATTCTCATGACCTTTAGACTCCCGCGTCCGGACCGCGGCCTCGGACGCGCGCCACGCCACGAACGCCAATGATAACATTGGCCGTTCAGCTCGGCGCCAGGCCGAGCCCCAGGAGTCATCGTGACGCAGGATACCGTCGAGTACGCCCCGCCACTCACACTGCTGGCTGAAGACGAGCGCATCTTCCGCGACAGCGTCCGCGCGTTTGCAGAGGCGCAGGTCCGCCCGCTCGTCAGGGAGATGGACGATCACGCGAAGATCCCCCGCGCGCTCATCGACCGTCTCTTCGATCTCGGCGTGATGGGCATCGAGATCCCGGAAAGCTACGGCGGATCCGGCGGCCGGTTCTTCCATGCCGTCCTGGCGGTCGAGGAGTTGTCGCGCGTGGACCCGTCGATCGGCGTCCTCGTCGACGTGCAGAACACGCTCGTCATCAACGCGCTGCTCCGCTGGGGCAGCGACGACATCAAGCGCCGCTACCTGCCCAGGCTGGCTGCCGATACAGTCGGCGCGTACGCGCTCTCCGAGGCGGGCTCCGGCAGCGACGCGTTCGCCTTGACGACGCGCGCGCGTGAAGAGGAAGGGGGGGACGGGTTCGTGCTCAGCGGCCGCAAGCTGTGGATCACCAACGGCAACGAGGCCGACCTCTTCATCGTCTTTGCGACGATCAACCCGGAAGCGGGCTACCGCGGCATCACCGCGTTCCTGGTCGAGCGCGGGTTTCCGGGATTCGGCGTCGGAAAGAAGGAAGACAAGCTGGGGATCCGCGCGAGCAGCACCTGCGAGCTGATCCTGGAGGACTGCCGCGTGCCGCGCGCCAACGTCCTCGGAGAGATTGGCAAAGGATACAAGGCCGCCATCGAGACGCTGAACGAGGGACGCATCGGCATCGGCGCGCAGATGATTGGCCTGGCTAAGGGGGCCCTCCAGCACGCCATCTCGTACACAAAAGAGCGGAAACAGTTTGGCAAGGCGATCGCGGAGTTCCAGGCGGTGCAGCACCAGCTTGCGCGAGCCGCCGTGGAAGTCGAGGCCGCCACGCTGACGGTGTACAACGCCGCGCGTCTGCGTGACGCCGGCCGGCCGTTCCTCACCGAGGCGGCCATCTGCAAGATCTTCTCGTCCGAGGTCGCCGAACGGGTCGCCTCGCTCGCGGTGAACCTGTTCGGCGGCAACGGGTTCGTGAAGGAGTACCCGGTCGAGAAGCTGTACCGCGACGCGAAGATCGGGCAGATCTACGAAGGGACCTCGAATCTGCAGCTGCAGACCATCGCCAAGCAGATCCTCGGGCTCTAGGCTCTAGACTCCAGGCCCTGGAGCCCAGAGCCAAGAATGTGCTCCGCGATGACCATCCGTTGCACTTCCGAAGTCCCTTGGTAGATTTCCGTCGCGCGGACGTCGCGGAACAGGCGCTCGACGACGGAGCCGCGGCGGTACCCCTTCGACGCGAGAATCTGCATCGCCTTGTCGGCGGCGCGGTGCGCGGCCTCGGACGCGAACAGCTTGGCCATCGCCGCGTCGACGGTCTTTGTCTGGGGGCCCGCGGCCTTGAGGGCCCGGCCCACGGAATCCGCGGCCTTCATCGTCAGCATCCGCGCCGCGTCGAGCTCGGTCGCCATGTCGGCGAGCATCCACTGAATCGCCTGGTAGTTTCCAATCGGCTGACCGAACGCCTCTCGCGTCTTCGCGTGGCGCAGCGCTTCCTGGAGCGCGGCGTTTCCGACGCCAAGCGCCTGCGCCGCGATCGCGACCCGCCCGCCATCGAGCGCCCACATGGCGACGCGGAATCCGTCTCCCGGGCTGCCGAGGAGCGAGTCCGTCTCCACGCGGACGTTCTCGAGGTCGAGGTCCATGCACCCGAGCCCGCGCACGCCCAGCGAGTCCGCCGCGAGCACGCGGTTGATCCCGGGCGTGTCCATCGGCACGAGGAACGCGCTGACCCCGCGTCCTCGGATGCCGGGCTGCGTGGCGGCAAACACGACGAGCAGATCGGCCGCCTCGGCGTTCGCGACCCAGACCTTGCGGCCGGTGAGGACGTACCCTCGATCGTCCAGCCTGGCCACCGTCTGCTGATTCGCGGCGTCGGATCCGGCATGTTCCTCGGAGAGCGCGAACGCGCCCAGCGCGTCGCCGCTGGCGAGCCTGCGCAGCCAGGTCTGTTTCTGGGTGTCGGTGCCGAACTCGGCGATCGGCTCGGCCACGAGCGAGTTGTTCACCGCCGCGATGACGGCAACCACCGCGCTGGCCGCCGCGAGCGCTTCGATCGCCACCGCATAGCTGACGTAGTCGCGGCCCAGGCCCCCCCATTCCGTCCCGATCGTGACGCCCATCAGCCCGAGCTTTGCAGCCTCGGCGACGAGCGCCCGCGGGAACGTCCCTCGCTCGTCGATGCCCGCCGCCTCCGGTGCGACACGGTCCAAGGCGAACGCCTCGATCTGCCGTTGAAAGGCAATTTGGTCGTCCGTGAGCTCCAGGATCATGGTCTCAATAGAGCTATCGCGAAAGCTTCTCGAATATCGGCCTGAGTCTCCTGGCCGTCTCAGGTAATTCCTCCGGCAGCACCCGCGTCTCTCCCACGATCGTCATGAAGTTCGTGTCGCCGTTCCAGCGCGGCACGACGTGCATGTGGATGTGATCCAGGACGCCCGCGCCGGCGGGCGTGCCGAGATTAATCCCCATGTTCAGCCCGTGCGGGCTGTACGCTTCAGCGAGCGCGACCTCCGCACGTCGCGTCAACTCGATCAGCTCGCAGAGCTCTTCGTTGGTTGCCGCGGCCAGCGATGCGATGTGGCGGTTGGGCACGACCATCAGATGGCCGTTGTTGTAGGGATACAGGTTGAGGATGACGTAACAGGTGGTGCCGCGGAAAACGATCAGGCCGGCCTGCTCTCCGTCCTGGGCGTCACAGAAGACGCAGCCATTGCTCTGTGCGCTGCCGGTCACGTACGGAAGTCTCCAGGGAGACCAGAGGCGATCCATGACGATTGCTGATTTTTGATTGCTGATTGCTGATTGCTGATCGATCGCTTCAATCCACAATCAGCAATCCATAATCAGCAATCCTCAGACCCCCGCGAGATCCGACCCGCTGATCGCGGGAGGCGCGGCCGGCACCTCGGGCTCTCGGTTGATCAGCTCCTTGAGCTCCTTGCCGGGCTTGAAGTACGGCACTTTCTTCGG
>CAYZBZ010000311.1:0-2543 GCA_964476725.1 uncultured Vicinamibacterales bacterium
GGAGGACGCGGAGCAGCACGCTAACGAGCCGCCCAGATCATCCCGCGCTGCAGGATGGCGCGCATTTGCGGAACCTCAAACTCGCTCGCGACGTGTCCGAGCGAGCTGTAGAACACGCGGCCCTCGCCGTGACGACGCTTCCAGACCACCGGCATGACGACGCCATCGATCCAGGCCGCGTGCTTCCCGGAGAACGTGGTGGTCGCGAGCACCTGGTTCGAGGGGTCCACGTGCATGTAATACTGTTCAGAGCGGTAATCGAAATCATCGATGCCCTGCATGACAGGGTCGTCCCGCCGCAGGATGTTCACGCGGTAGTCGATGATGTTGCCCGGGTGGGCGACCCACTGACCTCCGCACATGAACTGATATTCGACTGCGTCGCGGAAGGCATCGCACATGCCGCCGTGGAAACCCACCAATCCGACGCCGCCGCGCACGGCCCTGGTCAGATTTTCGACCTCCTTCTTCTCGATTTTCGCCATAGTGAAGATCGGCACGACGAGGCTCATGCCGGCGAGCCCCGGGTCGGCGAAGGCCCCGGTCGTACTGTCGACGTGGACCCTGAAGCCCTCCTCCTCGAGCATTCCGGCGACGATTCCGGCACAGCGCTCCGGTTCGTGGCCGCTCCACCCGCCCCAGACGATAAGTGCTTCGCGCATCGCTTTCCTCTCCCCATCAGTTCAGTTCGCCAGGCGCGAGATCAATCGGCAGCATCGCCGGCCGCTCCGGTCGGCTCTCGATCGTAACGTGTGCTCCGTTCTCGGACGACGTCTGGAACGCCTCCATCACCTCGAGTACGTGGTAAGCCAGCTCCCCGGAAGCGCGGTGGGGACGGCCCGACCGGATCGCATGGGCGAGGTCGGCCACGCCGATAATCCGGTAGTTGCCGTCCGTGTAGATGTGTTCGACGCTCCGCTCGGACCAGGTCTTGTTCCGCCCGATCTCGATCGCGCCGCCGAACCGGTTCGGGTCGGGTACCAGAAGCGTCGCTTCCGTCCCGTAGAGTTCAATCGGAGCGTGCCGGTGCTGGGGCACGTCAAAGCTCATCGCGATTGTGGCCACAACGCCGGAAACGAAGCGGAGTGTGCCCGCAACATGGGTTGCAACGTCTACCTGAATCGTTTGCCCGGCGAGCGGCTGGCTGGTAATCTCGCGCCGGTCGCGTGAGCGGACGGTCATCCCTGCCACCTGCTCGACGGGCCCGAGCAGATTCACCAGATCAGTAATGTAGTAGGGTCCCATGTCGAGCATCGGCCCGCCCCCGGCCGCATAGAAGAAGGCCGGATTCGGATGCCAGCGCTCGTGACCCGGACACATGAAAAAAGCGGTTGCGGCGACGGGGCGGCCAATTGCGCCCTCGTCGACCAACTTGCGGCAAGTCTGGTGCGCCCCACCCAGAAAGGTATCAGGCGCGCATCCTACGCGCAGACCGCGATCAGCCGCGCAGTCCAGCAGGGTGCGGGCTTCCTTCGTTCCAAGTCCGAGAGGCTTCTCCGAATGGACGTGCTTGCCGGCTTCGATGGCGCGAAGCCCCACCTCGACATGAGCTGCCGGCACGGTCAGGTTGACAACGATATCGATCGACGGGTCGGCGAGGAGCTCGTCGACCGTCATAGCGGTGAGACCGAATGCGTCGGCGCTAGCGCGGGCGGCCTCGGGGCGCAGGTCGGCGACGCTGCGGACATCGAGTATCGGGAACGTTCCCGCAGCCTTCAGATAGGCTTCGCTGATGTTTCCGCAGCCGATGATGCCGACGCCGACGCGTTCCATGCTTTGCACCCGTGATATGCGAGTTCTTGTGTGTGCCGGACGATTTGGTCAACGCCGCGCAATCGCGCTCATTGGCGTCAGCGGCGATCCTTGACAGGCGGCTTGGGTCACGGGCACATTCTAGCCGCAACGCGGAGAAAGTCTCGGCAACCTCGGCCCCACCCGGCCACTGACCTGCGCGCCATGATGTTCAGACCAGTCATCGCAATGGGTTTCGTTCTTGCCGCAGGCATTTCGGCCGCAGGCGCCGCCGACGTCAATGTGAAGTTGCTCCACGTCGAACAGAACCCGAAGGCGAGCGCCTTTCTGAAAGAGGTCGCCCGCCGCTACGCGGCGGAACACCCGGGCGTCAACATCGACATTCAGTACCTCGAGAACGAGGCTTACAAGAAGAAGATGACGACGCTGCTGCAGTCTCCGGATCGCCCGAACATCATCTACAGTTGGGGTGGCGGGGTTCTGCGGGAACAGGTCAAGGCCGGCGTGATCGAGGATCTGTCCTCGGCGATGACCGGCGGCTGGCGGGAACGGTTCAGCCCGGCGGCGATCCAGGCCTACACTTTGAACGGCAAGATCTACGGCGTGCCGATGCAGGTCTCACAGGTCGGCTTCTTCTACAACCGGGACTTGTTCGCGAAGGCCGGTGTCGATGCGGCTGCGATCAAGACCTGGGACGACCTCCTCGCGGCGGTGAAGAAACTGAAAGCTACGGGCGTGACGCCGATCATCGCAGGCGGCGGCGACAAGTGGCCGATCCATTTCTACTGGAC
>CAYZBZ010000311.1:2643-4739 GCA_964476725.1 uncultured Vicinamibacterales bacterium
CCGGCGGCAAGGGAGACGCCACCGACACGCTCGGCGGCCTCAACGGATGGCTGGTGACCAGGGGTTCGCCGATTCAGGCCGTCGACTTCCTGAAGTTCTTCTCAAGTCCCGAGTTTCAACGCGAGGCGGCCGCCCGGGGGTTCTATATTCCGGTCGCCAAAGGCACACAGGACGCCATCACCAATCCTATCCTGCGCCGCATCGCCGCGAACATCGAGCGCTCCAGATACCATCAGATCTTCTACGATCAGATGCTCGGGCCGTCCGTCGGCGCCGTCGTGAATGACGTCTCGACGGATATCGCGGCAAAGGTCATCACACCGAAGGAAGCGGCGCGGGCCGTGCAGCAGGCCTGGCAGCTCGCCAACTAGGGTTCCCTGTTGAACGGGAAGCTCGCGGTCGTCCTGCTCTTCCTGCCGCCGGCACTGTTGCTGTTCACGCTGTTCGTCGCTCTGCCCATGGGCGAAGCAGCCTGGTACAGCGTCTATAACTGGAACGGCTACGGCACACCGGAAAATTTCGTCGGCCTGAAGAACTACGAGATCCTGTTCCAGGATCGCGCATTCCGAACCGCGCTCGTCAACAACCTGCTGATCATCGCCGTCTCGCTGGCGATACAGCTTCCGCTCGCGCTGGCGATGGCGATCCTGCTTGCGGACCGGTTCCGCGGCGCCGTGATGTTCCGGATGATCTTCTTCGTTCCCTACATCCTCGCCGAAGTCGCCGCCGGCCTGATCTGGCGCTTCGTTTACGACGGGGACTACGGGCTGGTTGCCAGGATTGCGACGGCTCTCGGCTTCGCGGCGCCCTATGTTCTCGCGGATCGCGATCTCGCGATGCATGCAATCCTGGTGGTCATCGTCTGGAAATACTTCGGCTTCCACATGATGATCTACATCGCGGGCCTCCAGCAGATCGACCCGAACCTCTACGAGGCCGCCCACATCGACGGCGCCACGGGCCGGCAGATATTCTGGCGCGTGACACTGCCGCTGCTGCGTCCGACAATCATGCTCTCGGTGTTCTTCGCGGTGCTGGGGTCCATCCAGTTCTTCGACCTGATCATGCCGCTCACCAAAGGCGGCCCTTCGGACAGCACGCAAACAATAGTGACCTACCTCTACACCTACGGCGTTACGCGCATGCGCATCGGCTTCGGCAGCGCAGTCGGTGTTGTCCTGTTCGTCATCTGCGCCGCCTTTGCGTTTGGGTACAACCGCATCAAGATGCGCCATGAGTAATTCCGTCAGCTACGACACTCCGGTAACCATCGCGCCATTCCTGCGCTATGCAATCCTGTTCCTGGTCGCGGGCCTGGTGTTGATCCCGCTGCTGGCAACGGTTCTCGGCGGCTTCAAATCGCTCGGAGATCTGCGGGTAAATCCGTTCGGGCTGCCGGCGGAATGGGAATGGGGCAACTACTGGTCCATTCTGTCGGGACCGCGCTATTGGCAGCTTCTCCTGAACTCCCTCGTTATCTCGGTGCTGACAGTGGTGCTCACGCTCGCGGCCGCGTCGATGGCCGCGTTCGTATTCGCGCACGTTCACTTCTTCGGATCGAGGTTTCTTCTTCAATACCTGCTCCTCGGACTCATGTTCCCCGCGGCCACGGCGATTCTTCCGCTGTTCATCAAGATCCGCGACCTGGGACTGCTGGATACCTACTGGGGCGTGGTGCTGCCCCAGGTCGCATTCGGGCTCGGCATGAGCATCCTGCTGTTTCGCAATTTCTTCCGGCAACTCCCGAGCGAGCTCTTCGACGCTGCCCTGGTCGATGGCTGCGGTTACATCCGCTTCTTCCGCTACGTCACGTTGCCGCTCTCACGCCCGATTCTCGCCGTCGTGGGAGTCATCGTTTTCGTGCATAGCTGGAACAGTTACCTGCTGCCTCTGGTCGTCCTCAACCGCGACAACATCTACCCCTGGCCGCTCGGCATGATGGCTTACCAGGGCGAATACTCGACCGACTGGCAACTGGTCCTGGCCTTCGTGACGCTCACGATCCTGCCTGCGTTGGTCATGTTCATCGTGGCGCAAAAGTATCTGGTGGCAGGCCTGACAGCCGGAGCGGTCAAAGGTTGAAAATGCACCGGCTG
>CAYZBZ010000312.1:0-4715 GCA_964476725.1 uncultured Vicinamibacterales bacterium
CTCCGTCCCACCGCCTCCTGCGGCTGGAGCGGCACCCGCGCTGCCGCGGCCACTGCGTCCACCCCGCCCACCGCGTCCGCCGCCACCCGCGTCGCTCCGCCGGTGGAATGCGACCCAGATCGATGACTCTGACGGCAGGCTGAAGGCGCCGATGCGCTCGATCGTCGTGACTTCTCCGCCCGGGAGGGCCATCACGCCTGCGGAGGTGCGCGGTGCGTTGTCCCGCGGCTGATTCTGATTCGGCCCCGGCGTCTCTGCGCCAGCCGCCGCCGTCTCCTTTGCGGCCTTCTCTTCCTCTTCCTTGGTCAGCGCGATCGTGAAGATCATGAACCTGCCGTCCGGCGTGAACGCCGGCGAGACGCCGCGCGGATGCTTGAGCTCGGCGCCCGTGCGCAGATTGCGCACGACGAGCTCGCCGTCGGCGCCCTGTGACGTGAGCGCATACGCGAGCCACTCGCCATCGCGCGACAGGGTCGTTCCCCCAATCGCACGCCAGTAATCAAACGCATCGTACGACAGAGGACGCCTGGCTCCCGCGTGCGCCTGGGCGCCGACGGCCTGCGGCCAGAACGGAAGAACGAGCAGTGCACCGCACAGGACGGCTATCGCGTGCCGCCGTAGCCGTTGAACCATGTGACGTACCTCTTTTTTCGAAGCCCGAGCCGGGGCGCAGGTCTTGAAACGGCTTTATTATGGGGCACAGCATCACACGGACGTCACAGAAAAAACGTCGGCGCCGCATGGATCGATGCGCGGCGTCGTCAACCGTAGTCTTCAACTGTAACGCGGCCCTTGGCGCGCAGCCCTCGTAGCGCAGCCCTTTAACGTTAGGGCTGCCCGTGGAGATGGAAATGGTTTCAACCGTAGCGCAGCCCTTCCGCCTTCGCATTGCTTCGGCGGACCGCCGTAGCCTTTGGCGGAGGCTGGTCAGGGCTGCCTGGTGCTCGAGGTTCTGCGCCGTGGCGCTGGCGGTCGCGACTATCGGGATCGCCGGCCAGGGCCGGCCGCGTGCGCGCGATCTCGGCATTGCGCCGGGCGCGCTGGAACCCGGGCCGCTCAACGCGCTGACCGATGTTGCAGGCGTCGCCGTGGGGCACACGACGATCGTCCAGGGTGGCGCCGTGCGCACGGGAGTGACCGCGATCCTTCCGCACGGCGGCAATCTCTTTCGCGAGAAGGTGCCGGGCGCGGTGTTTGTCGGCAATGCGTTCGGCAAGCTTGCCGGATCACTCCAGGTCGACGAGCTCGGCACCATCGAGTCGCCGATCGTGCTGACAAACACGCTGTCGGTCGGCGTGGCGCTCGACGCCATCGTGCGCTGGACGATCGCGCAGCCAGGCAACGAGATGGCACGGTCGGTGAACGGCGTCGTGGGAGAAACCAACGACGGCGGGCTGAACGACATCCGCGGGCTGCACGTCACGCGCGATCACGTCACCGCGGCCATCGCGGCGGCCAGAGGCGGAGCGATGGACGAGGGGGCGGTCGGCGCGGGCACGGGCACCGTCGCCTTCGGCTGGAAGGGAGGCATCGGGACGTCGTCGCGCCGCGTGCGCGAGCAGGGCGACACGTGGACCGTGGGCGCGCTCGTGCAGACGAACTACGGCGGACGGCTGACCATCAGCGGTGTTCCCGTATGGAAGGAGATGACGCCGCCGAGCGCCGGCGGCAATCTGCTGCCGTCGGCCGACGGGTCGTGCCTGATCGTCGTGGCCACCGATGCGCCGCTCGACGCGCGCGACCTCAAACGGCTTGCCGCTCGTGCGGTGTTCGCGCTCGCGCGAACCGGATCCACGTACTCGAACGGAAGCGGCGATTTCGCGATTGCGTTTTCGACGCACCCCTCCCTGCGGCTGACCAGCACGACCGGGCCGCAGCCGCGCACAATCCTGCCGACCGACGCCGTCTCGGGGCTGTTCGAGGCGGCGCTCGACGCGACGGAAGAAGCGGTCTACAACTCGTTGCTGCGGGCAGTCGACACGACCGGCAACGGTCGCACGGTGCGGGCGCTCCCGGTCGACGAGCTGCGGGCGATCCTGAAGAAGTACGGACGATAGGGGAATCATGTTTTGACTCGCGAGTCGCGAATCAGGACGCCTCTGCTGTTGTCGCTGGCCGTGGCAGCAGCCGTCGTTCTCAGCTTTCGCGGCATCTATGAGCCCGACCTCTGGTGGCATCTGGCGCAGGGACGCGAGGATGCTGCCGGGCGTCTCGTGCACGCCAACATCTTCAACTTCATTTACCCGGATTTTCCACAGCCGTACACGCCGTGGCTCTTCGACCTGGGCGGATACCTGGCATGGCGCCTGGCGGGGGGCGCCGGGATTCAGCTCGCACAGGCCTCGCTGCTGGCGTTGACCTTCGTGCTCCTGTACTTCGCTTGCCGGCAGCGCGCCACGGCGTCGGCAGCGCTCACGATTCTGCTGCTGGGATTCTTCGTGATCGAGCCGCGCGCAATCCCCCGTCCGCACCTCGCATCCTTCGCCGGCGTTGCCGCCTGCGCGTTCCTGATCGAGCGCGCACGGAGGCTCGGCTCCGCGACGCCGCTCCGTTGGGCAATCCCGATTGTGGCGCTGTGGAGCAACCTGCACGTCGAGTGCGTCTTCGGCGTGCTGCTCGTCGGCATCTTCGCATGCGCCGAGATCGTCAGGCCTTCGGCGCTCCCCGGGCGCGAGGCGCGCCGCGCGGCTCTGCTCGCGGCTGGATGCCTTGCCGCGACGCTGGTCAACCCGTACGGCTGGGGACTCGAGCACTATCTGTATGAAAACTGGCACGTGCCGCAGGTCCTGACCATTGCGGAGCTGCAGGCCGCTTACCTTCCCAATTACCGCGCGTTCTTCGTGTACCTCGGCGTGGCGACGCCGTTGATGCTGGCGCAGTGGCGATCGATCGCGCTCTGGGAGCTTGCCGTCGCGGCACTCTTTGCCGCGCTCGGCGTGAAGTTCCTGCGATTCACGCCGCTCCTGTTTCTGGTGACCGCGCCGGTGCTTGCCGAACGTATCGAGCGCTTGATCGCGCGAGGCGTGGACAGACGCGCGGTGCTGGCAACGGCGCTCGCGGCCGGCCTGGTGATCTCGCGGCAGCCGGTTGCCACGCTGGCCAGGCTGCAAGTGGGATCCAGGGCCGTCGCGCCGCCGGTCTTCTTCTCGCCTGGGCTTCCCGCATTCGTCAAGACGTCGGGGCTCCGCGGTCCCGTGTTCAACAGCATGAACATCGGCGGCTACCTGGCGTGGGAGTTGTACCCGGACACGCGGATCTTCCAGGATGGACGGCTGCAGGCGGTGCCGCCGGAACACGTTCTCGCGATCATCCGGGCCTCGGGCAGTCAGCCGGAGTGGAACGCGCTCGTCGCAGGCGTGGACTGGGCCGTGATCTCGCTCCCCAGACCGAATCAGCTTTCGGGCGCGGGGCAGTTCCCCGTGGCGGAGTGGGCGACGGTGTACTGGGACGAGGCGGTTGAGGTGCTGGTGCGCCGCGGAGGACGCTTCGGCGCGCTGGTGGAGCGCTACGAATACGCCCTGCTCCGACCCGAGTCCGACGCGTTCGTGCTCGCCGAACGGCTCGATGGGCCCGATGGCGCGCGCCTGCGCGCGGAGGCGCGCCGCAACATGACGGACAACCCCGACGGCTTCGCCGCCGCTGCCGTGTCGTGTCTGCTGGACGACGCCGCTGCCTGCCAGCGGCTCGATCGGTTCGCCATCGAACGGCCGTTGCTCCGCGACTCGGTCCGGCGCATCCGAGAGAAACTCCGCTGAACCCTGAACCCTGAACTCTGAACTCTGAACCCTTATAATCCCCGCATGAATTACTCCCGTTTGATCGGTCTTATAGCGGCGCTCGCCCTGGCGGCCGCCGGCCAGTCGCTCGTCGGCCAGTCGCAGGCGCCGGCGGCCAACCCGGCTCCCGGACCGTTTGACTCGCTGCATTTCCGCCCCCTCGGCCCCGCGTCGATGTCAGGGCGCATCTCCGACGTCGCGGTGTACGAGGCGAACCCGTCGACTTTCTACGTCGGCACGGCGCACGGCGGCGTCTGGAAAACCACGAACAACGGCACGACCTTCGAGGCGCAGATGCAGGACCGCGGCCTGATGTCGATCGGCGACGTCGCGGTCTCGCAGAGCAACCCGGATCTCGTCTGGGTCGGGACCGGCGAATCGAACAACCGTCAGAGCACCTCCTGGGGGGACGGCGTCTACAAATCGATCGACGGCGGGAAGACCTACGCGCTCATGGGCCTCCGCACCTCCCGCTTCATCAACCGCATCGTCATCGACCCGCGCGTGAACGACACGGTGTTCGTCGCTTCGACCGGCAGCCTCTGGGGTCCCGGCGGCGAGCGCGGCGTTTATAAAACGACAGACGGCGGACGGACGTGGAAGCAGGTCCTGAAGGTCGACGACGACACCGGCGCCAACGACCTCGTGATGGATCCGACGAACAACCAGGTGCTTTACGCCTCGACGTACCAGCGCCGCCGCACCGCGTGCTGCATGAACGGCGGCGGGCCGGGCAGCGGCATCTGGAAATCGACCGACGGCGGGGAAACCTGGACGCGGATCAAGAGCGGCCTGCCGGACGGGCCGCTCGGACGGATCGGCCTCGACGTCTCCAGGAAACGTCCGAGCATTCTCTACGCGACCATCGAGGGTCCGGTGGCCGCGGGTGGACGCGGGCGCGGCGGCGCGGCGGCAGCCGAAGAAGGTCCCGGCGCCGCG
>CAYZBZ010000313.1:0-4703 GCA_964476725.1 uncultured Vicinamibacterales bacterium
GGCACAGGACTATCGCGATCGCGTCTCTCTCTTATGGGTATCGGGCTGGCTGTCTTTGTCGCCGCGGCCATGCCCGCGGAGGCTCAGCTCCTCTATGGCGGCCTCGTCGGCGCGGTCGTCGACGCGCAGGGAGCGGTCGTTCCAGGGGCCCAAGTGACCATCGTCAACACGGACACCAACTTCACGCGCGAGACGACCACCGACGGGCAGGGCGCGTACTCGTTCGCGAACATTCAGGCCGGGCCTTACGACGTCAGGGTCACCCTGCAAGGGTTCAAGGAAGCCGTCCGATCCCGCGTGCCCGTCACGGTTGGCCAGATCAGCCGCGTGGACCTGACGCTGGCGGTCGGCGCCTTGAGCGAGGTGGTCACCGTCCAATCGGCCGCCGAGCTCCTGCAGACGGACAAGGCGGACACCCACACCGAGCTGAAGTCCACCGAGATCACAAATCTTCCGCTCAATCAATTCCGAAACTATCAGGCGCTGCAGGTGCTTGTCCCGGGTTCGATGCCGGCTACCCTCCCGAATGCCGAGACCGACACGCCGGAGCGTTCGCTCAACGTGTCAGTGAACGGCCAGGACGGCGCCGCCAACACCACGCTCACCGACGGCACGCGAAACGTCAACGTGGGGCTGCCGCACCACAACGTCTACATCCCCCCGGCGGAGACGATCGAGTCGGTCAACATCACGACGGGCAGCATGGATGCCGAAGAGGGCATGGCGGCGGGTGTCGCGATTACGGTCATCACCAAGTCGGGCACGAACACGTTCAAAGGCTCCGCGTTCGAGTTCTTCAACAACGAGAAGCTGAACGCAAAGCCCTACTACTTCGGACGGGGAGCGGTCCCCCAGAAGCTCCCAATCGAACGGCAGACGTTCGGCGGGACCCTGGGCGGACCGATCCGCCACAATCAGTTGTTCTTCTTCGGGTCGTACGAGGGCTACATCGGCCGGCAGAACGTGTTCACCTTCTTCAACGTACCGACTGCGGCTCTGCGTAATGGCGACTTCAGCGGCGCGGTCAATGCGAACGGCGCGCAGCAGCGGATTTACGACCCCCTCAGCGGCAACCTGGCCACAGGGACGGGCCGCTCACAGTTTGACAGCAACGTGATCCCCGCCGGTCGGATCAACGCGATCGCGAAGACGCTGCAGGCGCTCTATCCGCTGCCGAACGTCGAGGGCACGGGCCTTGGCGGCCTGACGGCCAACTACCGGACGACGCGCCGGAACGCGACGGACCGGCACAACTACGACCTGAAGGTCAATTGGAACCGGACGGACGCGCATCAGCTCTGGGGCAAATACAGCCACATGAACGCTCTTGTCGATGATCTGTTCACCTTCCCGATGGGCAGTGCCGATGGCGATGGCGGCGAGACGAAGGTCCATCTCATCACCGGCGGACAGACCTGGTCGTTCGGGAAGTCGCTGCTCCTGGACAGCGCGTTCGGCATCTCGATGTTCGATCAATTCTGCAGCTCACCCGACTTCGGCCTGGGCATGATGGGTCTGGACCTTGGTATCCCGGGCACCAACGACCAGGGACGGAACGATTTTCGCTACGCGGGCATGCCGGAGTTCAGGACGGGCTTTACCGCGCTCGGGAACACGCCGACGTGGAGCCCGGCCTACCGCGACGAGGGCACCGTCTCCTTCAGCACGAACGTCACAAAGATCGCCGGCAGCCACGACTTCAGGGCCGGGTACCGCCTGGACTACCTGCACCTGGACAATTGGCAGCCCGAACGGGCCAATCCCCGCGGACGGTTCGACTTCGCCGGCAACTCCACGAGGACGTTCGGCACCGGGTCGCAGACTGCGAACCTCTACAACACGTACGCCGCGTTCATGCTCGGCCTCGTGGGCACGGCCCAGAAGAGCTTCCAGTACGAACTGTTCACCGGGCGCGAGTGGCAGCATGCGATGTTCTTCCGCGATCGGTGGACGGTGAACCAGAAGCTCACGCTGGATCTCGGCGTGCGATGGGAGTACTACCCGATCATGACGCGCGCCGATCGGCAAATCGAGATGCTGGACCGGCAAACACTCGATGTCCTGATCGGCGGGGTTGGGGGCAATCCGAAGAACATGGGCCTGGTGGCTCCGAAGGACTTGTTCGCCCCGCGGGTCGGCGTGATCTATCGTCTGAACGAGAAGACGGTGTTGCGCACCGGGTACGGGTCCACGCTGGACGCCCGAGGCATGGCGGCACAGGAAGCGTTCCGCGGCGACTTCAGCTATCCGCTCGTGCTGAATGCGAGCTTCCCGCCTCCGGCCGGGACGTCCACGTTCGGGTGGTATGGAACGATCAACCAAGGCATTCCGCGCCTCGAGGGGCCGGATCTGAGCAGCGGCCGCATCCGGTTGCCGAACTCCTACGGCATGCAGACCGCCGTGCCGGAGTCAATGGACCGCGGCCGAACGCACTCGTGGAACGTCGCGTTCGAGCGGCGGCTGCCGCTGAACGTGTCGGTCGATGCCGCCTACGTGGGCAACAAACTGGTCGGTGGCCTGCCCCCGGCCGAAGGTCAGACGATCAACATAAACGCGATACAGCACCTCGGCGGCGGCGACACGGATCGCCCGTATTTCGCGTCGCACGGGCGTCAGCTCGACATCGAGATCTACTCGCCTTGGCGGAGGACGTCGTACCACTCGCTGCAGGTGGGACTGACACGGCCGTTTACCCAGGGGCTGCTGCTCAAAGGACATTACACGTTGAGCCGCTCGATGGCGTTGAGAACCGACTACGAGGTTCCCACTGCCGAGGTTCAGGAACGCAATTGGGCGCTCGCCAACGGCGACCGGCCTCACACGTTCCAGATGGCCTTCGTCTACCAGCTGCCCTGGCGCAGTGAAGGAAGCAACGGCAGCATTGCCAGAACAATCATCAACGACTGGCAGATCAACGGCATCGTCGCGGTGTTCAGCGGCGCACCGTTCACTGTCACCGCCGACGGCACAACGTTGAACACGCCGGGCAATACCCAGACCGCCGACCTCGTGGGCGAGGTGACGAAGATCGGCGACATTGGCGCGGCCGGTTACTACCTTGACCCGACCGCGTGGGCGCAGCCCGAAGGCGTTCGCTTCGGAAACTCGCGGATCAATCAGTTCCGCGGCCCTGGCGGCAAGAACCTCGACCTCTCGGTCTTCCGTTCGTTCTCCCTGGGCGGGACGCGACGAATCGAGGCCCGAGTCGAAGCGTCCAACGTCACGAATACGTTCAAGTTCGCCAACCCAACGGGCAATCTGACGAGCGGCGATTTCATGCGGATCTTCGGCCTGAACACCTCGTATGCTGAGCGGCAGGTCCGGCTCGCTGTTCGGTACAGCTTCTAAACGTCGTCTTACAGGGCGGCGCGAGCGTCGATAAAGAGGCGTGGGACGAGCGATCGAATTGCATCGCTCAGACGATGTGGTGATCGTCGACCGAGCGGCGGCCGAGGACCGGATTGTCGTCTCGGCAGATACCGATTTCGGGGCCTTGCTTGCTACGCGTTCGGCTCAGAAGCCTTCCGTGATTCAGTTCAGCCTGAGGCTGCGTGACGGAAGGCCTTGGCCGCGTGCCGATCCTGTCCATTTAATCTGCGTGGTGGCGGACATCTGCCCGACTAGAGAAGCCGATCTCAATGCCAGCCGCTCTGTGTCTCTGGTTACACAATTGCAGCCGCCGCAGACGCGCACCTTCAGCACAGCGTGCCATTCGACACCAGGCCGCGCCTGCGACAAAGAGAAGCCATGGCTGATGAGAAGACGGAACAGGCGCTGGGGGATTGCCAGGACACCGTGGAGGAACTCAAGGCTGAGAACGTTGAGCTGCGGGAGTCTGCGGACAGCTTCGGGCAGCTGGCGGAACGGCTCAACCGAGAGCTGCACCCCGAACGAAGCCAGCAGGCTGTGCTCTCCGGCGACGCGCAGCCGGACAACGGAGCACTAGAATGCCCGCGCTGCGGGAAAGCGCGGCACGTGCATCCCATTTCCGTCCCACAATCCTATCGGGGCGAGGCGTTTCACTGCGACTACTGCGGGAACTCCTGGCACTAGCGAACCGCCGCCGCCCACCCGAAACATGGGCGATGAGGACCTCGAGGTGAGAGTCATGCCTCGAGCGCGCGACGCAACGCGGCCTGCGAGCGCGCCAGCGAGAGAGCATCGGCCGTCTTGTCTGTCTCGCGATCCCCGCTGGCGGGCACCCAGTTCTCGAGAAAGATCACTGGGGCGGCATGTCGACGCACGCATCTTGCGCAGCATCGTCCCGAGGTCGAGATCGCCTTCACCAAGTGGCGCACCGGTGACCTCGAATCCCACGTTGGAGCCGCGCACGCGGTAGTCCTTCAGGTGATAGAACGCGGCGCGGTGGCCGAGAATGTCAAAGACCTGGGCCGGAGATTCCCAGTTGCGCAGCGAATTAGCAGAGTCGACGCAGAAGGCGATCACGTCCTCCGGGTAGGCGGCGCTCACGTCAGCCAGGACGCGACACGGGATGTGGAAGTGATTCTCGAGCACCAGCGTCATGTGCGCCTCGCGGGCGAGCGCAGCCGCGCGCTCGAGGAACCGGTCAATGGCGGACCGGGATGGGCCGTGCCCGGAGTCGTCCTCGAGCACGAGTCGCAGCGCTGACGCCCCGGGGATGTCCGCTACCGGCCCGACGGTGAAGGGAATTTCCTCGATGGCGCAGGTCTCGGTGAACCGCG
>CAYZBZ010000314.1:0-4700 GCA_964476725.1 uncultured Vicinamibacterales bacterium
TCCGCGTGCGTGGGTGTCGGGATATTTACGTCGTACAGCGGCTCCGGCGCGTCGCGTGTCGGTCGGGCGTGTGCATCTTCGCTCATGATTCTCCCTAACGCGCGATCGGCTGCCCCGCGGCGTGGGTCTGGAATCCCTCTGACTGGCCGGCTCAGCGTGCTCGTCGATCAGGCCCGGCGGCTCGTCGCGCCCAGGATTATTTCCCAGCGGAATTCGTGATCACGAGTGAACGGAGATCGTCTGACAGCTGGCTTTGCCGACGACCGCCTGCTGGTCGGTTAGCTTTCTGCTACGGAGTCTTTGGCCGGGCCTTGTCCTGCTTCTTTTGGTCCTCTTGTTTCTGTTTCGTCAGCTGCTGTTGTTTGCTTTTTTCCTTGTCCTTCTTGCCACCCTTGTCTCCCATGCCTGCTCCTTTTCAGCCATCATGACTCGTCACGGCGAGTGAGTGTGAATCTTACCGGGAGGGCTGATTGATTGAGTTCTGGTCCAGCTCGTGCCCCGAGCGATGCTGGATAGATGATAGGTAACAATCCGTCGCCCAGGGCGGATCCAGGATCCGCCCTGCCCACGAGTGAGTCAAGCGGCATCAGGCTCGATGCCCAGGCGGTCGTTCACCGCGCACCGAAGCTTCTGCTTGCACCCGAGGTAGCGCTCGGTCGTCTGAATCGAGACGTGCCCGAGGAGGAACTGGATCTGGTCCAGTTCGCCGCCGGCGAGGTGGCACAGTCGGGTACAGGTGCGTCGCAGATCGTGCGGGGCCAGATTATTGATGCCGGCGGCGGCGGCCGCATTCCGCACGACGTCCCACAGAACTTTCGCTGTCATCCCGTTTCCCCAGACGCGGCCCACCTTGCTGATGGCCCGGAACACCGTACCTTCGGTGATGCTGGCCACCGCGGTCCATGCGTCGATGGCGTCCTTGACCCACGCGGGCATGGGGACGGTGCGGACGTGCCCGCCCTTACCGACGAGATCGGCGATGACCCAGTGCTCCTCGCGTTGCTGAATCCACCCGTGTTGCAGGGCCAGCAGCTCGCCCCGCCGGAGCCCACACCCGAGGAGCACCGCGAGCATCGCGTGATCGCGGAGCTCGCGCGGCGTGGTCGGCGTGCGCTGTGTCAACAGTCGCCGTCCCTGCTCCGGCGTGAGCCAGTTCCCCAGCCGGACCCCGAGTCGGCGCACGCCCTTGACCCGTCGAATGCCGGCCGCCAGCTCAGGACTGAGTAGCCCCGCATCGGCCGCCTCGTAGGCCACCCGGCGCACCGCCGCGAGTCGCAGGTTGATCGTGGCCGGGGCATAGTGTCGCTGTTCGAGGTGGATCCGATAGCGGAGCACGACCGTGCGGTTGAACGCGAGGCGAGGCTCCGAGCAATACCAGGCGACGAACTCCCGGATGGCATGGTCGTACGTGCGTTGGCCGCTGGCCGAGGTCAAGCTATTGAGCACGGCCGCCTTCGACTGTTCGAGATCCGGTAGGGCGAGGACCCGCTTCGGCGCCTTCTTGCGACAGGGCTTGGGTGTGGACTTGCGCATCGGCGACGGCCTCCAGTCCGTCGCCTGGCAGCTTCACCCAGATCGCCGCTACGCCGTTGATCGAGAGTAATCCCGTCCGAGCTGTCGCCCCGCCCGTATAATCACGCAAAACCTTGGCCCTTACCCCCGGCACCCGTCTCGGCGTCTACGAAATCACTGCGCAGATCGGCGAGGGTGGGATGGGCCAGGTATACCGGGCGACGGACACCAAGCTGAAGCGTCAGGTCGCCATCAAGATCCTCCCACCGGCCTTGGCGGCGGATTCTGACCGACTGGCCCGGTTCCAGCGCGAGGCGGAAGTCCTCGCCTCACTGAATCATCCACACATTGCGGCGATCTACGGACTCGAAGAAAGCGGGGGCATGACCGCGCTCGTGATGGAACTCGTCGAGGGTGAGGATCTGTCGCAACGCATCGCCCGCGGAGCGATCCCGCTCGATGAAGCGTTACCGATCGCGAAGGAGATCGCGGACGCGCTCGAAGCCGCGCATGAGCAAGGCATCATCCACCGCGATCTCAAGCCCGCGAACATCAAGGTGCGGCCTGATGGTACGGTGAAAGTCCTGGACTTCGGCCTCGCGAAAGCGATGGAGCCCGCAGCGGGTTCGTCGCCGAGTATGTCGATGTCCCCGACGATCACGACGCCGGCGATGACGCAGGCGGGGATCATTCTCGGCACGGCGGCGTACATGTCGCCGGAGCACGCGCGCGGGAGGACGGTCGATAAACGTGCGGACATCTGGGCGTTTGGGTGCGTGCTGTTCGAGATGCTCACGGGGAAGCGCCCATTCGACGGCGAGGGCATCGCCGAGACGCTCGGTGCGGTCATTCACAAAGAGCCGGTGTGGGCACGCCTGCCGGCCGCAACGCCCGCGTCGGTGCGAACCGTCTTGCAGCGGTGTCTCCAGAAGGATCCCAAACAGCGCCTCCGCGACATCGGCGACGTGCGGATCGAGCTTATGGAAACGCTGTCGGCTCCCCCAGCTTCACCGACCTCGACAACCGCTTTAAACGCCTCACACCCTCGCGCGGTTTCCTGGTACGTGGCTGCGACAGCCGCTCTCTCGGCTCTGATAGCAACCATTGCCGTCTGGAATTTGAAGCCCGCTCCCGCAACCGCTCCCCAGTCTGAGGCGCGCTTTACGCTGCCGATGCCCGCTGGCGTCCGGCTGCCCCTCGGTGGGTTTAGTTCCATGGTGGCTGTTTCGCCAGACGGCAGGCATCTTACCTTTGTTGGGACGCCAGGAGCCACGGTGCAGCTCTACCTACGGACGATCCAGGATGCAGAAACAAAAAGTCTGCCCGAAACCGAGGGTGCCGCACAACCTTTCTTCTCTCCAGACAGTCGGTGGCTTGCGTTCTTTGCCGGCGGCAAGTTGAAGAAAGTTCCCACCAATGGCGGCGTTCCAGTGGTCGTATGTGATGCGCCGTCATCCCGCGGGGGATTTTGGAGCGAGAATGGCACTATCGTTTTTTCTCCTCAAGCTCGCGGTAGGGGCATCTTTCAAGTCTCCGCTGAGGGGGGCGCTGCGAAACAGATCACCACATTGAACACCGCCAGAGGAGAAACGAGCCACCGGTCCCCCGAGCTGTTGCCCGGCGGCGACACCGTTTTGTTTGCCGCTTATGGCGCTACCTACCAGGACGTGTCGATTGTGGCGCAATCTCTGAAGACGGGGGAGCGGCGGGTTTTGATCGAGGCAGCCAGTCTGCCACACTACGCCTCCACCGGCCACTTGCTCTATGTACAACCCAAACGGCCGGGCACGGTCATGGCCGTTGCCTTCGACCCGGAAAGGCTGAAGCTCACGGGAACCCCAGTGCCAGTCGTCGAGGGAGTCCTGACAGAAAGAGGTGATTACGCGCATTGGAGCCTTTCCCGCTCGGGAATGTTGGTTTACGCTCCAGGGGGCTTCAAAGAGGCCGAGAATAACTTGGTCTTCGTAGATCGGAAGGGGATCGCGACGCCCGTCGGGACTCCTCCCCAACGACCTTATTCGTTTCCCCGGCTTTCGCCAGATGGCCGCCGAGTGGTGGTCACACTCCAAGGGATTCAGAACACCTTGTGGATATACGATCTGTCGGGTGGCGCATTCAACCGTCTGACTTTCGAGGGAAACAACGATTGGGCTGCGTGGACGCCCGATGGGAAAAGAGTCACCTATGCTTCCAACCGGGCCGAACCCTGGCGTCTATTCTGGAAACCCTTCGATGGAAGTGGAAAAGAGGAGATGCTCTTAGCGAGGGGGAGAGGCGATCAGCAACCTTATTCCTGGTCGTCGGACGGGAAGGTTCTGGTTTATCAGGACGTTGCGCCTGCGACCGCGACCGATATTTGGGCGCTGTCGATCGAGGGTGATCGCCAACCCTGGCCCATCCTCCAGACGCCTGCGTCGGAGGTGGATGCTCGCCTCTCTCCGGATGGTCGCTGGCTAGCCTACGCATCCGACGAGTCAGGACGCCACGAGGTTTATGTACAGTCGTTTGCAGGATCCGGCGGCAAGTGGCAGATTTCGGCCGATGGCGGCAGGGAACCGGTGTGGGCACATAACGGGCGAGAGCTTTTCTACGTCAGTGGAGACAAGATGATGGTGGCGGATGTCACCACTCAACCCACGTTCCAGGCAGCCACTTCCCGGCTCCTCTTCCAGGGGCCCTACGAGAGATCCAACACTATTTCACCGGATTACGATGTGACGCCTGACGACCAGCGCTTTTTGATGGTTCAACCATTAGAGCAGCGGTCGCCGACCACCGATTTCAACGTCGTGCTCAACTGGTTCGAGGAGCTGAAGCGCCTCGTGCCGACCAACTGACCGACGCGCGTCCGTTCCGGGCTCGGGCAGGGCGCATTGTTAGTGAGCAGTCGCGCAGTGGCGACCTATTCTTCCGGGGCTTCCAGAGGGGCCGGGCCCGGCATCGGTCTGCACTTCGCCGTCAGGCAGTTGCTATCTGCTTGGCACCCCCGCGGCGACCGTATAATCCACATCCATTGGCCCTCACAGTAGGCACGCGCCTCGGCGTCCTTGGTGTCCTCCTGGCTATCGCTGCCAGCACGTCTCTTCAGACAGAACCACAGGTTGCGCCGCCCACTGCGTCAACGATCTCGGCACGACCGACCGGGTTTCTCTACGACGACATCTATCTGAAGCACTTGTCGGGCAACA
>CAYZBZ010000315.1:0-4683 GCA_964476725.1 uncultured Vicinamibacterales bacterium
TGGGTCGATCTATGACATGGTGCCGTCGAAACGCGGCCTCCAGAGGCCCGTGGGTGAATGGAACTCCGAAGAGATCATCGCCAGGGGGCGGCAGATCACGGTCATCCTCAACGGCACGACAATCGTTGACGCCAACCTCGATGACGTGAAGGACGAAGCGGTCCTGACACGCCACCGCGATCTCACCAGACCAGAGGGCTCGCGCGGGATCGCCAATACCAAAGGTCACATCGGCCTGCTCGGCCATGGCGCCCGCGTCGAATTCCGGCACCTCCGGATCAAGGAGCTGTAACCTTGTCGGTCTCTCTCGCGTCTCCTGGCCGCGACGCCTTCGAGCTCTGCACGGACACGAAGGTCACCGAGTTCAAGGTCGCGTGACATGGCAATCTTCGAGCGGATGCACGAGCCGGTGCGGTTCACGCCAGACGCGGACCACCCGGTTCCGGAGCTGCGCATTTTCAGGGTGCGGCCCTGACCTCCGGCGCGCCGTTGCACGCGGTCAGGACCGCTGGCTGGCTCTGCATCGGCGCGGCGGTCGTCGAGCTCTGCGCACGGGAGATTGCGCGAGCATCGATCGTTCGCGCCATTGGCGGCCCCGACTGGCCGGGCTGGGCGCTGGTGCTCGTGGCGGCAGCCGCGGGCGTTCTCGTCTCGGCCGGCGCGAATCGTCGAGGCAGAGGATTCGCCCTCTTTGCCGTGCTCTTCGCCGCGGGCCTCACGGTACAGCTCCAGTTGAACGCTCGCCTGCAGGGCGACGGCTTCTACTACTTCGCCTACCTGCGGTCGCTCGCCTTCGACCACGACGTCAGCTTCGCGAACGACTACCGGATGCTCGACCTCGGTGACAAGCCGCACCTCTTGGCGCCCACGCCCACCGGCCACGCGCAGTCCGCGTGGACGATAGGCCCCGCAATCGTCTGGTCGCCCTTCTTCGCCGCAGGTCACCTCGTCGCCGCGCGGCTCGGTGCGGACAATCCCAATGTCAGCACCGACGGGATTTCGTTTCCGTACAGGCAGGCGGTGTGCGTCGCCGGGCTGATCTACGGCCTGCTCGGCGCGTGGTTCTGCTACCGGATCACGTGCAGGTTCTACCGCGCGGGGCTCGCCGTGGCGGCGACGACCTTCGTGTTCATGGGCTCGTTCATGCTCTGGTACATGGTGAAGGAGCCGAGCATGACCCACGCGCCATCGATGGCGGCGGTCGCCGGCTTCACCTGGGCCTGGGTGGCCACGCGCCCTACGGCACGCTCAGGGCAGGCGCGTTCCATGCGCGGGTGGGCCCTGCTTGGCGCGCTGGCCGGCTTCATGACGCTCATTCGCTGGCAGAACGCGCTCTTCGCTCTCCTGCCCGCGTGCGAGGCCCTCACCGTCCTCTGGGCCAGCGCGCGCGCCGGCGATCGGGTGACGTTCACGCGCACGATCACCGCCGGTCTGCTCTTCACCGCGTGCGCGACGCTCGCGTTCGCGCCCCAGATGATCGCGTGGAAGGCGATCTACGGAAGCTACCTCGCGGTGTCACCGGTCGGCCCGCAGATCCGCTGGGGCGATCCGCACGTCGCCGACATCCTGTGGTCGTCGCGGAACGGACTGCTGAGCACGTCGCCGATCCTCTATGCGGGCGCGATTGGCTTCGTGGTCTTCGCGTCCGCGCAGCCCTCGATCGGGGTACCGGTGCTCCTGGCAGCGGCCGTGATGACGTACGTCAACGCGTCCATCCAGGACTGGTGGGGCGGCGACGGCTTCGGCATGCGGCGGTTCGACGGCCTGATCCCGATGATGACGATCGGTCTCGCGGCGCTGTCGGTCAGGCTCGTCTCGTTCGTCCGGCGTTTTCCGACGGCCTCCGCCATCGGTCTGTTCGGGACGCTCGTCGGGTGGAACCTCACCCTGATGAGCGCGGCGCACGAGGGGCGCGTCCGGCTTGGCGAGGCCGTCTCGTTCGGCGACGCGGGGGCGGCACAGGCACGGGCGGTGCACCGATGGATCGGCATGCCCTCCACGTATCCCGCGAGCCTGCTGTTCGCCTGGCGGGGGGACGTGTCGCCGGCCGACTACGACCTGCTGGCGCCGACCCTGATGCTCGACGACCCGCTTCGGCCGTACGGCCGCATTGACGTGGGGACTGCCGACGATCCGCTCGTCGAGCAGGGCTGGTACGCCGCCGAACGCGACGGGACCGACACGTTCCGCTGGGCCTCGGCGAAGGCGATTCTGCGTGTGCCGCTCGACCACGCCGCGAGCCTGAAGGTGCAGGTGCGACTGCGCGCGTTCACCTACACCGGCGCGCCACCGCAACAGGCGGCGATTTCGATCAACGGCCGGCGCGGCCCCGTGGTGACTATCGGGCCCGCGTGGCAGGTCATCGAGCTCGTCACCGACGATCGCGCGTGGCACGCGGGCGTCAATCGACTCGCGCTCGACTTCGCCTGGGCGGCGCGTCCCGCTGACGTCGGCGCGGGAGGCGACACGCGGCCGCTCGCGGGGGCGGTCGATTACGTAAGCGTCGAGGTGATCGGTGGCAGCCGCTGACCGCGTCCGGGCGGTAGCGCTCGCCGCGTCGGCCATCTGCGTGCTCGATCTCGCGCTGCGCCTGGTGGCGCGCCGCGGCCTCCTGCGGCTCACCCTCTTCGACAGCGATCCCCGGCCCGCCGCGGTGCTGGCAGGCGTACTGGTCTGCGCCGCGGCCGGCGTCGCCGCAGCTCGCCTCTCGCGCCGCTCGCCGATCGCCCTCGTGCTCGCCGCAGCGATGGGCGCCGGCCTGTTCGCCCAGGCGAAGCTCGGCGCGCGGCTTCAGAGCGACGGGTTCTACTACTACGCGTACCTCCGCTCGCTCGCCTTCGATCGCGATGTCGATCTCGCGAACGACTACCGGCTGCTCGGCCTGGATGACGCGCAGCATCGGTTCCTGTTCCAGCCGACCGTGACCGGACACGCGCAGAGCGCGTGGTCGATCGGTCCGGCGATCGCCTGGTCGCCATTCTTCGCCGGCGGTCACGCGGTCGCGCGCCACCTGGCACGGCGCGGTGAAGCGATCAACACGAACGGCACCGCCTATCCCTACCGTCAGGCGGTCGTCGTCGCCGGCCTCTTCTACGGCCTGCTCGGGCTGTGGTTCACATACCGGTTCGTTCGTCTCTTCCGCGCCGCGCCCGAGGCGATCGCGGCCGTTGTCCTCACGGCCGCCGGTTCGTTCGTGCTGTGGTACCTGGTGCGTGAACCGACCATGTCGCACGCGCTGTCGATGGCGGCCGTCGCCGGCTTCCTGTGGTGCTGGGCGGCCAACCGCGACCGCCGAACGACTGCTGGATGGCTCGCGCTCGGTCTCGTCGGCGGCGTGATGGCCATGATGCGATGGCAGAACATCCTGATGTTCGTGCTGCCCGGCGTCGATTTGCTGCGGGCGATGCGCGTGGACGCGCGCCGGGCCACGCTCGCGGGCACCATGCTGGCGCTCGGCGCAGCCGCGGGGTTCGTGCCTCAGATGCTGGCGTGGCACGCCATTTACGGACACTGGCTCGCACGATCGCCGGTGGGTCCACGGCTGTACTGGTTCCATCCGCAGATCGTGGACGTGCTGTGGTCGTCACGCAACGGGCTGTTCGCGTGGTCCCCCGTCTTCATCCCGGCTGTCGTGGGTTTGGCGGCGTTGACGCGGCGCGAGCCGCTCGTCGCGTGGAGCGGACTGGGGATCTTCGCGGTGATGACGTGGGTCAACGGTGCGGTCGATGACTGGTGGGGCGGCGCCGGCTTCGGCATGCGCCGCTTCGACAGCCTCGTACCGTTTGCGGCGCTCGGCATGAGCGTATCGATCTCCCTGGTCGCGCGCGCGATGGAACGGCGACCACAACTGCTCGTCGGCGGCAGCCTGGCGGCGCTTGCACTCTGGAACCTGTCACTGATGGGCGTGGCCGCCGGCGGAGCGTATCGCGTCGGCGAGCCGATTTCCTTTGGAGAGATCGGCGCTCGCCAGGCCGTTCTGCTGCACCACTGGTTCGGCCACGTGTTTTCGTACCCGGCGAACCTTGCGTATGCGGTGGGCAACCGCGTGGCGCCGTGGCGTTTCGACCTGCTGCGTCCGTATCGGTTTCTCGGAGATGCCCGCCGGCCGTACGGACGGGTTGACATCGGCAGCCCGGGCGATACGGTCTATCTCGGTGATGGATGGTACGCGCCGGAACAGGACGGCCCGAGTACGTTCCGATGGGCCGCATCGGCCGCTGAAGCGCTCGTGCCGCTGGATCACGCGGCGCCGCTGACCGTGCAACTGCGTCTGCGCGCCTTCGGGTACGCCGGCGCGACGGAACAGACGGTCGTCACAACGATCAACGGGCACTCGTACGGTCCCGTGCCAGTTGGCAACGGCTGGCAGACCGTTGAGTTCGCGACGGCGCAGGAGAACTGGCGCAGCGGCGTGAACCGTGTGCGCCTGGACTTCGCATGGGCCCGCCGACCTGTGGATGTCGGCGTGAGCGGCGACGTGCGGATCCTCGCCGCCGCCATCGACTACGTGCGGGTTGCTGTTCCGAACCCCTGACGGCGATCAAGGTGCCGCGTAATCGAACCCTTCCGCATCAAGTCCGTCGAGCCGGTGAAGTTCACCACGCGTGGCGAGCGCGAGGCGGCGCTTGCCTACGCCGGCTACAACGTACCTGGTGATCGCCGAAGGGCGCGTGCCCTCCGCGA
>CAYZBZ010000316.1:0-1741 GCA_964476725.1 uncultured Vicinamibacterales bacterium
GACGCAGGAGAGGATCGAGGAGCTTGCGCGGGAGCGCGCCGCGGCGGCGATCGACAAGAGCGAGTGGGGGTGGGGCCCCACGAGCCTTGAGACTCGAGCCGCTCCCGTTGCCCAGCCGGTACGACCATGGATCACGGCCACCGCGCCCCCACGACCATCCGCAACGCCGTCGTGGCGCGCGCGGGCGCGCAAGAAGCCGAGCACCGCGCGGACGAACACGCCAACGACTGTGGCCGGGGGCGTGTCCGATAGCGGATCTTCTGTTAACCTCGGCGGAGGACAGCCCCGCCTCTAATGTTTCCTATCGTCCAACATCAAGCAGCTGTAATCACCGCGCAGGTTCGTCGGATCACTGCGGCGCCCGGAGGTTCCCAGGCGCCGCGCCCACTTTCGCGTTGGCGTGGCCAGCGTATCGAGCTATGTTTCGTCACGGCAAGCATGACGTCCGCCCGAAAACGATCCGGTAAGCGCTCACGTCGCCCGATCGGGCGTCGTGCTGCGAGGAAAGGAGGCATTTCGCCGACTCGCTTACTCACTCTTCTTGCGGCCAGGGATCTGGACGCGTTGATCGACGCGGCGTTCGGACTTCTCACCGAGGCAGTACCGTGTGACTTCGTTATCGCGTTCTATGGAAAATCGGATACAGGCTTGCTCAGAGAACGTGATTCGCGAGGACGCGAGTACGGGCAAGCGTTCATCCGGCGCCATAACGAGCTGAGTTCTGCACTCCCCTTAGCCCGAGCCCAACCGGGGGTCGAGGTCTTGACCACGCGCGCGGGGCTGCCGCGCTCTGAGGAGACGCTAAAGAAATCGCCCTTCTATCGGGAGATCATGCAGCCCCAGGGCGTGCGTCACGCGGTCGCGTTGTGCTTCTGGAGCGAACCACCCGGAGATTTGCCGTTGTTCGTCCTGAGCATCGCTCGAGGCGATGGCCGCGACGATTTTTTGGACGCGGATGTGATCGCCGCTAAAGCCACCCACCCGTTCATCAGCTCCGCCGTCACTCGACTCCTCGAGTCGGAGGCCAGCCAATCCGTTCGGGACGCGATGGGGATGACGATTCGGAACCGAGCTCTCGGCGTTGCGGTGCTCGATTGGAACCTCTGCCTTATTGAGGCCGATCCTGCCGCTCGTCGCATATGCGCGTCCTGGGCGGACGATGCTGGACGGACGCGCGTACACCGTTCTCGTCGGTCGTGGCGGCTGCCTCCGGAACTGGCGACGGCGTGCCGCGAGATGCAGAGCGAATGGCACGCTCAGCCGCCTGCGCCCGGGAAGAACGCCGTTTTTCGCCACCGATCGAGGGTTCCGCACCCTCACCTCTTGGGCGTGGCCGCATCGATCACCATGATCTGCCCGAACGCGACGAGTTTGTCTGAGCCGAGCTTTGTGATCGAAGTTGCGAGGATCGAGAAGCCAGAACATGCAGCACTGGTGCTGCAACGGCTGACGGCCGCCGAGCGTGAAGTCGCGATGGTAATGGTGGATGGCCTTTCAAATCAGGAGATCGCGGACCAGCTCGGGAAGAGCGTGCATGCCGTGAAGTTTTTGTTGCACCGGATTTATTCGAAAGCCGGCGTGCCGAATCGCGCTGCACTCGTGGCAGCTCTGCGCGCCGGCAATGTCACAGCCGAGTGACCATATTCTGCTTCGGTTCCTATCGAAAGATAGCTCGACAGGCCGCAATCCTGTGCCTAGAGTTGTCGGCACGAGGTCACGATGAAGTTATCGCAGAGGCTGT
>CAYZBZ010000316.1:1841-4677 GCA_964476725.1 uncultured Vicinamibacterales bacterium
GTTGAGGAAGGTATAACCCACGGGCAACTCGGCAGCCCTCGGCGGAATCTTGCCGACTCCAGGAGCGCGCCATGCCTACCAATCGTCGCCACCTTGGCTTGATTCTGACCGTTGTCCTCGGACTGGTCGCCGCGTCGTGCGACAAGAGTCCGACTCGTCCAACCGTCCAGCCCACGGGAACACCCGGTGCGCCGGCGCCGGCGGCCGCAGGTGTGGTACGCATCGCGATCATCGCGCCCGCCTCGGTCGAACCGGGCGGCTCGGCGCAGCTCACGGCCAACGCAATCAAGTCCGACGGCTCTGTCGAAAATGTGACGAGTCAAACGCAGTGGACCTCCACCAGCGCAGGCGTGTTGCAGGTCAACTCCGCCGGTGTCGTGACCGGCGGGGAGCGGGGGGAGACAAACATCAATGCCCGCTATCAGAACCGAAGCGCGACTGCCCGGATAATGGTGCTGCCCAGTGGCACCTTCCGACTCAGCGGTCAGGTCACCGACAGCAGCTTTCCGCTCGAGGGCGTCAGCGTGACAGTCATCGGCGGCACGGGCGAAGGCCTGACAACCCTGACCAGCGCCACAGGCGCCTATGCGCTTTACGGGGTCGCCGCCCAGGTCAAGCTGCACGCCAAGAAAGACGGCTATCTGAACCGGATCGAGGAGGTTCACGTCACCGAGAACCGTGCTTTCGGCTTCGAGATGGCGGTCGCCGGGCAGCGCCGGGATCTCAGCGGGACGTACACCCTCAACCTCGCCGCGACCGGATGCGCGCCAAGCCGGTTTCCGGATTCGACTCAGAACCGGTCGTATGTCGCAGCAGTTCAGCAGAACGGCCCGCAGTTGACCGTACGGCTGAGCGACGCCGACTTCATCGTCACCAACGGGTATGGCGACCATTTCAGCGGGTTCGTATCGGCCGATGGGAAGGTGACGTTCACCATCGGCGATGCCTACTACTATTACTACTACTCCGGCCATTTCGATGTCGTAGAACGTCTGAATCCGACGAGCGCTCTGCTGGTCAAGGGCATTGTCAACGCGACGAGCAGTTCGACAGCCATGTCGGGCACGCTGAATGGTTCTCTTCTGCTGACGCAGGGGACCACCCCTCCCTTCATGCGATATGCCGCCACGTGTTACTCGCGCGACCATCGTTTTGAAATGCGGCGGCGGTAGGCGTCGCCATGTATAAACGAATGGGCGGCCGGCTCGAGGGGTGCGCGAGTGCAGCGCTGGTACTGTCAGCATTGCTCGCGGCGGGGTGCGGTTCACCGCCAAGGCCGCGCAATCTGCTTGTGATCACGCTCGACACGATGCGAGCCGACCGGCTGCCGCCCTACGGGTTCAGCGGCGTTGTGACACCGGCGCTCGACAGGCTGGCGGCCGAAGGGGCGCTGTTCGAGCAGTCGTTCGCGGCGGCGCCTCTGACGCTGCCGTCGCACGCGACACTCTTCACCGGCATGTACCCACCTCGTCTGGGCGTCCGTGACAACACGGGCGCGCCGCTGTCGGCCGACTTCCAGACGCTGGCAGAGGTTCTGGGGGCACGCGGGCTGACGACGGGGGCGTTCGTGGCGTCGGCGGTGCTGGCGCCACGCCGTGGTCTGGACCAGGGGTTCGGGACGTACAGCATGGGAGCTTCGCCCGGCTGTCCGGGCTCTCCGCGGGCCAGACGGCCGGCCGACGACGTCGTATCGGAGGCGGTGACCTGGCTCGCAGATCACGACTCGGCCCCATTTTTCGTCTGGATCCACCTGTACGATACACACCGGCCGTACCAGCTGCCGGACGACTACGCGCGCAGCTATGCTGATCCCTATGCGGCGGCCATAGCCTTCGAGGATGCGCAGATCGCCCGCCTGATCAGTCATCTGGAAGCTCGTGATCTCCTGGACGACACATTGATGGTCGTCGCGGGGGACCACGGGGAGTCACTCGGCGAACACGGCGAAGACTCGCACGGCATGTTCATCTACCAAGAGGCGGTCCGCGTTCCGCTGATCATGCGTGGACCTGGCGTCGTCCCGCGTCGAGTCAGTGCGCCGGTCCGTCTGGTGGATGTGATGCCCACCATTCTGGACATGTTCGGCGTGGGAACGCCGCCCATGGATGGCCTCAGCTTGACACGTCTGCTGGCCGGCGCCGACGAGGGCTCGTCGCGGGAAGTCTATGCGGAGTCGCTTTATCCGCAACGGTTCGGCTGGGCGAGCCTGCGGTCGTTGCGTGCCGATCGATACAAAGTGATCGACGCGCCTCGGCCGGAGCTCTTCGATCTGGAAAGCGATCCCTACGAGCAACGCAATCTCTTCGAGTCGAAGCCCTCAGTTGCCGCCGGCATGCTCACCCGGTTACGTTCGTTCGACAGCGAGAGGGGCAGGAGCGTGGACGCTGCGCCTGACGTCGATCGGGCTTTCGCGGAGCGCCTCGCATCGCTGGGCTACGTGTCAGGGACGTCGGGCCGGGCCTCGAGTGTGTCAGACGGCCAGACCGATCCGAAAGACATGATCGCCGCGTTCAATCATCTAACCAGGCTGCAAGCGGAGAAGGGGATGGTGGCGCCCGCCATGGGGAAAGGATGCTCAGACGGATTGATGGCCCGCAAGTAGGTCTCAGGAGTCGCACGTCGCGGTTGTTATCTGTGCCTCGGGGGGCCTCGGGGCTGTGGCTCGGGCCTCGGGGTGGACGCGCGGGCGGGTCGGATAACCCGCATTCCGCTAACTGGCACACCCGGCTAATGCTATCGTCACGCGAAAAGGAGAGGACACCATGACAGGGCTCCGAAGAGTGACAGGCCTCATCGTTTGTAGTTGTCTTATTTGGGCGGCGCCGGCGGCTGCCGA
>CAYZBZ010000317.1:0-4675 GCA_964476725.1 uncultured Vicinamibacterales bacterium
CGAGCCGATGATCGGTCTCGATCCGCGCGGCGCGCGGCTGATCAAGGACGTGTTCCGGCGGGTGAGCGGCCGCGGCGTGGCGATTCTCATGAGCACGCACACGCTCGAGGTCGCAGAGGAGATGTGCGACCGCATCAGCATCATCCTGAAGGGACGGATCATCGCGCGCGGCACCGTGGCGGAGCTGCGGGCGATGGCCGGGAATCCGGACGATCAGCTCACGAGCGTGTTTCTGAAGCTGACGGGCGGAACCGGGCTTCAGGAGATTGACGAAATCGTGTAGGGCATGCTCCAACCCTTTCCCTACCTGCTGCTGCCGTCGCTCTGGGCCTCGCTGAACCGCGCGAGACGCCTCGAGCGCGGCGACCTGCTGCGCGGCGCGGTGTTCGGCGGGATCGGCGCGCTGGTCGCCGTCTCGATTTTCGTCGGATCCTTCTGGCTCGCGTGGAAGCTGGGCGAGTATGCCGAGCTTGGCGACTACCTGCTCCGCGTCGGGCTGTCCTGGCTGTTCCTGACGTTTCTCTCGTTCCTCGCGTTCAGCGGCGTCGTCACCGCGCTGTCCACGTTTTTTCTGTCCGACGACCTGCGGTTGCTGCTCGCGGCGCCGATTGCGCCGCGCCGCCTCTTCCACGCCAGGTTCGTGCGGACCGTGGGCCAGGCTTCCTGGATGGTCGTCATCTTCCTCATCCCACTGCTGGCGGGCCTGGGGATCGCCCGCTGCGCTCCGATGACGTTCTATCTGACGGCGCTGCTGACGGTCGTGCCGTTCGCCGTCATTCCGGTCGCGCTCGGCACCGCGATTACGCTGCTCCTGGTCAACATCTTTCCGGCACGCCGTGCGCGCGACATCCTCATGCTCATGGGGCTGCTCTTCGCCGCCAGCATCGTGGTGCTGCTGCGCTACATCCAGCCGGAGCGCCTCATGCGTGTCGAGTCGCTGCCGGACATCACCGATTTCTTCGCGACGCTCCAGTCGCCGATCACGCCGCTGCTGCCGTCGTTCTGGGCGGGGGAGACGCTGTTCGCGAGCTTGCAGGGAGGCCGCGATCTGCTGCACGCCGGATCGCTCTGGACGACCGCGTTGGCCATGACGCTCGTGGTCGGCGCGGCCTACGAGCGGTGGCACTTCACCGGGTTCAGCAACGCGCAGGAGGCCCGCAAGGCCCGCTTCGCCCGGCTCCGCGGTCTCGATCGTCTGGTCGGCCTGCTGCCGATCTCCGTCGTCCGCCGTCATCTTCTGCTGAAGGACGTGAAGGTGTTCCTGCGGGACGTGAGCCAGTGGTCGCAGCTGCTTCTGCTGCTGGCGCTCGTGCTCGTGTATCTGTACAACTTCCGCGTGCTGGACCTCGAGCGGATCCCGTACATGAGCGGGGTGATCAAGAACGTCTACGCGTTCGTGAACCTCGGGATGGCCGGGTTCGTGATGGCGACCGTGGCGGTCCGGTTCGTGTTCCCCGCCGTGTCGGCCGAAGGGGCGGCGTTCTGGATCATCCGCAGCGCGCCGATCTCTCTGAGCGATTTCCTGTGGTCGAAGTTCTGGACGGGGCTCGTGCCGGTGCTGGTGCTGAGCGAAGGGCTGACGATCGTCGCCAATCGGTTTCTTGGCGTCGATCCGTTTCTCGAGGTCGTCGCGGCCGTCGCGATCGTGTTCATGAGCGTTGCGCTCGTCGGGCTCGCGACCGGGCTCGGAGCGCGCTACCCCCGGTTTGCCGCCGACAACGCCAGCCAGGTCGCGGGATCGTTCGGAGGCATCTCCTTCATGCTGGCGGCGGTGCTGTTCATCCTGGTCATCATCGCGCTGCTCGGGTGGTCTTCGTCGGTCTACCTGTTCCACCGCTTCCGGAAGATTCCTCTCGACGTGTCGCAGCAGGTCGAGATCGCCGGATGCTTCGCGGCGGCCGCGCTCCTGAGCCTCGCCACGTGGTGGTTTACCATGCGCAGCGGCGTCCGCGCGCTGCAGCAGATGGATCGCACGCCGGCGTGATGTTACTTCGTGCCGATGGAGATCAGGTGCTGCGGAGTTCGGAAGAGCAGCCGTCCCTCGGATATCGCCGGGGTCGCGAGCACGCTCGCCCCCATGTCGTTAAGCGAAACGAGCTCGTAGGCCGGGCCCGCCTTTATCACGAAGACCTGCCCGTCCTCGTTCGCCAGATACACCTTGCCGTCGTTTGCGATCGGCGAGGCGGTGAATGCGGAGGTGCCGCCGGCGAGCCGCTCCTGGTATTTCCTCTCGCCGGTCTTCGCGTCGAACACGGTGAGGATGCCGTTGAACCTCACGATGTACACGAGGCCCCGGTACGCGAGCGGGGTGCACATGTAGCCGCCGTCCCGCGGGGTGCTCCACGCGACCCCCGCGTTGCTCGAGGCGCCGGCCGCGAGGCTGATGTCGCCGGACGCGGTGTCGCGAATGGCATACACGGGCGACATCGAACCGTGCGCGTTCGTGATGTAAATGAGCCCATCGCTGACCACGGGCGTCGGCACCGGGATGTCTCCGCCGCCCGACAGCTTCCAGATCTCCTTGCCGGTCTTCAGATCGTACGCGCCGACGTGGCGCATGCCGTTGACGATGACCTGAGGCTGCCCGTTGACGAGGTGCACGGTCGGCGTGCCCCACGTCGGCACGTCGGAGCGGGCGACCCGCCACCGCTCGCGGCCGTCCTTGGCGTCGAATGCCGCGAGAAACGAACCCTTCTGCACGTCCGCCTGGATGACGACGACGCCGTCGTGAATGACCGGAGAGCTGCCCGTTTCCCACTGCGCTTCCGGAACCGTGTAGAAGCCCGCGTCCAGAACGCCCAGGTCCTTCTGCCACTGCAGCTTGCCCGTCAGGTCGTACGCGTAGAGGCCTTCCGATCCGAAGAACGCCACGAGCCGCTGGCCGTCGGTGGCCAGTGTGGAGTTCGCGTGCGAGTTCTTCATGTGCCGCTTGATCTTCGGAACGCCCGTGTGCGCGGTCCGCTGCCAGACGATCGCGCCCGTCTTCTTGTTCAGGCAGTACACGCGCCATTCGTGCGGCGTGTCGTCCTGGACGGACTGGATGTCGCCATACAGGCCGGGCCGGAGGCTCGCGTCCGCCTTGCCGCTGATCGCGGTGCTGACGAACAGCTGGTCCCCCCACACCACAGGGCTGGACAGCCCGAGGCCGGGGACCGGCGTCTTCCAAAGCACGTTCTTCCCCTCTGCGACGTTCCACACCGACGGCACTGGCGCCCCTTCCGAGATGCCCGTCGCGGAAATGCCGCGGAACTGCGGCCAGTCGATGCCCGGCCGAGGGTTGTCCGCGCGGGCGGAGGAGGAGTTGAGTGCGGCGCCGAGCACAAGGGCGCAGGTCAGCGTGACGGTCTGAAGGCGCATAGGTATCCCCCCAACGTGCGGTTCGGCAGATGCTACACGAGTTTGCGGCGCGCTCATCTACCGCCGGACAGCGAGCGCTCCAGCTCCTCCATCTTTTGATTGATGTCGGTCCACCGCATCTGCTCGCTGGCGAGCTCCTGGGTGATGCCGGACTCCTCGAGCTGGAGCCGCTGCACCTCCGCGACCAGTGCGGGGTGCCGCCGCTGCTTTAGATCACGCAGGTCCTGTTCAATATCCCTGACCTGGGGTGTGTCCGACATCGACTTGAGCGCCTCCTCCAGGCCCGCGACGCTTCGCCGCGCTTCTTCCTCTCCGCGCTGCGCGGCGGTCAGACTGCCGCGGACCGTCTCGAGGCGCCGCAGCAGGTTGTTCACGCGCTGTTCCTGGAGCTGCAGCCGCCCCAGGGCGAGCTGCACGCGGGGCCCGGCGGACGCCATCCGCTCCATCGCGGCGCGCAGGCCGCGCACCTCGGTCAGGAGGGCCGGCAGGATGTCGCGCTCCTGCTGCCCCTGCGGAGACTGGGCGGAGACACCTCCCCTCAGCGCCACCCCTATCGCCAGACCCGCCACAACAAGCATGAAACCCGCGGTGTTTCGTCGCATCGTGCCTCCTGAGTTTGGGCAAGTCTAGCAGCCCACCACGGGCTGCAGACGCCGATTCCATCCCGGCTCGCTATAATGGGCGTTTGCGAACCATGGACACGGACGGCACCGGCACGACGATGGGCGGAGTGGAGCGCGCCGCGGCCGCCTCTGTCGATTTCATCCGGACAATTGTGACGGAGGACGTGAAGGCCGGGCGCCACGGCGGACGTGTGGCGACACGGTTCCCGCCTGAGCCGAACGGCTACCTGCACATCGGTCACGCGAAATCGATCTGCCTGAATTTCGGCATCGCGGGGGAATTCGGCGGGACCTGCAACCTGCGGTTCGACGACACGAACCCCACGAAAGAGGACGTCGAGTACGCCCGGTCGATCGAGGAGGACGTGCGCTGGCTCGGGTTCGCGTGGGACGGCGAGCCGCGGTACGCGTCGGACTACTTCGAGCAATTGTACGGGTACGCGGTACACCTGATCACCCACGGCCACGCGTACGTTGAGAGCCTGAGCGCAGACGAGATACGGCAGCTTCGGGGCACCTTGACCGAGCCCGGCACGGACAGCCCGCACCGGACACGGACGATCGAGGAGAACCTGGATCTCTTCGCCCGCATGCGCGCCGGAGAGTTCGAGGACGGCGCGCACGTGCTCCGCGCCCGGATCGACATGGCGTCGCCGAACATCAACCTGCGCGACCCGGTGCTCTACCGCATCCGG
>CAYZBZ010000318.1:0-4674 GCA_964476725.1 uncultured Vicinamibacterales bacterium
GAGTACGGCGCGGCCGCGGCCGCGGCCGCGTTGCGCGAGCCGCTCGACGCCGTCCTGGCCGCGCGAGGCCAGACGGTCGAGGATGCGATCCGCTCCGAAGGTCGACATCAGGCGGCCGAGCAGGCGGCCATGGCGAACCTGATCGGCAGCCTGTGCCTCATCTCGACATTCGACTGGAGCGAGTTCTTCGAAAGCGTCAGCCTCGTCGAGCAGGTCCTCCAGCGCGACCCGGCCGGCGTGTACGGCCGGATGGACTTCCGCAGCCGCGATCGGTATCGACACGCCGTGGAGGAGCTGGCCGAGCCGACAGGCGACGGACAGTTGCGGCTCGCGCTCAAAAGCGTCGAACGGGTGAGGCAGGTGGCCCGACAGACCCCTGAGGCCGCCGGCGCGCACGTCGGCTACTACCTGATCGGCGGCGGCCGGCGCCAGTTCGAGCAGAGCGTGGCCTGGGTCCCCAACGTCCGGCAACGGGTTCGGCGGTTCTTCTTCCGATACGCGACACCGGGCTACCTCGGCACCATCACCGCCGCCACCGCGGTACTCGTCGGAGCCGCGACGGTGTACGCCTACTGGCACGGCTGGCGCGGTGCAACGCTGTTCCTCGTTCCGCTGCTGGGACTGGTGCCGGCGAGCGAGCTCACCATCCAGATCCTGCAGCGGGTGATCGCCAACCTGATCCCGCCCCGCCGGCTGCCGCGGCTCGAGATTGATCGAGTGCCGGCGTCGGCGCGGACGATGGTGATCGTGCCGACGATCCTGGACAGCGTGGAGCGAGTCCGGGATCTGCTCGACCATCTGGAGGTCCAGGCGCTCGGGAACGTGGATCCCCGCATTCACTTCGCGATCCTGAGCGACTTCCGGGACGCGAAGACCGAGACGATGACGCGCGATGCCGAGATCCTGGCGGCCGCGCGCGCCGGTGTCGAAGCGCTCAACGCGAAACACGCCGAGGGGCGCGCCGACCGCTTCTTCCTGTTTCATCGCCTGCGCCAGTGGAACGAGCGCGAAGGCTTGTGGATGGGCTGGGAGCGCAAACGCGGCAAGATCGAGGAGTTCAACCGCCTTCTTCGCGGGGCCACCGACACCAGCTTCGCGGTCCACGTCGGCGATCTGGAGGTGCTGCCGCAGGTGCGGTACTGCATCACGCTCGACAGCGACACACGCCTTCCGCGCGATGCCGCACGTCAACTGATCGGGATCATCACCCACCCGCTGAACCGCGCCACGTACGATCCACGACTCGGCCGCGTTACCGAGGGCTACGGCATCCTCCAGCCGCGGGTGAGCGTCACGTTCATGAGTGCCGCCGGCTCGCTTTTCGCCAGGCTGTACTCGGGGCACACCGGCGTCGATCCGTACACCACCGCGGTGTCCGACACGTATCAGGACCTGTTTGGCGAGGGCATCTTCACCGGCAAGGGTCTGTACGACGTCGACGCCTTCACGGCCGCGCTCGAGGACTCGGTGCCGGAGAACGCGCTCCTCTCCCACGATCTCTTCGAGGGTCTGCGCGCGCGCGTCGCGTTCGTGCCCGACGTGGAGCTGGTCGACGAGTACCCGTCCAGCATGCTCGCGCACGCCCGGCGGCAGCATCGCTGGATCCGCGGGGACTGGCAGATCCTCCTGTGGCTGTTTCCGTTCGTGCCGTCGCGGCGCGGCTTGACGCGCAACACTCTGCCGCTCATCAGCCGCTGGAAGATCGTGGACAACCTGCGCCGCAGCCTCGTCGCGCCCACGCTGCTGGCGCTGCTCGTCGCCGGCTGGACGGTGCTGCCAGGCCCCCGTTGGTTCTGGATGGCCACGGTGATGGGCGTCATCGCCGCCCAACTCCTGCCCATCATCGCCCGGCTGTTCACCGGGCCGCGCAAGTCACAGTCGGTGCCGGTCTTCCTGCGCAATCTGCGCCGCGATGCGGTCACGACGCTGGCGCAGATCGTCCTCGGGCTGACGTTGCTGGCCTATCAAGCCTCTCAGACGGTCCATGCGATCGGACTGACGCTGGTGCGCCTCGCGGTGACCAAGCGACGGCTGCTCGAGTGGGAAACGGCGGCGGCGGCCGCGACGAAGGCGGCCGGACTCGTCGGCCACCGCGGCTTCCGCCGGTTCGCCGCCGAGATGGCAGCGAGCCCGATGATCGCAGCGGCCGTCGCCGTGGGGATCGCCGCGCGGGACCCGATTGCGCTGCCAGCCGCGACGCCGTTCCTGTTCCTGTGGATGGTGGCGCCTGCCGTCGCGTACTGGCTCAGCGTGCCGGTCGGCGCCCGCGTCCGTCCGCTCGGCGACGGCGAGCGGACGCTGCTTCGCAGGACGGCGCGCAAGACGTGGCGGTACTTCGAAACCTTCGCAACCGAGTCCGAGGCCTGGCTGCCTCCTGACAACTACCAGGAGAACGGCCGCGAGCCGAAGCTGGCCCGGCGGACCTCGCCGACCAACATCGGCATGGGCCTGCTGTCGACGCTCGCCGCGCACGATCTGGGCTATCTGTCGGGCGCGGCGCTCGTCGAGCGTCTGGATGGCGCGCTGACCACCATCGAAGGACTGGAGCGGTACGAGGGGCACCTGCTGAACTGGTACGACACGGCCACACTGGCGCCGCTCCATCCGCGGTACATCTCGACGGTGGACAGCGGCAACCTGGCCGGCGCGCTCGTCGCGATCGCGCAGGGACTGCTCCAGCTCACGGCCCGGCCGCAAACGCGGGAACAACGGCTCGAGGGCCTGGCCGACACGGCGGACCTCCTCGCCACTGCGTCCTCCTCGCTGCTCGACGGCGCCTCGCGAAGCCAGCCCTCACAGAATGCCGATGCCGCCGGCCACCGCCAGGCGGTCACGGCGGTCAACAGCGTGGCGCGGGCGATCGTCGCGGAGGCCCGCAGGCCGTGGCCCGAAGACGGACCGGCGCGGCTGGCCGCGCTCGCGGCCACGCTCTCGAATGCCGCCTCTGCGATGAATCCCTGGCCGCTCGATGAGACGAGCGAGCTCGGATTCTGGTCTCGTGCGGTGCTCGACGCGCTGGAGACGCTGCGCGCCGAGCGCACCGTGTCCGAACACCCGCTGCGCGCGCTCGCGCGCCGCGCATCGGCGCTCGCCGACGCGATGCGCTTCGACTTCCTGTACGACCGCCGGCGGCGCATCTTCTCGATCGGGTACCGGCTCGCCGACACCGAGGGCCCGGGACGGCTCGACGCCGCCTTCTACGATCTGCTCGCCTCGGAGGCGCGGCTGGCCAGCTTCGTCGCCATCGCGAAGGGGGACGTCCCGCAGCACCACTGGTTCCATCTGGGCCGCCTCGTGACGAACCTCAACGGCCGCGCGACGCTGATGTCGTGGGGCGGGACGATGTTCGAGTATCTGATGCCGCTGCTGCTGATGCGGAACTTCCCGGAAACGCTCCTGGATCAGAGCTGCCGGGCCAGCCTGCGGCGTCAGATCGAGTACGGCCGGCAGCGCGGTGTGCCGTGGGGCATCTCCGAGTCGGCGTACGCGTTCACCGACCGCGCCGGCAACTACCAGTACCGCGCGTTTGGTGTGCCGGGGCTCGGGCTGAGGCGCGGGTTGTCCGACGACCTCGTCGTCGCGCCGTATGCCACCGCGCTGGCGAGCCTGATCAGTCCGGCCGCCGCGGCGCAGAACTTCGAGCGTCTCGCCCGCCAGGGGATGGATGGACGGTTCGGGTTCTACGAGGCGCTCGACTGCAGACCGCGCGAGCAGGCCGCCGAGACCACGGCGGCGGAGAGCGGCGATCACCCGACCGTCGTGCGCGCCTTCTTCGCGCACCATCAGGGCATGTCGCTCGTGGCGCTGGCCAACGTGGTCTGCCACGACACGTTCGTCGAGCGGTTTCACGCCGATCCCCGCGTGCAGGCCACGGAGCTCCTGCTCCAGGAGCGCGTGCCCCGCGAAGCGATCCTGTCGGAGCCGCGTCCGGCCGAGAGCAAGATCGCCGCGCCGTCCATTCCGGTATTCGCGTCGAGACGTTTCCGATCGCCGCACACCACCAGCCCGCACTCGCATTTCCTGTCGAACGGTCGCTATACGACCGCGCTGACCCACGCGGGCGGCGGGTCCAGCATGTGGCATCGCGTGGCGGTCACGCGTCATCGCGACGACAGGACGGCCGACGCCGGCGCCAATTTCATCTACCTGCGCGATCCGTGGTCGGGCCGCGTCTGGTCCGCCACATACCAGCCGACCTGCCAGGAACCGGACGACTACGAGGCGACGTTCGACCTCGACAAGGCCACATTCCGCCGGCGCGATGGCGACGTCGAAACACAGCTCCAGGTCGCCGTATCGCCGGAAGACGACGTGGAGGTGCGCCGGCTGTCCATCGTAAACCGCGGCGATCGGACGCGGGAGGTCGAGGTCACCAGCTACGCCGAGATCGTGCTGGCGCGTCCTGAGGACGACTTGGCCCACCCGGCGTTCGGGAAACTCTTCATTCAGACGGAGTCCGATTCCCAGAGCGCCGGCCTCCTCTTCAGCAGGCGCCCGCGCGCCGCGGACGAGGCACCGATCTGGGCGTTCCACGTCCTTGGCGTCGAAGGCCGGCTCGGCAGCGCGATCGAATGGGAAACCGATCGCGCGCGCTTCCTCGGGCGCGGACGCTCGCCCGCGCGACCGGCTGCGGTCGAGGGCCGCCCGCTGTCCGGCACGACCGGCGCGGTGCTC
>CAYZBZ010000319.1:0-4659 GCA_964476725.1 uncultured Vicinamibacterales bacterium
GCATCTCGACGAACCGGCCGATGTTCGCATCGTCCAGCGGTGCGTCGATCTCGTCCAGCAGGCAGAAGGGGCTCGGCCGGTACTTGAAGATGGCGAACATGAGCGCCATCGCGGTCAGCGCCTTTTCGCCGCCGGACAGGAGCTGAACGCTCTGCAGCCGCTTGCCCGGTGGCTGGGCGATGATGTCGATGCCGCTCTCCAGCTGATCGCTTTCGTCGAGCAGGACCAGTCCGGCCTGGCCGCCGCCGAACAGGGTCGTGAACGTCTGCTCGAAGTTCTCGTTGATGGCGGTGAACGCCTCGCGGAAGCGCTCCCGGGTCGTCTTGTCGATCTTCCTGATCGCCTCGCCGGTTGCGGCGATCGAATCCACGAGGTCCCTGCGCTGCGCGGTCAGGAACGCGTGACGGGACTCGAGGTCGTCGAACTGATCGATCGCCATCATGTTGACCGGCCCCATGCGCTCGATCTTCGCGCGCAGGTCGGCCACCATCTCGTCGGGCGTCATGGCTCTGCCGGCTGACGGCGACGGCCCGGCCGCCTCCGCGGACACGGCGTCGGCGTCGGCGTCGTCCTCGACCTCAGCGGCGTCCGGCGCGTCGTCCACCGCCCTTGGGCTCGCCAGAAGACCGTCGCGTTCAAGCTCGGCGACTTCCAAGGCGACCTCGTCGAGTGATGCCTGAACGGACCCGATACACGACGACGCCAGGTGGGCGAGGTCCGCTTCGGCCATCGCGCGGGTCACTTCGAGCTGCGCGGCCTCAGCTCGAACGGACTCGAGCGAGCGGCGCGCCTCGCGGATGCGTCCTTCCTGCTCGTCGAACCCGGCGCGCAGCATCTGCGACGCCTCATCCGCGCTGCGGACACGCTCGCGCAGCTCGTCGAACGCGCGGATCCCTTCGTCGAGCCTGGACTCGGATGACGCGATCGACGCGAGCAGATCGGCGCGGCGTGATTCGGTGCGCCGGAGATCGTCCTGGCGGGTCGAGACGCGCGCCTCGAGCTCGTGCGCGGCTTCCTCCAGGCGCTGCACCTCGATGGCGACGGCGCCGGCCCGCTCCACGAGCGCCGCGTGCGATGCCTTGGCCTCGGAGGTGCGCTGCGCCTGCGCCTGCATCGCTTCCCGCGCCTCGAACAAATGGCGCTGCGCGGCGTTGAGCAGATCGTCAGCAGTCCGCTGCCCGGACTCGATCCGAGCGATCGACTCGCGCGCCTCGTCCTGCCGGGCCTCCTGCGCCCGCAGCTCCTCTTCCGCCGACCGCCGCTCGGTCGCGATCTGATCCTGCTTGCGATTGATGCGTTCGACCGTGTCGCCGGCGTTCGAGACCTGCAGCTCGAACCCCACGACGGCCTTTTCCTGGCGGTGCAGCTCCCACTGGAGCGACATGATCGCGGACTCGAGCTGCGCCACCGTCAGATCCAGCGATAAAATCTCGCCGCGCAGCCGCTCGACGGCCGTCCGCTCCACGTCCGCACGCTCGCGCAGCTCCTTGATTTCCCGTTTCGTCGTGAGAATGCCCCGCGCTCCGGCGCGCGCTCCCCCTTCGACCACGTGCGAGCCGCGGAAGACTTCCCCTTCGAGCGTCGCGACCGGAGCCGCGGTGAGCGCAGCGGCGTTTCGCGCGGCCTCGTAGCTGCCGGCAATCCACACGTTCGCGATCGCGGCACGGATGACCTCGGCGGCTGGGCCGGAGACGCGCACGACCTCCGCAAGCGACGACAGGCCGGGCGCCGGCGGCGCGATGTCGCCGGACGGAGCGGGCGTTCCGGCGATCAGGAACCCGACGCGCCCCGCGTTCTGCGACTGCGCGAACTGCAAACCGGCCGCTGCCTGCTCGTGCGTCTGGACCACGACGTGCTGGAGAAGCTCGCTCAGGCACGCCTCGACCGCACGCTCGTACCGGCCATCGACGTCCAGGTAGTCCGCCACCGATCCCATCTGCGCGACGTCCCCCTGGGATTCGGCGAGGACGAGGCGTGCGCCGTCGCCGTACTCGGCGCGTGCGGCGTCCAGCTCTTCGAGCGACTCGAGCCGCGCGATCACGCCGGCAAGATCGCGCTCGCGGGCGCGGAACTCCTGCCCTCGTCCGTCGCGATCGGCGCGGGCGCCGGCGAGCTCCGACTCCTTCGCGGCGCGGTCGACCCGCAGCGCTTCCATGGCTTCCCGTGCCCGCCGCATCGATTCCTCGGCCGCCGCGCGGTCCTGTGCCGCGCGATCCGCCTCGACTCGAAGGTCGTGGCTCTCGGCTTCGAGCTTGCCGATCTGCTCGGCCATCCGCGTCCGGGCGGCCGCGGCATGTTCCATCGCGTGGCGCAGGGCGGTCGCGGCGTTGACGGCGGCAAAGAGCTCGCTCCGCGCCGCTTCGACGTCCGCTTCCAGCCCCTCGATGTTTCGCTGGAGGTCCGCGTACGCCGCCTCTTCACCCCGCAGCGTCTCGGACGCCGCCTCGCGCTCGGTCGTCGCGCGCGCAGCCGCCTCACGCCGTGCGTCGAGCTCGACCCGCGCGGGCTCGCGCCGCGCTTCGAGCGCGCGGACTTCCGTCTCGATGTCCGCCGCGGCGGCCCCAAGCGACTCGACCTGCTGCTTGTCGAACGCGATCTGCTGCTGCAGACGGCCGACCTCGAGCTCCCTCGCGTGCGCCGCCTCGCGGGCCGCCGTCGTCCGACTGTCCGCCTCGGTCAGCTCCAGGCGCAACCGCTCGAGCGACGCTTCGACTTGCGCGACGTGCGCCGCCGCGGCGGTCTCGCGGGCCCGTGCATCCGCGAGCGTCGTTCGCGCCGATTCGATCGCCTCGCCGAGAATCCGATAACGCTCGGCGAACTGCACCTTCTCCCAGCGCCGCAGCTCCTCGCGCAGGCGCCGGTATCGCCGCGCCTTCGCGGCCTGGCGCTTCAGCGTGCCGCGCTGCTTTTCCACCTCGAACACGATGTCGTCGACCCGCGTGAGGTTCTGCCGCGCCGCCTCGAGCTTCAGCTCCGCGGCCCGCCGCCGGCTCTTGTACTTGGTGACCCCTGCCGCCTCTTCGATCAGCTGCCGCCGGTCGGTCGGCCGCGCGCTCAGGATCTGACCGATCTTTCCCTGCTCGATGATCGCGTAGGCCTTGATGCCGAGGCCGGCATCCATCAACAGGTCCTGCACGTCGCGGAGGCGGCACGTCTCGCCGTCGATGAGGTACTCGCTCTCGCCCGAGCGGTACAGACGGCGCATGACTTCGACGTCGCGCACGATGAGCGGCGGGTCTTCCTCGATGGCGACCGCTCCGCTCCGCGGAGGGTCTTGCTCGATGGCGACCGCTCCGCTCCGCGGAGGGTCTTGCTCGATGGCGACCGCGCCGCTCGACAGGAGATCGCCGTCAGCCGGGCCGACAGGCAGCGACAACGCGGGGCCCTGCGGCATGAACGAACCCGGGCCACGCGACATGCCGCCGGGCACGCGGGCGGCAACGCCGCCGAGCTTCAGGCGCACTTCGGCGGCCCCCGTCGGCTTGCGCGCGTCGCTGCCGCCGAAGATCACGTCCTCCATGCGATCGCCGCGCAGGCTCTTCGCGCTCTGCTCGCCGAGCACCCAGGTCAACGCGTCGACGACGTTGCTCTTGCCGCAGCCATTCGGCCCGACGATCGCGGTGACGCCCTGGTCGAAGGTGAGTTCGGACCGGTCCGGGAAGCTCTTGAAGCCGGCTATCTCGAGTCGTTGCAACCGCATGACGTTACTGTTCCCTTCGATGACCCGACAGACACGCATCGCGACAGACCCCGACCCGGAAGCGGCTGGGTTCGCTTCGAAAACGTGTGCTGTCTGGGAGGCAGACGGTGACGTGACAAGGACCGTACGGCCGATGCCCACACCCCGCCCAAAGCAGGATGGCCCCTGGGCCCCGGCGAACGGGCGTCAGTCTAACAAGCCCCATACCTTGGGGCAACACTAAAGTACTACCGCAAAATATAGGGCCAAATGCCCTACGCCGGACTTACTGGCCCTTTCCGCCCCGCGCCGTTCTGGCCGCGGCGAGCTGGATGAGCTGCTCGGCCTCGCCGAACTGGGTCAACGCGAACTGCGCCTGCGGGTCCTTCGCAATCAGATTGCGGCGCGCTTCGTCCATGCCGAAGAGCGCGGAATCAATCTCGAAGTGGATCATCGCCCGGATGAACGTGTCGTCCTTGGCGAAGCCCTCTTCGTCGATCTTGATCCGCTGCCCCGCGACCATCGTCCGGAAGTCCTTGAGCACGTCGTCGGTGACCGTAAAACCGCGGGCGATCTTCTTCTTGTTCCTGTTCGCCGCGCTCAGCCGGGTGTCCCCCTCCGCGGTGAACTGATCCGCGAAGTTCTTGAACGCATCGCGCGCGTGGAGCAGGCGTCCGAACCGCGTCGGATTGAATCCTTCGATCGGCCCGACGATGAACTTGTCCGGCTCGACGCCGCCGCCGCCGTAGACCTTTCGGCCTCCGTCGGTGTATTTCAGTTCGGCGGACTTGTGCGGCCGATCTGGGCTCTGATCGCGCAGCGTGTAGGTGATGTATTCGTCGAAGCTGCCGTCCCACGGCCGCTGAATGAGCCGCCCCGCCGGCGTGTAGTAGCGGCCCGTCGTGACCGCCACGCCCGCCCCTTCGCTGATCGGGTAGACCGACTGAACGAGCGCCTTGCCGAACGTCGTCTCGCCGACG
>CAYZBZ010000320.1:0-4638 GCA_964476725.1 uncultured Vicinamibacterales bacterium
CGCATTGCCGCCGCGCGCCGCCGCGCCGCCGGCGACGCCGTCAGGAACGCCCGCGGGCGCAAGCGCCACCCAGTCGCCTACCGACGGAAAATCCGCGCGCACGGATGCGTGGTGGCGCAGGCGACCGGACACGCGGGCCAGCACCTCACCCTCTCTGGTCAACACACGGTAAATGTGCGTGTGCTCGAGGACGACGCGGCCGGGGGCGAGCCCTTCGGCGGCGTGGGAGGCGAAGGCCTCGTCGAGCCGGGCGTTCCAGCCCAGCTGGCTGAGGGCGTCAGTCATGGTTCTGTCGACGGTGTACTTTACCTCGCTCGTGTCCCCGGCATCCTCGACGGTGGTCGCTTCGCCCTGCCTTTTCGCGCGAGCCGCAGGCGTTCTATTACCACAGAGGCAACGGAGCAAACGGAGCCAAACACGTGGCTCTGTTGCCTCTGTTCACTCTGTGGTGAATCCACAGCACGTCGAAACCTGCACCTCTCACCTCACGCCGCCGCGGACGGACACGTCAAGCGCTCCTTCCGCGCGTCAGCTCGCGCGCGAACCGGGCGTGGCGAGCCGCTTTTCGAGAGCGGCCATGTACGAGGCGATCGTGCCTTCGTACCCCAAGACGAACCGCGCCATGAACCGGAACAACGGATTGTAGATCTCGCCATTCTCGGTGATGGTCAACCGGCTGCCGGCTGGCGCCGGCCTAATCTCGTAGGTCCACGTGCCACCGAACGGCAGATCCGGATCGGCGATCCGCAGCACGAGCATCCGCGGGGCCTCCATCCGATCGGTCGCCAACGTCATCTTTCCGGATCGAGTCTCTTCGATCCAGACCGGCCTGCCATCGCGATCCGGCAGCCGCTGGATCCGCTTCACGTCGCCGCGCCACGACGGAAAGGCGTCGACGTTCGTAATCACCGCCCAGACCGCCTCGGGTGGCACGGGAAAGGTGCCTTCGCGCGACGCCACGTGCGTCCGTGGCAGACGAGAACCCACGAGCGCAGCCAGCGCTCCCACCGCCGCGAGGCCGAGAACGACGACCAGGACGATCGTGATCCACTTCACCGGAACACCTCCGGGTTTTTCACGGCTCAGGCCTCGCGCCTTTGCACGCGGCGCCGGCCGCAGACGCTGTCATTCTCCCGCCGCCCGCGCGAGGCGTGCGAGGCCGCAAGAGTAAATTACTGTAAATTGTTCTAAACCAGTCACGTTCCACTTTCGTCCAATTGCACGTTGCCGGGACGGAACTTGGGACTTTGGGAGTGCGATCGGTGACCGTTTATGGGACGATGGGGTTCCGCAGCCGGTCATCGGGGCAGCCTCCTCTCCGGACAAAGCTGGACTCAACTAACTGCAGCAGAGTCGTTTAGCCGATGAGCGCGGCGCTGGCATTCGGTTTGGACTGTCTGGACTCAGCCGGGGGTCCCTTCGCTCCCCTGATTTCAGGGCAGAGGCAATCAATGGTCGACATCGCACGCCCGTCACAGGCACGCAAGAAAAAGATCCGTCGCGCCCTCTATGGAAGCGCGGCGCTGGCCGTCATCATTCTGATCACCATCGGCGTGTCGCGGCTCAAGCCGGCCGCCCCCTCGGTCGAGCGCGCGACCGTGTGGATCGACACGGTGAAGCGCGGCCCGATGCTGCGACAGGTGCGAGGCTCGGGCACGCTCGTCCCCGAAGAGATCCGCTGGATCCCTGCGACCACGCAAGGGCGCGTCGAGCGCATCCTCCTCCGACCAGGCGCGAGCGTGAGGCCCGACACCGTGATTCTGGAGCTGACCAACCCGGAGCTGCAGCAGTCGGTCAAGGAAGCGCAGCTCGCCTACCAGTCTGCACGGGCCGCCTACCAGAACCGCAAGACGGAGCTCGAGAGCCAGCTCCTCAACCAGCAGGGTGACGTCGCGGGCCTCGAAGCGGCGTACAAGGATGCTGCGCTGACGCTCGAAGCCAACGAGCAGCTCTTCAAGGACGGGCTCGTCTCACAGATTCAGCTGAAGCAGTTCCAGTCGCGCGCTGATGAACTGAAGAACCGCCTGTCGATCGGCAGGAAGCGCCTCGAGATGCAGACAGCCGGCATCACGTCACAGATCGCGCCTCAGGAAGCGGACGTCGATCAGCGCCGCGCCGCCTACGAGCTGCGCGTCCACCAGCTCGATGATCTCAAGGTCAAGGCCGGCATGACCGGCGTCCTGCAGCTCGTGCCCGTCGAACGAGGGGCCCAGGTCGGCCCCGGCACCAACCTGGCACGTGTCGCGGATCCCACGAACCTCAAGGCCGAGCTGCGCATCGCGGAGACGCAGACGAAAGACATCCGCATCGGGCAGTTCGCGGAAGTCGACACCCGCAACGGGATCGTCAAGGGCCGGGTCGCCCGGATCGACCCCGCATCCTCTGGCGGCACCGTCGGCGTCGACGTGATCCTCGAAGGGGAGCTGCCGTCGGGCGCGCGGCCGGATCTGAGCGTCGACGGGACCATCCAGCTCGAACGTCTCGACAACGTGATTTATGTGGGGCGTCCGGCGTTCGGTCAGGAAAACAGCTCCGTGGGCCTCTTCAAGCTGAACGCCGACGGCGAGGCCGTGCGCACGACGGTGAAGCTCGGACGGAGCTCCGTGAACCAGATCGAAATCCTCGAAGGGCTGCAGCCGGGCGACCGAGTGATTCTGTCGGACACGTCCGCGCAGGACTCGTTCGACCGCATTCGAATAACCGGCTAGCGATAGTGATACGACTGACAAAGGAGTCACGATGAACACGTCCGCGCCAACGCTGATCCATCTCGACGGCGTCACCAAGGTCTTCTTCACCGACGAAGTCGAGACGCATGCGCTCGCCGGGATCCACCTGGAGATCGAGAGCGGCGAGTACATCGCCATCGCTGGCCCGTCCGGCTGCGGCAAGTCGACGCTGCTCTCGATTCTCGGCCTCCTCGACTCCCCCACCGAAGGGGAATACACCCTCAACGGCAAGTCGGTCGCCGATCTGCCGCTGTCCGAGCGGGCGCGGGTGCGCAACCGCGAGATTGGGTTCATCTTTCAGAGCTTCAACCTGATCGGCGATCTCACCGTGTACGAGAACGTCGAGCTGCCGCTCACGTACCGCGGCATGAACTCGAACGAGCGCAAGGAGCGCGTGCACGCGGCGCTCGAGCGCGTCGGCATGTCGCATCGCGTGAAGCACTATCCCGCACAGCTTTCCGGCGGTCAGCAACAGCGTGTCGCCGTCGCGCGCGCGGTTGCCGGCGATCCGGCCATTCTTCTCGCTGACGAACCGACGGGTAACCTCGATTCGACGAACGGCGAAGCGGTAATGGAATTGCTGCGTGAGTTGCACCGCAACGGCGCCACCATCTGCATGGTCACCCACGATCCGCGCTACGCGCTGCATGCGGACCGCTCGGTGAATCTGTTCGACGGCCGCGTGGTCGACGAGCAGACGGCAGCCGCCAAACACTAAGACATAAGACTTGGGACGTGGGACTTGGGACCCTCAAAACGAGGGTCCCGGGCCGGAGGCACGCTTTCGAGGGGCTCGGTGCTAGGTGCTAGGGGCTCGGGAAACATCCGGTATCTGATCTCAGGACCACCCGCATCTAAAACCTCGTTCAGTTGCAGTTAACGCGACAACGGACGGCCACACATGGATTCGTTACTGCAGGACCTTCGCTACGCCATCCGCTCCCTGAGCCGGTCGCGCGCATTTACCATCGCCGCGGTGCTCACGCTCGCACTCGGCATTGGCGCCAACACCGTCATCTTCAGCGTGGTCGACGGCGTGTTGCTTCGCCGCGCCCCCGTGGCCGATGTCGACCGCGTGATGGTGATCTGGGAAACCGATCGAAAGGGCGGCACGATGAACGAGCCCGCGTCCCTGCCCGACCTCATCGACATGCAGCAGCGAAGCCGAACAGTCGCGCAGTTCGGCGCGTTCACGACAGCCGAAGTCAATCTCACACACGAAGGCACTGACGCCCGGCGACTCGCCGCGCTGGGCGTAACGGCCGAGTTTCTTCCGATGCTCGGCATCGTTCCCGCCGCCGGTCGCTTGCTCGACGAAAGCGAAACCTTGCCCGGCGGACCGCGCGCCGCGCTCATCAGCACCGAGCTCGCCGAACAATTGTTCGTTCGCGCTGACGACGCGGTCGGCAACACGATTCGCCTGAACGATGTCGATTGGTCCGTCGCGGGCGTCCTGCCGTCGCAAGCGGATTTCGGCGTGCTGCAGATCCTGAGCGCGGCCGATTACGGCAAGGGCTTCGCGCAACGCGGCGGACGCACGCGCGTCGACGTCTGGGTCGGACTGCGCGCGAATGTCGCGTCCCTTCCGCGATCGACGCATCCAATAATCGTCGTCGGTCGTCTCGCCGATGGAAGCACGCCCGCGGCCGCTCAGGAAGAAATCGCGGGGATCATGGCTGACCTCGAACGCACATATCCGGAGAACGCGCAGCGCGGTGCGAATGTCGAGCCCCTCGCGGACGTCGTGTTCGGTCCGGTGCGTCCTGCCCTGATCACGCTGCTCGCCGCGGTCGCGCTCGTGCTGCTCGTCGCATGCGCGAACGTCGCCAATCTTCTGCTCGTGCGTGCAGGCGCGCGCGTTCGCGAAGTCACGGTGCGCGTCGCACTCGGTGCGGGCGTCCGCCGACTC
>CAYZBZ010000321.1:0-3032 GCA_964476725.1 uncultured Vicinamibacterales bacterium
ACGCCTAGTAGTTGGACGGCCCAGAGCTCGACGGCAACACCGGCCATGAGCTACGTGGGCCAATCCGAATCTCAGATGGAGGTAGAGCTATGGAGAAGGTAAACGTCAACGGAGTGGAGTTGGAGTACGAGGTAAAGGGATCAGGCGAACCGGTCCTACTGATCAGCACGGGTCCCATCGCGGACAGCTTCTTGCCATTGTTGTCAGAGAAGGCGCTGGTCGAGCGCTACCGCTTGATCACGTTCCGCCAGCGGCGACTAGCCCGCAGCACCAATGGCCCTGCGCCGGTGAGCTTCGCGGAGCATGCGGCCGATGCCGCTGAGCTGCTCGGCCATCTCGATGTCCATCGCACGCATGTCGCCGGTCACTCAACCGGGGCTGCCATCGCCCTCCAACTGGCGGTCGACCGTCCCGACATCGTTCACACGCTGGCCCTTCTTGAGCCGCCGCTGGTGGGCGTGCCGAGCGCTGGGGCCTTCTTCGAGAAGGCGGGGCCTGCTCTGGCGGCTTACGGCTCGGGTGATCGCGATGGGGCGATGGCGGGGTTCCTGAGCGTGATATGCAGCCTCGACTGGGAGACCTGCCGGAAGGTGATCGAGAAGCACGTCCCCGGCGGCGTGGCCCAGGCGATGAAGAACGTCGACAATTTCTTCGGCAGCTATCTGCCGGCCCTCACAGCATGGCAGTTTGGGGCCGAGCAGGCAGCGTCCATCTCCCAACCGGTACTCTCGGTGTTGGGCGCGGAGACCGAGCGGTGGTTTATGGATGGCCACGAATTACTCCACTCCTGGTTCCCACAGGTCGAGGACTGCAGGATTGAAGGCGTGGCTCACCTGCTGCACATGCAGCGCCCAGAGCCGGTTGCCCGAGGCGTCGCCGAGTTCTTTGCTCGCCACCCCATGAAGGAAGGCTGAATGACAACCAGCGGCCTCCGTCCGATCGGTAGGGGGATACAGTGAGACGGTAGCAACTGTCTTCAAAGTCAAGCGATCTCTGGTTGAGTGATCTGTTGCCAAGCCGTGTTTGTCCGCATCATCGCGTTGAGGATCGTCAGGAGTTTGCGCATGCAGGCGCCCCAGGTCCTGAACTCGGCCTTGAGGGCGTCGTCCAGCGCCGGCGAGAGGGCCACGATCGCACCCACATTCAGGTCAACGTTCGCCCATCCGTCCAGCCGCTTTCCGATGCCCGCCGTGAGAGAGCTATCGACTGAGGAGTGGCAGAGTGCGCACGTGATGCCGACACTGGTGAGCTGGCCCGTCTCGTTGACCTTACCTTAACCCCTACGACCGCATTCAGCCGTCTAGAACTTTGTGGACCGAAATCACGAGCGGTCGTTCGCTCTCGAGCCTTTGGCACCGGCCCCAAACCTGACGATCAGAGCGACTTCAAATACTCGACGAGGTCTCGCTGCTGCGCCGCCGTGAGACCGAGAGCACGAACCCGGTTGTAGTGCGCCACGACGTCCCCGAGCGTCGCTGCGCTGCCGTCGTGGAAGTACGGGGCGTGCTGCCAGAGTGCACGCAGAGGGGTTGTGCGATACGCCTTGTTTGCCGTGCGCGCCGCGTACGCCCCGTCGACGCCAGTTTCCGCAGGCGCGTGCAGTTTCCCACTGTTGTTATCTGTGCCGGCCCCGCCGATGTGGCAACTTGCGCAGGTCCGGTCGAACAGCGTGCGTCCACGCTCCGCGACCGCGGCATCGAAGCTTCCGGCCGGAGGTGGAGGCGACGGCAGGCTGTGCTGGTAGGCGCGCAGCGCCGCGAGCTTGGGGCCGACCATGTCCGGCGAATGCTTGACGTCGATTCCGAGCCGTGGGTCGGCAAAGTTGCCTCGCCCGCCCATTTGGGTGACGGCAACATAGGCGTTCCAATAGGAGATCGGTCCTTCCGCCGTGTACGTTTCGTTCTTGACCTGGGCCAGGCCATACGCGGGCGGGAGGACGAGCGGCGTGTTCTTCCCGTCCTGGTTGTATCGCGGGTCGTATTTGCCGGGACCCCACGACGCGTAGACCGCTTTCTTGTCCGCAGATAGCACCGGCGACAGGGCAATGATGGCCCCCACATTCAGATCTTGGTTCGGCCAGCCGTCTTTCCGGCGGCCGATGCCGGGCATGACCGAGTTATCCACGGTGGAGTGGCAGAGCGCGCAGGTGACGCCAAGCCGGGCGATTTTATTGTTCGAGTCCACGGTGGCTTGGATGCCCACGACGGCATTCATCTTGAGCAGCGCGACCGTCGTCGCCGGGCTCTTGAGATCGACCTTGTCGAGGATCCCTGGAGGCAGCGCGTCCGCGTCTACTTTGAGCCCAACCTCGAGCGCGGTCGTCGGGTCCACGTTTTTCTCGACGACCTCGTGCAGGCGGAGCGTGTCGGTCCAGACTTGCTCGTCACCGAAGGTATCAAAGCGGAAGATGTTCTGGCCCTCGGCGACGAGAGCGGGTGACGTCTCCTCCGTCGCCGGAGCTCCAGCGGTCGCTACTGGCTGCGTTCCCCCAGGAGCCTTGCTCGTCGATCCGCATCCGCTGACCGCTGCGCCCGCGGTCAACGCGACGAACGCCAAGGTTGCCACACCAACACTCGGGCGTCGATGTGTGAGGGCTACGGTGTGTTTTTGCAGGATCACGATGTCGTCCTCCTCTTCCCGTGAAATCGAAGCCCTTCCGACCCATCGAAATCCGCCTCGAGATTTAATGTCCACGAGGCGGGGGCGTGCGCACCGCTTCCGCGAGAGACCTCCCAACCGCTTCGGCGGGTTGGCGCGCCTCGGTCAATCGTACAAGGGTGTAAGCCCCGATGCTGACTCGACGCCTCTGCTCAAACCCATGTGCTAACCTGCTGATACAGAGTGCCGTCGACTCGAAAGGTGACACGCTGTTCTTCGAACGTATCTCATATAACCTTTTTGGCCGTCCTCACTCTGTGCTATCGGGCGAGACCGTAAAGTCTTCGCGGTGTGGTGGCGTCTTGACTGACACTGCCGGTCGGAAACGTCAGGAGATCCGGATGCAGGCGGTAGATTGCGGGACGTGCCCTTGC
>CAYZBZ010000321.1:3132-4635 GCA_964476725.1 uncultured Vicinamibacterales bacterium
TCGGAAACGTCAGGAGATCCGGATGCAGGCGGTAGATTGCGGGACGTGCCCTTGCCGCGAGCCGAGCCAGGCTCTCTCGGATGTTGAGGTGGTCAGGCGGGTGCGGGACGGTGAAACCGCCCTGTTCGAAATCCTCATGCGGCGGTACAACCGGCGCCTGTACCGAGTCGCGCGGGCGATCCTCAAGGATGACGGCGAAGCCGAAGATGTGATGCAGCAGGCCTATGTCAACGCCTACGCGCACCTCGACCAGTTTGCCGAGAGAGCCTCGTTCGCAACCTGGCTGACCAAGATCGCTGTCTACGAAGCGCTGGCCCGATCGCGCCGCCGCGGCGCCGCCGAGCTTCACACCGTCTTTGAATCCGGTGAAGGCACCATGACCCACATCCGGGAAAGTGCGCCAGATCCGGAACACCAGGCCTTCGCGACCGAGCTCAGGAGCTTGCTCGAGTCGGCGGTCGACAGCCTTCCAGAGCACCATCGCGTCGTCTTCACACTGCGACAGATCGAAGGCTTGAGCACAGCCGAGACCGCGGAGTGTCTCGGGATCAGCGAGGACAATGTCAAGACGCGCCTGCACCGAGCTCGCGCGCTGCTCCGGGATGATCTCTTCGCGCGAACCGGCGCGGCGACATCCGGTGCATTTCAATTTCACCTCTCCCGCTGTAACCGAGTGGTTGCTGGTGTGTTGGAGAAGATCACCGCGGCAAGAGCGGGCCACGGATTGGAGAACGTGAATTGAGATCTCGTCCAACCTCGCGAGTAGCGACGCGCCCCGGGAGGACCCTGATGAGCACGCCCGAACAGCACGCCGAGATTCGCCGCCTCTATTACGGCGAGCCACAATATCCTAGTATGTGGAAAACAATCCTTTCATCGTGGAACTTCCGAGGATGCCAATGGCCAAGCGCGAAAACATCGATCTAGATGCAGCGGCGAAGAGAATCGGGTCCACTTTGGGCCGCCTGGCCGGACGAGCGGCAGGTCTGGACAAACAACGTCGGGAACTCGCGGAGCAGATTCGCACGGCTATCGCTCAAGGTCAGGCGTTGCTCAAGAGTCTGGGCGGTGACGCAGGCACTGATCGCCGACCGACCGCCAAGCGCAGCGGCAGTTCCAAAGGTTCCAAGACGTCCACGGAGGCCAAAGCGAAGATTCGGGATTCTTGGAAGCGCGGCAAGGTCGCCGCAGCCGCAAAGGAACACACCAAGCCCGACGACGTGCGCGCCAGTATTCGCGCAACGGCTTCACGACAATGGACAAACAGGCAACCGGGCAGAGGCTGAAGCGCACAACGCCAGGAGCCGTCCGACAAGGGCGGCCTTGACACGAGGCCCTGAGATGAGTCGCCCGATGATCATTGCGGCCGGGTATGTTGCCGTCATCGCTGCCGTCCTAGCGCTCATCTGGACGATGCAGCGCCGCTTGATGTACTTCCCAACTGGTGGCGTGCCGACGCCCGGTGAAATCGGGCTGACCGATGTCGAGCCGGTGACCTTCGAG
>CAYZBZ010000322.1:0-4618 GCA_964476725.1 uncultured Vicinamibacterales bacterium
GGGCGGTGATGGCCAGCGCCTTCAGGCCCACGATGTCCTTGGGCCGGCCGGGCAGGTGCACCTCGCCGGCGGAGATCATGGTGGTGACGCCGCCGTGCACGGACGGCCGTGAACCGGCCGCGCCGCCGACGCGCGGCGGAGGTGGCCGCTGATGCCGGCAGGCCTGACGGCCGCGGATTTCTACTACCTGCTGCCCGAGCTGGTGCTCACCGCCGGATCGCTGCTGCTGCTGGTCCTGGACGTCCTGCTGCCGCGCCGGTGGGACCGGATGCTGGCCTGGTTCACGATCGGAGTGCTGGGCGGATCCGGGGTCGCGCTGCTCGTGCTCAATGCGAACGGCGTCAACGTCACCGTCGCCCGGGGGCTGGTGGCCGTGGACGGCTTCGCGTTCTTCTTCAAGGTGCTCTTCCTGCTGGCGGCGGCGATCACAGTCGCGATGTCGCCGCGGTATCTGGCCGTCGAGCAGGTCCGCCCGGGCGAGTACTACTTCCTCGTGCTCTGCGCCACGCTCGGCATGATGTTCATGGCGGGGGGCATCGATCTCATCACCCTCTTCATCGGCCTGGAAACGATGGCGTTGTCGTTTTACGTGCTGGTGGGCTACATCCGGCCGAGCCCGCGCTCGAACGAGGCGGCCGTCAAGTACTTCATCCTCAGTACCTTTTCGCTGGCCATCCTGCTCTACGGCATGTCGCTGCTCTACGGGCTGACGGGCAGCACGCACCTGCGGACGATCGCGACGTCGCTCGTCGCCGGGGACGGCGGACTGCTGCTCCCCTTCGCGGTGATGCTGCTCGTGGCCGGCGTCGGGTTCAAGATTGCGGCGGTGCCCTTTCACATGTGGGCGCCGGACGTGTATGAAGGAGCGCCCACGCCTATCACCGCATTCCTCTCGGTGGGTTCGAAAGCCGCCTCGTTCGCGATGCTGCTCCGGATCTTCGTCGAAGGCCTGCCGGCGTTTCGGGTGGACGGCCTGGGCACCATCTGGGGGCAGCCGCTGGGGTGGAGCGCCTTCTTCTACGTGCTCGCGATCGTGACGATGACGGTCGGAAACGTCGCGGCGCTGACCCAGGTGAACATCAAGCGCATGCTGGCGTACTCGTCGATCGCGCATGCCGGTTACGTGCTCATGGGCGTCGTGGCAGGGACTACGCGCGGCGTGACGGCGGCGCTGGTGTATCTGATGATCTACGCGTTCGCGCAGCTCGGCGCGTTCGCCGTCGTCGTGCTGCTGCGGCGGAAGGCCGTCATCGGAGACGAGCTGAAGGATCTCGCCGGCCTGTACGCCTCGCACCCGGGGGCCGCCGCGGCGATGCTCGTCTTCATGTTGTCGCTCGGAGGCCTCCCGCCTACGGCGGGGTTCATGGGCAAGCTGTGGGTCTTCGGCGCGGCGATCGACGCGGGCTACATCTGGCTTGCGGTGATCGCCGTTCTGAACAGCGCGCTGTCGCTCTACTACTACGTGCGCGTCGTCGTCTACATGTGGATCTCGCCGCCGGAGGGGGCGAGCGCGCCGCTCCGCGTGTCGCCGGCGATGGCGGCCGTGCTGATCGTGACCGTGGCGGGCACGATCGCGCTTGGCGTGTATCCGCGGCTGCTCTTCGAGCTGGCGCAGGCGTCCGCGTCCACGCTCGGCGCGGCGCCGACAGCCGGGCTACGATAAGCCGATGGAGCCTCAGCCGCCTCCGAAGCCGTCCGGCCCCGCCGACACCATGCGATCGATCGGTGTGCTCAGCACCGTCGGCATCTCGTTCGTGCTGGCGATTCTGATAGGCGTCGTCGCGGGGGTCGTGCTGGACCGATGGCTCGGCACCAGGCCCTGGTTCTTTTTCATCTTCTTCGTGCTCGGATTCGCCGCCGGCATCCTCAACGTGTACCGCACCGCCGGACGGTTCCTGAACAAGTGAACGTCGATCTGCTGCTCCGGCGCATCGAGAGGACGGCGATTGTCGTCTGCGGCCTCATGACGCTGGCGGCGCTCGTCCTTGCGCACGGGCGTCCGTGGCCGGCCCTGGGCGTACTCTCAGGGGGACTACTCGCCGGGCTGAGTTACCGGATGATCGCGTCGGGCGCGGGCACGCTCGCGCCTGAAACGGGCGGCGATGCGGGGCCCTCGCTCGCATCCGCGGTGCTCCAACTCGTGGGGCGGTACGCTTTACTCGCTCTTCTCGCGTACGTTATGATTGGCCGTTTGCGCCTGCACCCATTGGGGCTGCTGGCTGGCGCATCCTCTGTCGTGGCGGCGCTGTCGATCGAAGCGGTCCGCTTCCTGTTGAAGAAGACACCCTAGCCTGTAATGGAAAAGCTGGAACACCCGCTCATCATCGTGGAATGGGTGAACGCTCTGCTCGGGCCGCTGGTGAAGGCGATGTTCGAGCCGATGGGGTTTCATTTCACCGGACACCATGTCATTCCTCCGTACATGGTGATGGTCATCCTGATTTTCGTGGCGCTGACCGCGCTGGCCCTGATCGTCCGGTCGCGCCTGAGCGTCGAGCACCCGGGCAAGCTGCAGATCGTGATGGAAGACGGCATCGGCGCCGTGATCGGCCTGCTCGAGGAGTGGATCGGTCCCAACGGGCGAAACTACCTGCCGCTCATCGCGACGCTGGGGGTCTTCATCCTGTGCGGCAATTACATGGGGCTCGTGCCCGGCCTCATGGCGCCGACGAGCAACATCAACGTCACACTGGGCTGCGCGCTGACGACCTGGGTGTACTACCACGCGCAGGGGGTGAAGCAGCAGGGGCCCATCAAGTACCTGGTGCATTTCGCCGTGCCGCCGGGCTCGCCGGTCTGGCTGGCGCCGATCATGTTCCTCATCGAGATCATCAGCCACTTGTCGCGCGTGCTGTCGCTCTCGCTCCGGCTGTTCGGCAACATCTTCGGCGAGGAAATCGTCATCCTCATTCTGTTCACGCTCATCCCGTTCGTGCTGCCGCTGCCGATGATGTTCCTGGGGTTGATCACCGGCGGGCTGCAGGCGTTCGTGTTCGTGTTACTGTCGATCATTTATCTGCAGGGGGCCGTCGCGGTGGAGCATCACGCCGACGAGCACGGCCACGACGCGCCGAGCGGTCACCAGGCGCTGGCGGCTGCGTGAGTCTCATCGCCGTTTCTTTATTCATTCATTCCTTCAATGTTCAGCATTTCTTCAGAGGAGGCTTGGGTCGTGAGCAAACGTTCCGTTCTGACATTCGCACTCGTGATGGCGGCAGGGGCCGCGCCGGTCTTCGCACAGGAGCCGGCGGCGGCGGCCGCCGGGAGTGAGATCGCGAAATGGTCCATCATCACGGCCGGCTTTGCGCTGGCCTTCGCGGCAGGTCTCGGGGCGCTGGGACAGGGGCGTGCGATCAGCGCGGCTGCCGAGGCCATCGCGCGCAATCCGGGGGCGGCCGGCGACATCCGCGGAGCGCTCATCCTCGGCCTCGTCCTCATCGAGTCCCTGGTCATCTACGTGCTGCTGATCTCGCTCATGCTGTTCCTCTACAAGCCGTTCGCATGAGGCGACCGCGCGGCTGAAGCGCGCAGAAGGCAGTCGCAGAGCAGCGGAGGACGATCTGATTCGTCCTTCGCTGCTCTTGTTTCACGTCGGATCATCTCCGTTGCCTCCGTCATCTCCGTGACCTCCCGCCGCATCGCCCGCATCGACGCCCTCTTGCTCCTGATAACGCTCATCTGGGGCACCAACTACACCATCGTCAAGCACGCGTTCACGCAGCTCGATCCTCAGGCGTTCAATGCTGTACGCATGATCGTCGCGTCCCTGGTGTTCCTGGGGGTGATTGCTGCTGTCGGGTGGCGCCGACGCGCTCCGCTCGCCCCGCGGGCCGACTCGATCGCGAGCATCTTCTATTCGCCGGCCCACATCACCGGTCGCGACTGGCTCGGCCTCGCGGGGCTCGGCCTCGTCGGGCACTGCCTGTATCAGTACTGCTTCGTCGCGGGCCTGGCGCAGACGAGCGTGGCGAACAGCGCCCTCGTCCTCGCAGCGACGCCCGTGCTGATCGCCATCATGTCCGCGGTGCTGGGGCAGGATCGGATCAGTCCGCTGCACTGGCTCGGTGCGGTCTGCTCGCTGGCCGGCATCTACCTCGTCGTCGGCGCTGGCGTCGGCGCCGGGAGGAACTCGCTCGGCGGCGATCTGTTGATGTTTGCCGCGGCGTGCTGCTTTGCGATCTACACCCTGGGCGCGCGGCCGCTGATGACGCGGCATTCTCCGGTCGGGGTCACGGGGCTGTCGATGGCCATCGGCACCGTGCTCTACGTCCCCGCCGTGCTGCCGCACCTGCGCGCGGTCGACTGGGGGGCCGTACGCGCCGACACCTGGCTCGCGCTCGTCTATTCGGCGCTCTTCGCGCTGTGCGTGGCCTACACCATCTGGTACGCGGCCGTCCGCGAGATCGGGAGCGCGCGCACCTCGGTGTACTCGAACCTCGTCCCGCTCGTCGCCATGATGACCGCGTCGCTGATTCTCGGCGAGCCGCTCAGTGCCAGGAAGATCGCGGGGGCCGCCGCCGTGCTGGCCGGCGTCGCGCTGACGAGGGTGGGTGGCACCCGGATGGCGGTGCCGGGGGAGTAAGGTCAGGGGGTTCAGGGGTTCAAGGGTTCAGGGTGC
>CAYZBZ010000323.1:0-4618 GCA_964476725.1 uncultured Vicinamibacterales bacterium
CTCGTCGTGCGCGTCGAGATGGAGTAGTGTTGAAGGAGGCGCGCCGTCCGGCGGGTGTCCTCCGCCGCGATGAGGATAACTTCTCGCAGGATGCGCAGGGCCCGCAGCGTGACATCCTCCAGGTTGCCAATGGGAGTCGCGACCACATAGAGGGTGCCGGGCATGACTGGCGGGCGATTGTACCCAAATGTATTCAGCCGAACCACTGCCGCATTTCGTCGACGAGTACCTGTCGTATCTCTACGAAGTCCATCCAACCAACGCCACATTCGACGGGGTCCACCTGCACGACGACCTGCTCGAAGACTGGAGCCGTCAGGCGATTGACGGCCAGGTCCGGGATCTTGGCGGGTTTGCGCGGCGGCTTGCCGCGATCGACCCCGGGAAGCTGACGGAAGTCGAACGGCTCGAGCGGCCGGCCCTCGACTCGAGCATCCGCGCACGACTCTTCGACCTCGAGGAAGTGCGCACGTGGGAGCGCAGCCCCCAGCACTATGCCGACGTCCTCGCGACCAGCCTTGCCGGGCAGGCGTTGTTCGACTACGCGCCGCTCGCCGAACGGGCGCGTCGCGTGCTCTCGAAGCTCCGCCAGGTCCCGCGTCTCCTGCAGGCGGCCCGCGACAACATCAAGGATCCGCCCGGCATCTATGTGAAAGTGGGCCTCGAGAGCATGCGCGGCACGCTGCGTTTCATCGACGAGGATCTGCCGCGCGCCTTCGGCGACCTGAGCGACCTGCACCTGCTGGGAGATCTCGCCGACGCGTCGACCGAGGCGGCCACGGCGATCGGCGGCTATGTCGACTACCTGGAGCGCGACCTCGCGCCGCGGAGCAAGGGCTCCTTCCGTCTGACCCGCGAACGCTTCGAGCGGAAGTTCCGGCTGGACGAAGGCATCACGCTCGGGTCAGACCGGCTGCTCGCCATCGCCACCCGCGAGCTCCAGCAGACGCAGGGAGAATTCCGCCGCGTGGCCTCCCGTCTGAACGGCGGCGATCCGATGGCCGCATGGGCCAAGGCCAAGAACGATCATCCGGCGGCCGGTCAGCTCGTGCCGGTCGCGCAGCAGCAACTGGCTGACCTCGTCGACTTCATCAACCGGCACCGGATCATCACGATCCCGGAAGGGGCGCCGGTCGAAGTGGCGCCGACGCCCCGGTTCTACCGGTGGACGTTCGCGAGCATGTGGACGCCCGGCCCGTTCGAAGCGCGCCCGCTGCGCGCCTTCTACTACATCACCGACGTCGAGCCGTCGTGGCCCGCCGAGCGGAAGGACGAGCACCTCCGCGACTTCAACTACGGCGCGCTCTGGTCCATCTCCATCCACGAGGTGTTCCCCGGCCACTTCCTGCAGTACCAGCACCTGCGGCAGGTCGAGTCCACGCTGCGCAAGTCGCTCCTCTTTTCATCGACGGCGTTCGTGGAAGGGTGGGCGCACTACTGCGAGCAGATGATGATCGAGGAGGGCTTCCGGCGGAACGACCACACGGTCCGCCTGGGTCAGCTCGCTGAAGCCCTCGTCCGCCTCTGCCGCGTCATCGTCGGCATCCGTCTGCACTGCGAGGACATGTCGGTCGAGCAGGGGGTCCGCTTCTTCCGGAACGAGGCGTTCCTCGAGGAGGCCAGCGCGCGACGGGAGGCGGAGCGCGGCACGTTCGATCCCTCGTACATCCTCTATACCGCGGGCAAGCTCATGATCCTGAAGCTGCGCGAGGACTACAAGACGCAGGCCGGGGCGAAGTACTCGTTGCGCGGCTTTCACGATACGCTGCTGGCCAACGGCTCGGTGCCCCTGTGGCTTCATCGCGCGCTGATGCTGGGCGAACGGAACGGCGAGATGCTCGAGTAGGCGAAGCGTTACTTCACTGCAGAATTCAGCATTCGAACTGTCAGGAAATTCCCCTCATGCCTCTTTACGAATTCCAGTGCGAGAAGTGCAAACATCGGTTCGAGAAGATCCAGAAGTTCTCGGATCCCGATCCCGAGGCGTGTCCCTCCTGCGGCGCCAGCCCCGTCCGCAAGCTGCCGTCGTCTCCCGCGATTCAGTTCAAGGGCACCGGCTGGTATATCACCGACTACGCGAAGAAGTCACCGACCGATGCGGGGAAGCCGGGCCCGTCCGAGAAAAGCGACTCGGGAACGAGCGCGAAGCCGGATTCCGGATCGAGCGAGAAGACTGACTCAGGGAAGTCGTCGTCCGGTGACTCGTCGACGGCGCCCACGCCCCCGACGACAAAGCAGGAGTAGCGCGGAGCCCTCAGGGCTGCCGTGTGCTGGCCTCCGGCGCCTGCCGGATCGAATCGATGTGATCGAGATCGATCGAGCGAAGGTACTCGCGGAAGAGTTCGTTGATATCCGGCCGGCGCAGCGCGAAATACACCACCGCCTTCAGGAATCCAAGCTTGTTGCCTGTGTCGTGGCGGACGCCGTCGACGAGGCATCCGTAGATCGGCCGGGTTCTCAGCAGGTGGCGGAGACCGTTCGTCAGCTGGATTTCCCCGGTCCGGTCCATGGCGGTCGCCTCGAGAGCCGGGAAAATGTCCGGCGTCAGAATGTAGCGGCCGATGATGGCGAGGTCCGACGGCGCCTCGTCGCGCGGCGGCTTCTCCACCAGGTCGCGGATGCGGTACACCCCCGGTCGAATCTCTTCCGCGTCGATGATGCCATAGGAGCTGACGTCCGCGCGCGGCACGCGTTCGATCGCGAGGACCGGCCCCTTGACGTCCTCGAACACGTCGATCATCTGGCGCAGCGCCGGCGGGTTCGCGTCGATCACGTCGTCGCCCAGGATGACGGCGAAGGGCTCGTCGCCGACGAGCGCTCGAGTGACGAGCACGGCGTGGCCGAGGCCGAGCGGCTCTCCCTGACGGACGTACGAGAAGTTGATGAGGTTCGAGATCTTGCGGATTTCGGCGAGCAGCTCCTTCTTGCCGCGCGACTCGAGGAACGTCTCGAGCTCGACCGAGACGTCGAAGTGGTCTTCGATGGCGTTCTTGCCGCGCCCGGTCACCAGAATGATGTTGTCGACCCCGGACGCGAGCGCCTCCTCGACGCCGTATTGGATGATCGGCTTGTCGACGAGCGGCAGCATCTCTTTGGGCTGCGCCTTGGTGGCGGGAAGGAACCGCGTGCCGAGACCCGCGACAGGGAAGACGGCTTTGCGAATGACGCTCACCGGGCCACTCCAGCAAACAGACGATTCATGCCGGCCATCGTACTTCAGGTATACCCGTTAGGGTATAGGATTCAGGCCTATGCTCGACTCCGCGTACGTGCGCGATCACATCGAAGACGTCCGCGCAGGACTGCGCAGCCGGGGGCTCGAGCCGGACGCGGAGCTCGAGCAGATCGCCACGCTCGAGACGAGGCGCCGGCGCCTCATCCCCGAAATGGAGGGGTTGAAGCGCGAGCAGAACACCGCCGGCGACGAGGTCGCGCGCGCCAAGCGGCAGGGGCTGGACGCATCCCCGATTTTCGCCGCGAACAAGGCCCGCGCCCAGCAGATCCGTCAGCTCGAGATCCAGGTCGATGGCGTGGAGCAGCAGCGCGCCTCGCTCCTCATGACGCTGCCGAACCTGCCGCACGCGAGTGTGCCGGTCGGAACGAGCGCCGCCGACAACCGCGAGATCCGGCGCCATGGCGAGCCGAAGGCGTTCGACTTCGAGCCCCGCCCGCACTGGGAGATCGGGCCCGCGCTGGGCATTCTGGACTTCGAGCGCGCGACGAAGATGTCGGGCTCGCGGTTCTCGGTGCTGATGGGGGCGGGCGCGCGCCTGTCCCGCGCGCTCATCAACTTCATGCTCGATCTCCACACGCGCGAGCACCGGTACGTCGAGGTCGAGCCCCCATTCCTGGTGAATGCGGACGCGCTGCGGGGCACGGGCAACCTGCCGAAGTTCGAGCAGGATCTGTTCAAGATTGCGGGCGAATGGGACCTGTATCTCATTCCCACGGCGGAAGTGCCGCTGACCAACCTGCACCGCGGCGAAATCCTCGACGGCCGTCAGCTCCCGTTGCGGTACACCGCCTACACGCCGTGCTTCCGATCGGAAGCGGGCTCCTACGGCGCTGACGTCCGCGGGCTGATCCGCCAGCACCAGTTCGACAAGGTGGAGCTCGTGAAGTTCAGCGCGCCCGAGCAGTCGTACGACGAGCTCGAGTCCCTGACTCGAAACGCGGAAGAAGTGCTCAAGCGCCTCGATCTGCCGTATCGGACGGTGCTGTTGTGCACCGGGGACATGGGGTTCGCGTCCGCGAAGACGTACGACATCGAAGTGTGGCTCCCCAGCCAGAAGACGTATCGCGAGATCTCCTCGTGCAGCAACACCGAGGCGTTCCAGGCCCGCCGCGCGAACATCAAGTTCCGCGCCGCCGGGAGCGGCAAGGCGGAATTCGCCCACACGCTGAATGGGTCAGGCCTCGCGGTCGGCCGCACGCTGATCGCGATTCTCGAGAACTACCAGCGGCAGGACGGATCGGTCGTGATCCCGGAAGCCCTCAGGGCCTACATGGGAGGGGTCGAGGTGATCACGAAAGGCTGAAGGTTGAAGGCTGAAGGTCGAAGGCCCCCACCTGTCGTAAGATGACCGTTAGCCGTAACTGCTTCAGGTTCCAAGGATTC
>CAYZBZ010000324.1:0-4611 GCA_964476725.1 uncultured Vicinamibacterales bacterium
TCCCTCCCTTCCACTGGTGGCGAACGGTCTTTTTCCTGATCCCGGCCGTCAGCCTCTACACGATCGTGCTCGGCACGGCGTCGCTGCTCTCGACGCTCATAGATCCGAGCGGCGATCTCGGGCACCGCTGTGCGCGGGCCTGGGCGTGGCTCATCCTGAAAACGACCGGAGTCCGCGTGCGCGTCTCCGGCCTGGAGAATCTCGACCCGGCGCGGAGCTACATCCTGGCGGCGAACCACCAGAGCATCTACGACATTCCGATCGTCTTCACGTCGCTGCCGCTGCAGCTTCGCATCGTCGCGAAGGAGTCGCTCGGCCGGATCCCGTTTCTCGGGTGGCACCTGCAGCGGACCGGCCACGTCCTCGTGGATCGCAAGAATCCCGGGGCCGGGATTCTGAAGCGCATGGCGCATCTCGTTCGCGCGGCGCGGTCGCTCATCGTCTTTCCTGAGGGAACGCGCAGCGTCGACGGCGCCGTCGGGCGGTTCAAGGGGGGCATCTTCCTCCTCGCGATCGATGCGGGTCTGCCCGTCGTGCCCGTGAGCATCGCGCGCAGCCGTTTCGTGATGAAGAAGGGACGGCTGATGGTGTGCCCCGGGGACGTGACGCTGACCGTGCACGAGCCGATGGCGACCGTCGGCATTGCCCGAGAGGGGGCGAGGGAGTTTGCAGAGCGCGTGCGCGCCGTCGTCCGCGGGGGCGTCGACGAGCCGGGAGTGAGCCATGCCGCGCACGGCCCCTGAGGGCAGCCGGCCGCGGATTCGCCACCGACATGTAGCGCAGGCCTTCAGGCCTGCCCGCCGATGGGCAGCCCTGAAAAGGGCTGCGCTACACGAGCGGGTCGCTGACTTGGGGCGGGGCTCTTCGAGGGCGTGCGATATACTCATCGTCTGACCGCACGTCACGGTCCCCATCCATGCATGTGACCGCCATCATTGCGGCTGCCGGTGAAGGCCGGCGGCTGGGCGCCTCCGTACCCAAGCAGCTGCTCGATATTGGAGGACGGTCGATCCTCGAGCGGAGCGTGGACGCGTTCGTCCGGCACGGCCGCGTGGACGACGTCATCGTGGTGGTGCCGGCGGGGCTGGCGGCGGAGCCCCCGTCCTGGCTGGCCGCGACGTCTGCATCAGGAGGATCGACGGTGCGCGTCGTGGAAGGTGGCGCGCGGCGGCAGGATTCCGTGGCGAACGCGTTCGACTGCGTCCGCGCGGCGTCGGACGTCGTCCTCGTGCACGACGCGGCCAGGCCGTTCGTCTCGGACGAGCTCATCTCGCGCGCGATCGACGCGGCCGCGGCGCACGGCGCGGCGATCGTGGCGCTGCCGGTGGGCGACACCGTGAAGCGCGTCGAGAAGGCTGACGGCACGGCCATCATCGTCGCCACGCTGCCTCGCGACGCGATCTATCTGGCGCAGACGCCGCAGGCATTCAGGCGTCACGTGCTCGAGGAGGCGGTGGCGCTCGGGCGATCGGGAGTCGAGGCGACCGATGAAGCGATGCTCGCCGAGCAGGCCGGCCACCGGGTCCACGTCATCGAAGGGGATCCCGCGAACGTGAAGATCACGACGAGCCGCGATCTGGAGTCCGCGCGGCAGTGCGCGCAGGCTCTCGCCGCCGCCGGGCGGATCGGCGCGGGTTACGATCTGCACCGCCTCGTCGAGGGGCGCCCGCTGCTGCTCGGCGGCGTCACCGTGCCGTCGCCGTTCGGCGCCCTGGGGCACTCCGACGCCGACGTGGTCTGCCATGCCGCGGCCGATGCGATTCTCGGCGCGGCGTCGCTTGGGGACATCGGCCGCCATTTTCCGGACACCGACCCGGCGTGGAAGGGGGCGTCGAGTGTCGACTTGCTGCGCGGCGCCGCCGTGATGGTGCGTGAGGCGTCCTTCGAGGTGGTGAACCTCGACGTCGTGGTCGTGCTCGAGCGGCCGAAAATCGCGCCGTTCATCGACCGCATCCGCGCCGGCGTGGCCGCCGCGCTCGGGGTGCCGGTCGAGCGCGTGAGCGTCAAAGGCAAGACCAACGAAGGCGTCGATGCCGTGGGACGCGGAGAGGCGATCGCGGCCCATGCGGTGGCGCTGCTGCGCGGCGTTTGAAAGAACGAGATTTCACCACGGAGCCAACGGAGATAACGGAGTCGTTTGGTTCGTGTATTTCTTTGGTGTGTGTATTTCAAAGAGAAAAAGTCTCTGTTCCCTCCGTTTACTCTGTGGTGAGTAATAGCTGATATGCGGGTCAGATTCGCTCCGAGCCCGACAGGGCAATTGCACGTCGGCAACGCACGTACGGCGCTGTTCAACTGGCTGCTCGCGCACGGCAAGGACGGCACGTTCATCCTGCGGATCGAAGACACGGATGCCGTGCGATCGACCCGCGAGTCCGAACTCAGCATCCTCGAGGATCTGCGCTGGCTCGGCCTCGACTGGGACGAAGGACCGGACGTCGGAGGTGTGCACGGTCCCTATCGGCAGTCCGAGCGGTTCCACCTCTACGCCTCGTACGCAAACGAGTTGATCGCCTCGGGACACGCGTACTACTGCTTCTGCCCGCCGGAGCGGCTCGAGCGCGAACGTCGGGAGGACCTGGATGCCGGCCGTCCGCCGCGGTATCGTGGGACGTGCCGATCGCTTCCGCCCGACGAGGCCCGCCGCCGCATCGACGGCGGCGAGCGTCCCGTCGTACGCTTCAAGATCCCGGAGAACGTCGAGATCAGCTTTCACGATCTGGTCCGCGGCGAGGTGACGTTCAACAGCGAGGTCATCGGCGATCCCGTGCTCGTTCGCTCCGACGGGCGTCCGGCGTACAACTTTGCCGTGGTGGTGGACGATGCGCTGATGGAGATCACGCACGTGATTCGCGGTGAGGACCACATCTCGAACACGCCGCGGCAGGTGCTGCTGTACCAGGCGCTCGGGTTCACGCCGCCGGAGTTCGCGCACCTGTCGCTCGTCATGGGGCCGGACCACACGCCGCTGTCGAAGCGGCACGGCGCGACGTCGGTGGCGGAATTCCGGGAGCGCGGGTATCTGCCGGAGGCGCTGGTCAACTACCTGGCGCTCATCGGCTGGTCGCCTGGCGGGGACCAGGAGCTGTTCCCGATCGAGGAGCTCGCGCACCGGTTTGCGCTCGAAGACGTCGGCCACAGCGCGGGAGTGTTCGATCAGGGGAAGCTCGCGTGGATGAACCGGCACTACATGAAGGCAGCGGCGCCGGCGCGGCTCGCGGCCGAGGCGGCGCGCTACTTTCTGGCGCGCGGGTACCTGCGGCGGCGGACCGACGAGGCGATGGAGTATCTCGTGTCGGTGCTGCCGATGGCGGTCGGATCGGTCGACAGGCTCGAGGAGATTCCCGATCGCGTGAGGTTCCTCTTCGAGTTCGATTCGGCCGCCGCGCTCGCGCGGACCGAAGTCGCGGAGGTGCTGCAGGAGCCGGGCGCGCGCGAGGTCATTGCGGCGCTGCCGGGAGCGATTGAGGGCCCGCTGGCGGACCGCGACGCATTTCGCGCGATGGCGACTCGCGTGAGGGAGCGGACGGGCCAGAAGGGCAAGGCGCTGTTCCACCCGATCCGGATCGCGCTCACGGGAGAGGGCGGAGGGCCCGAACTGGATCTGGCCGTTCCCGCGATCGAGCGCGGCGCGGCGCTGCCCTCGACCGCCGGCGTCGCGCCGATCATGGGGTGCAAGGAGCGAGCGGGGGCATTTGCCGAGGCCATCGCGAGATGGTCGATGGCCGACGGCGGCATGTCGGCATCATGATCATCTACGGCGTGAACCCGGTGCTCGAGGCGTTGCGGAGCGGACGCGTGCGCCGGCTGCGCGTGGGGCCGCGGGGGGATCGGCGCGTCGAAGAGGCGCTCGCGCTGGCGCGCACGAAGGGGGTCGGGATCGAACGCGTCGATGCGGCGGCGATCGATCGGGCGGCGCACGGCGGCGTGCATCAGGGGATCCTGGCCGAGCTCGACGCGCCGCGCGACTACAGCCTGCGCGAGCTCGTCGACGGTGCGGCGCCGGCGGCGCCGCTGCTCGTCGTGCTCGACGGCATCGAGGATCCCCACAACGTCGGTGCGATCCTGCGCACGGTGGACGGCTCGGGCGCGCATGGGGTCGTGCGTCAGGCGCGGCACGCGGCGTCGCTCGACGGCATTGCCGCGAAGGCGTCCGCAGGCGCGGTCGCGCACGTGCGGATCGCCACGGAAGTGAACATCGCGCGCGCGATTGAAGAGCTCAAAGAGCTCGGTGTCTGGACGGTGGGGCTCGCGGGGGACGCGCAGGAAGAGTACTCGGCGGTTGATTTCACGGCGCCGACGGCGCTCGTGCTTGGGGCCGAGGGGCCGGGTCTGCGCCGGCTGGTCCGGGAGCGTTGCGACCGGATCGTGTCGATCCCGATGTACGGAGCGGTGCACAGCCTGAACGTGTCCGTTGCCGCGGGGGTGATCTTGTTTGAGGCAGCGCGGCAGCGAAAAGCCTAATGTTTCTTGGGTTTTGCCACTTTTCACCCACGTCGCGCGACCGTGCGCTTGCACCGGTGGCACGGCATGTGCTACAAATACTCTTTTGTCTGGGCTGGCGTAGCTCAGTCCGGTAGAGCAGCTGATTTGTAATCAGCCGGTCGGGGG
>CAYZBZ010000325.1:0-4597 GCA_964476725.1 uncultured Vicinamibacterales bacterium
CTGACCAGCCTCCGCTAAAGCTACGGCGGTCCGCCGAAGCCTTGGCGAAGGCGGAAGCTTCACGCGAAGGCGGAAGGCCAGCGCTACCGTCAGCGCGCCTCGACCTTGGTGATGAAGAGCGTGACCGGAAGGCCGGCGTCGGAGAGCACACGCAGGTCAAGCTGACTGAAGCGGGACTTGCTCCGGTCGCTGCGCGCGGGAAACGCGACATCATTCCATTGGCCGGGCGCGAGCCACACCACGTCGGCGACCCGGCCGTCGAGCCGGACCTCCAGCCGCACCGGTGCTTGCGCGAGCGCACGGATTCGGAAACGAAATCCAGTGTCCGAGGGCACGAACAGGGTGGCCTCATCCACTGCCGAGCGGTATCGCATGCCGTCCTCCGACGTCATCCACGCCGAAAGCCCGATCCCCCGATGCTCCAGGTCTGCACGCCCACGATGCGCCACCGCGCGCACAGGAACCGAGATGATCAGCACGGCAGCCGCCAACGCCAGGAGGTGTGGCGCGCGGGCAGGCCGGGCAGGAAAGTCGCGCCCCTGACGGCCGGCCGGTGCGGTGGCTATTCCCGCCCCCGCCGTCACCCCGAGCAGGAGCCAGAACGTGTAGGCGGCTTCGCGCGTCAGCAGCGGGTGGCCTGCGAGGCAGGTGAGGAGGAACGCGATGATGCCTGCAAGACCGCTCCATGCGAGCACGGTCGAGGGATCCCGCTTCAGGCCTCCCCACACGGCGAAAATCGCGGCCGCGAGAATCCAGACGAATGCGGACAGTCCAATCATGCCGGTCTCGCCGAGCACCTGCAGGAAATTGTTGTGCGCATTCTCGTGCCGCGCGGGGGGAAACAACTCCAGCAGCTCGGGCGAGCTGAACTCGCCCGAGCGCTGATAGAACTGTCCGAGCCCGATACCGAACACCGGACTGTCGGCCACCATGCGTCCGGTGGTTCGCGCCATCTCCACGCGAACGCGCGCGGCCACGGACGGGGCTGCCTGGTTTCTACGCGCAGGAGCGTAGACGACCGCAACGGCAGTGAGCGCCAGGACCGCTCCCGCGGCCCAGATGGCGAGCCGCCTGCCGCGGGCGGCCCATACCTGCGCCCCGGCAATGCTCACCAGCGCGAGCGCCACAGGGCACGCGACGAGCGCCGCGCGCGACCCGGACATCCACACGCCGAGTGCGAGCACAAGCGTGGCCGCAAGCCACGCGGGACGGCGCCGTCGCCGGTCGAAGGCCAGGCCCGCGGCCACGAAGAACAGCAGCGCGAACTGGGAGCCGGCGGCGTTCACGTCCCTGTAGTGATCGTTGATGCGCACGGTCGCGACGTTTTCGGCAAGCACCGTCCAGAAGTGGTCGAACCGGGCGGCACTGACCGCGAGGCGCAGGAGGTTCAGCGCGGCCGCGATCGCCGACGAGGCGACGAGTGTGCCGGCCGCCCGGATCATGTAGCCGCGATCGCGCGCCGATAGACGGGTCGCCGCAGCAAACAGTGCCAGGCCTTCGAGGAGCAGAGCCGCGGCATGGAGAGCCTCCCGGGATCGTCCGCTCGTGAAGTATTCTCGAGCGAAGTATTGCCAGAGCGCATGCGCAAAGGCACCTGTCCCGAGGCGGAGTTGCTCTACCGACACTTCGACGACAGCCGACGCGACAACAATGAGCGCGAAGAGTGCCGTCGAGACCCGCAATGCGTCCGGCCTCGCCGGGTCTCGCCGCCGCCCACCGGCTGCTCTGAGCCACCATCCCGCCGCAAACGCGATAACGAGGGTTTCCGCCCACGCGACCTGCCCATTCCAGCGACGACCCAGGTAGTTGGCTACGGGCGCCAGCGCGGCGACGAAGAGGAGGCCGTACGCTGGCCGCCAGGCGGTGAGTGCGGCCAGTCCGACGAGCCCGACCGGGACAGGCCAGGGAATCCAGTCGAGGCGAAACGTCGAAGACAGGATGACGAAGAGGAAAACGGCGGTGAGGGCTGTGCCGGCCGCCGCGATCCACCGGAGGAAGCGCGGCCACATTGCCGCTATCGCTCTCCAATGACCGCGTAGTCGAGGTAGGTGAAGATCCGCCCGTTGAGCTTCTCGACGTTCGCGTTGAATGCCTCGGCGAGCTCGGCGAAGGCGGCGTCCGCGCCGGCGGGGACGACGATCGGCTGAAGGCGATCCTCCGGCGGGACCGGGGAGCGGAACTCGATGGTGGTCTTCGTGAAGCCGCTCGCGACGACGAGATACCGCAGGGTCTCGGGGTGCAATGGCCAGACGTGCGTGATGTCGCGGATGTAGCTCTCGAAGAACGCGACCCAGCACGCCGGGTTCAAGGTCTCGAGCACGAGCCGGCCCCCCGGGCGCAGCTTGTGGAACGCGAGCTCGAGGAAGCGCAGCAAGTAGCCGGGCTGCAGGTGCTCGACGACCTGCGCCGAGAAAATCCCGCCGAGAGAGGCGTCGGGTAGCGCCGAGAGATAGCCGACGGCGTCCGCCTCCGTCACATCGAGCCCCCGGGCGCGGCAGTTCTCCGCCATCTCGTGATTCAGATCGATGCCGCGCGCGGCGATGCCGCGGGCGGCGAGCAGATCGAGGAACTCCCCCCGCCCGCAGCCGACGTCGAGCACATCCGCCTGGCCCACGAAGAGCGGCACGTACGTCTCGAGCCGCGCCCGAATCACCTCTTGCGAGCCCCGGAACTGATCCTCGAAGCCGACATACTTGTAGGCATCGAGCGAAGGGGCGAAGGCGTCTCGGGCCGAGCTGCTTCCGGGATCCGGGATCCGGGATCCGGGATCCGGGGCGGGACGGGCTGACCCTTCGAGCCTTTCCACTTCGCGCTTGAGCGACATGAACCCCTGTTGAAGGACTCCGATCGTCGCGCGCAGATCGTCGTGCGCGACTGAGATCGAGGTCGCGCGTGTGTCGTAGCGATGCTCGCGTGCGGCCATCGACTCGGCGTGCTTCGCAAGATTCTCCGCGAGCCCGCTCAGCGCCGCGTTGAGGACCTGCGCGCTTCCGGCGCTGTCGCGGTCCTTCGTGTCCACGTAGGCCGTGACCTGCTGCAGGTACAACATCAGGCGCGCCTGGAATCCGGCGCGCGCCGCGAGCTCGTCGTCGAGGGCCGCGACCGTGGCTTCAGCCGCGCGCTGCGCGTCGCAGACGGCCGCCGCGTTGCGATTGACGTGATCGACCAGCAACGAATTGAACGTGAGCTGGCGCTGGAGGTACGGCGCGACGGTGCGCCAGATGAAGCCGGCGAGCCTGCCTCGTACGCCCGAGGCCTGCGGCGGAGCGGGAAGGATGTTCCAGGCGTCGTTGAGCGCGGCGACCTGGTGGTCGTCGAAGCCAGCCGCCGGACGCGGGAGCGCGACGGCCGGCCGGATCGTCCGGTCGAGCGCGGTGAGCGCCTCGTTGTACCGGGCGTCCGCCTGGTCGCGCTCTTCTTTCAGGCGCCGCAGCACCGCCTCGAGCGGCTCGCGAACCGGATCCGCCATTACGCGCCGGTGCGACCCGAGGCGGCCGGCCGGCCGCCGGTATTCAGCATGTCCGTCCCTGCCCCGGCGGGGGCCGTGGCGTGAATGAGGCCCTCGACCGGGCTGCTTGCCGAGCCGTGCGGGCGCTTCGGAATGCGGCCGGCCCGGAATGCCAGCCGTCCGGCTTCGACGGCCAGCTTCATGGCGCTGGCCATGGCGACCGGATCGGCCGCGAGCGCAATCGCGGTGTTCATCAACACGCCGTCCGCCCCGAGCTCCATCGCGATCGCCGCGTCGGACGCCGTGCCGACCCCTGCGTCCACGATCACCGGCACGCGCGCCTGGTCCTTGATGATCCGGATGTTGTTCGGGTTCTGGATGCCGAGCCCTGACCCGATTGGCGCGCCGAGCGGCATCACCGCCGCCGCTCCCGCTTCCTCCAGCATCCGGCAGATGACCGGGTCGTCGTTCGTGTAGGGCAGGACGACGAAGCCTTCGCGGACGAGGACGCGCGTGGCCTCGAGCAGGGCGATGTTGTCGGGAAAGAGCGTCCGCTCGTCCCCGATCACCTCGAGCTTCACCCAGTTCGAGAGCCCCACCTCGCGCCCGAGCCGTGCCGTCCGGATTGCGTCCTCGGCGGTGTAGCATCCCGCCGTGTTCGGCAGGATGAAGATCCGGTCGCGATCGATGTAGTCGAGGAGCGACTCTTTGAGCCCCCGGGGGGCAGAGGCCCCCGGAGTTAGCCCCCGGGGGGCAGGGGCCCCCGGAGTTAGCCTGTCCGTCAGGTTCACACGGCGGACCGCGACCGTCACCATGTCGGCTCCCGACGCGAGATGCGCGTCCGCCATGATCGTGTGCGACGGGTATTTGCCCGTGCCCACGACCAGACGCGAGCGAAAGATCTTCCCGGCGATGACGAGGGGATCAGAGTTCATAAAAACACCGGCAAAGGCAAGCAGGCCTTCTGACTATCCACCGCCCACGAAATTCACGATCTCAACCTCGTCCCCTTCGCCGACCTGCGTGGTGTCGTACCGATGACGCTTGATCACGACGAGGTTGTGCTCGACTGCGACGAGCCGGGGGTCGATCTTCAACTCAGCGAGCAGTGCGCTGATTGTGACAGGGCCGGCGATCTCGAACGGCTCG
>CAYZBZ010000326.1:0-4588 GCA_964476725.1 uncultured Vicinamibacterales bacterium
TACTCGATCGCTGCCGGCGGAGTGGCCGGTCGAGCGGGCGGCCCCGCCGCTGCAGGAGGCACGGCACCTTGCGGGGCCGGTGCAGCGGGAGCCCCCTGAGGCGCGGGAACAGGCGCTCCACCGGGTGCGCCCTGCCTGGCCGGCGGCGCGCTCCGGACCGGCGCCTGCCAGCTCACCATGATCGGCAGGTGTGTCTGACTATTGACGAACAGGCGCACCGTAAAGTTGGCGGCCCCCTTCGCGTCGACCACGTCAGCCTTGCCTTGCGGCGCTTCCGCCTGCCCGACGTACGTGAACGTGAGCGGGTAGCTGCTGAAGGATCCGGCGAACATCCCGAGCGTCAGGCGGACGAAATCCTGCTTGACCGCAGTGACGCGCGACTTGCGCATGGCCTCCATCTGCGCGGCCGGGGGCGTGGCCGGCCCTCCGGCCCGGCCTGGCGGCGGAGTCGGCATGATCGGCTCGGGAAACTGGATCAGCTCCTCGCCATTGAAACCGGTGGCCGTCGGTCCGCTCTCCTGCGCCGGTATCTCGTCCTTGCGGACGTACTTGTCCGGCAGCTCGCAGGCGATCTCGAACTCGATGGGCACGAGGTTGTCGCCGCGGACCTGCCGGGTACGGCCGGTCGCGGCGAAGCTCTTCACTGCCGACAATCGCTTCTCCCCGCCAAGCGCTTCACGCGCCGCCGCGAGCACGGTCGCTGCGTCGGTGGCGGGCGCCCGTCCGGAGACGATCGGGATCACTCCGGGATTGGTCGAGGGATGAGCCTTCGGCAGCGCGACCGTGATGAGGAAACCGGCAGTGATGACGGAGCCAATGACGAGGAACTGTCCGAAAACGCGCATGTGTCCTGCGCCTCCCGCGGCACCGAGGTCAATGGATTAAGACGGGATCATAGGATAATCGTTGGCCTTTTTATACACGGACAGGCACGAAAATACACGGAACCACGGAATAACACGAGCAGAACAGCGTGGACTCGGGAAGGGAGAGGTTCGAATGCGTCGGAGCCTACGAACTTCAGCCTTCTAACCAGGACTCCAGTCGTGTTTTCCGTGTTTGTCGGTGCTTTTCCGTGTTTTCCGTGTTTGGCCGTGGCCTACTGAGGAGGCAGGCTCACGTTCACGGAGACGGTCTCGCCCGCTCGGACCCTGACGGTCGACGAGTACGGCTTGAATCCGTCCTTCCGGATCTCGATCCGGTGTGTCCCCTCGCTGACCTCGACGAGCAGGCGGTTCTCCCCGGCGGGCGCTTCCCACCGCTCGTCGTCGATGAACACCGCCGCATCAGCCGGCTGCACGCGCACAGAGACCGCGCCGAACCGGTCGGCGCTGCGGTCGCGTCGATCCGCCGGGACGGGAGCTCGGGTCCCGCCGCGGGCCTGCGGCACCTCTGACGGCGGGCGCTCGCTCGGAACCGGACGAGGCTCCGCTGACTCGCCCGCGCCGAGCGGCTGCATTACCTGCCTGATGTGGTACGTCTCGAAGGGACGCAAGAGCATCTTTTCCTGAATTGTGCGGTAGCCGTTCAGGTAAATCGTGATCTCGTGCTCCCCCAGCGGCACGCGAAGCCGCTGGAACACGCCGTCGAAGTCGTCAACGGTGCCCGTCAGATAGCCGTCGACGTACACTTCGGCCTGGCGGGGGGTCACCTGGATGCGGAGGCCGGCCACCGGTTCGTACGCGAACCGCCCGTATGGCCCGTAGGGTCCGTACGGAGGATATGGGCGGTACTGGTAGCCGTACCACCCGAACCAGAACGGGTCGTAGTAGTACGGATGGACGTAAGGATGATAGGCATATCGGGCACTGACGATGACCGTCCTCGTCGGCCCGCGTCGGCGTTGGGCGGCTGCCTCGGTCGGCCACAACGCCGTAACGGCGGCGATGGCAAGGGGCACGAGCACGAGCGGGCGTTTCCTGGAAATCACAGAACCCTCCGGGGGGCAGCAGGCGACGCACGGTACGGAGCAATGTCGATGCCACGGACGAGCCGTCTGATGGGTTTCACGCGGACGCTGTCAGATGTCGATTTTCCGGCGGCGGACAGGAACAAGCCATCGAGATTCCGCCGCCGGACCGTCACCCGCGAGGCACACCGCTGTCTGACGGCGAGGACAGTCCGCCTGTGAAAAAACGGTGGCAGCGTCCCCCTGACGTCCGAGTCGGCGCTAGACTGATCCGGTGACGGCAGCCCAGGAATCTTCCCCGGACGCCCTGACGCGGGGTCGCGTGCTCGTCGTCGAAGACGACACGCACATCCGCGACCTTGTCGTGCTCCACCTCGAGCTCGAAGGGCTGACTCCCGTCGCGGTGGGAGACGGCGCAGAAGGACTGCGGCTGGCGAAGGCGGACCCGTTCGACCTGCTCATCCTGGACGTCATGCTGCCGTCGCTCGACGGCGTGACGATATGCCGGGCCGTGCGGCGCGAGGCCATGAACGGCGACGTGCCGATCCTGATGCTGACCGCGCGCCGTGAAGAGGCGGACAAGGTGCTCGGTCTGGAGAGCGGCGCGGAGGACTACCTGACCAAGCCGTTCGGCGTGCGCGAATTCATCGCGCGCGTCCGTGCGCTGCTGCGACGGCGTCCGTCGCGCGCGGCCGCCGGCCATGCCGCGATCGTCGTCGCGGGAGCGCTGACGGTGGATCCCGCACGGCGCCACGCGCGCGTGGACGATCGCGAGATCGAGCTGACCGCCCACGAGTTCGACCTGCTCTACCTGCTGGCCAGCAATCGCGGCATCGTCTTCAGCCGCGAAGCGCTGATGCAGAAGGTGTGGGGGGACGACACGCACATCACCGAACGCAGCGTCGATACGCTCATCAAGCGGGTGCGGCGCAAGATCGAGAGGGACCCCGCCGAGCCGAGGTTCGTGTTGACCGTGTGGGGCACGGGATACAAGTTCGCCGATGTCTGATCCCGTCTGGTACCGGAGCCTCTACTGGCGCATCGCGTTCGGCTTCATCGCGCTGCTCGCGGTGCTGCTGCTCGTGCAGGGCCTGCTGTTCCTGTGGCTCACGGACCGGTTCGTCGGGTCGTCGACCGCCCGGACGCCGGCGGAGCTGGCCGGGCAGGTCGCGGCCGAGGTCGGCGCCGAGCTCGAGCAGCGTCCCAATCTCGCGCTCGAGGAGTTCGTTCGGAGCCGTTACTCACACATCTTTCAACCGTTTCTCGTCGTCCTGTCGGACGGGCGGCGCGCGTCGAACCGGCCGACAGGCCTTCCTACTGAGTTTGGCCGCCTCGTGCAGTCTCGGATGAGGAGCGAGAGCGGCCCGCCCCCCGGCCAACGTCGTGGTGGGGGCGCAAGGATTCCGACCGAGTACGCGCCGATCCTCGTGAACGGCTCGCAGGTGGGGCTGGTCGCCGTGCCGGCGAACCCTCCACCTGTCGGGGTCGCGCTGCGGGAGTTGGGGCCAACTCTGAGCTGGTTCGGATTGGGGCTGCTCGGCGTCGGCGCGACGCTGACCGCGCTGCTGATCTTCCGGCCGGCGCACAAACGGCTCCGTACCCTCGAGCAGGCGGCACGCGCGCTCGGCGAAGGGACCACCGACGTGCGCGCAACTGAAACCGGCGGCGACGAGGTCAGCTCGCTCGCGCGGACGTTCAACCGCATGGCCATCGATCTCGACAGCCGCGCCGCCGCGTTGACCCAGTCCGATCGCGCGCGGCGCCAGCTCCTGGCCGACGTCTCGCACGAGCTGATGACGCCGTTGTCGGCGATCCGCGGTTATGTCGAGACGCTCGGGATGACGGACGTACCGCTCGATCAGGAGACGCGGAAACGATACCTCGAGATCGTGGAGCAGGAGACGCACAAGCTCGAGGCGATCATCGGGGACCTGCTGGATCTGGCGCGGCTCGAGGGCGGAGGGGACAAGCTGCGGACCGAGCCCGTCTCGGTGGGCGATCTTTTCAAGCGCGTCTCGGATCGTCATCAGCCGGCGATCCGCGATCGCGGCATCACGCTGGATTTCGACATCGGCGCAGGAACGCCGAACATCCTCGGTGACGCCGCTCGCCTGGAACAGGCGCTTCAGAATCTCGCAGCCAACGCCATCCGACACACGCCATCCGGCGGATGCGTCAGCCTCCAGGCGCTGCCCGCAGACGCCGGCGTTCGGATCGTGGTGCGCGATACGGGGCCGGGCATCCCGGCGGAGCACCTGTCGCGCCTGTTCGATCGTTTCTACAAGGTCGACGCCGCGCGCGCCGGCACCGCCGTGCCCTCAGGCAGCGGGCTCGGTCTGTCCATCGTGCGCGCGATCGTGGAGCGCCACGGCGGCACCGTCAGCGCCGCAAACGCGCCAGAGGGGGGTGCCGTGTTCGAGCTGCGGCTGCCGGCGGACTAACTCATCCAGGTTCCGCTGGGTTCTGCCGGGTTCCTCCGGGTTCTTCCGGGTTCTGTTCCTCGGGGTTCCTCCGGGTTCTGTCCCGCCGGGTTCTTCCGGGTTTTTCCGTGTTCTTCCGTGGGTTCCGTGTGTTCCGTGGCTTCCGTGGCTTCCGTGGTTGCCGTGACCAGGTTGCGCACGGTCGTGCTGCCGACAAAGCCGATGACGCCGGCGGTCGCAAAGACGAGCATGGCTTGAA
>CAYZBZ010000327.1:0-4563 GCA_964476725.1 uncultured Vicinamibacterales bacterium
ATCCTCATCCGGGCCACGCCGGACGACGTGCGGTTGATCATGATCGATCCGAAGCGGCTCGAGCTGGGGATGTATGAAGACATCCCGCATCTCCTGACGCCGGTAGTCGTGGACGCGAAGCTGGCGGCGAACGCGCTGCGCTGGGCGGTGCGCGAGATGGAAGAGCGGTACAAGACGCTCGCCGCCGTCGGCGTCCGCAACATCGAGCAGTACAACCGGAACCTGAAGCTCGCGCAGGCGGAAAAGAAAGGGCCCGTCACCGACGGACACGGCAACGAGATCAGGCCGCTGCCCTTCATCGTCGTGCTGATCGACGAGCTCGCGGACCTCATGATGGTCGCGAGCAACGAAGTGGAGGAATCGATCTGCCGCCTCGCCCAGATGGCGCGTGCGGTAGGCATCCATCTGATCCTCGCGACGCAGCGGCCGTCGGTCGACGTGATCACCGGCCTCATCAAAGCCAACCTGCCCGCGCGCATTTCGTTCCGGGTGTCCTCGAAGGTCGACTCGCGCACGATTCTCGACGGGAACGGCGCCGAGCAGCTCCTCGGGAAAGGGGACATGCTCTATCTGCCCCCCGCCTCGTCGCGCTTCGTGCGTCTGCACGGTCCCTACATCTCCGAACAGGAAAGCGCGCGACTCGCAAGCTTCCTGCGGAAGCAGGGCAAGCCGACCTACGACACGACGATTACCGACGACGACAAGAAGGCGGCGGGCGACCTCGAGTTCGAGAAGGACGACTTGTACGACGAAGCCGCCCGGATCGTCGTGTCGAGCGGCCAGGCGTCGATCTCCTACCTGCAGCGGCGTCTGCGCATCGGGTTCAGCCGTGCGGCGCGACTCGTGGACATGATGGAAGCCGAAGGCCTGGTTTCGGGCGTGTCGGGCGCCGCAGGCGGCAAGTCGCGCGAGGTGCTCGTCAAAGCGGACTACTTCGACGAAATGGACGCGCAACTGAGGTAGCCATGAATCTCAGGCTTGGTGCGATTCTGCTGTTCGCCATCGTGCTCGCTCCGGCAGGTCCCGCGGTCGCGGACTCTCCCACCGCGCGGACGCTGTATACGCGCGCGCTGGAACAGGAACGCGAGCTCCGAGACGCCGAACGCCAGCCCACGCTGCCGAACCTGCGACGCGCCGTGCACGCGTACGACGCGATCGTCCGCAGGTTCCCCGCCAGCGGCTACAGCGACAACGCGCTGTGGCAGGGAGGGAATCTCGCGCGGCTGGCGTACGAGCGGTTCGGCGCGGCCGCCGACAGGCGCACGGCCATGCGTCTTCTCACCCAGCTCAGGGATCAATACTCGTCGAGCTCGCTGGTGGCGCGCGTGGACGAAGCGCTCGGCCAGCTGGACACCGTGCGGGCTGCCGCAGCACCGGCGCCGGTGCCGACCGCGACGTCAGGCGCGAGCGTGCCGGTCGACGTCAGTGCAGCCGCGCCACCCCCTCCGGTGATGATCCGCGAGATCACGCGGAGCCCGCTGCCGGACGGCATGCGCGTCACGGTTGAGATGGACGGCGAGTCGGCGTTCCGTGCCGAGCGCCTCGACGCCCCGAGGCGCGTGTTCTTCGATCTGAAGGGCGCACGCCCCGTACCGGCGCTTCAGGACGCGACGCTGAAGTTTGGCGACGACGTGGTTCGCGAAGTGCGGCTGGGACGGCATCCGCGGAACACCACGCGGATTGTGTTCGACATGGAAGGGGCGGACAGCTATAGCGTCTTCACGCTCTACAATCCGTTCCGCCTCGTGATTGACTTCAAGGCGCGCACGACGCCCAGAAGTGGATCACCAGTGGACCCCGCTGTGAACGGACCGGACGCCGTTTCGCCCGCGCCGGAATCCGCGGTTGCGCTCGTCGCGTTGCTGCCCGCCCTGCCACTCACGCCGCCCGTTCCGGCAAAGCGGGTTCCGGAGGCGGCGCCGCCGGCGCCCGACGTCCCGACCAGGCCGCTGGCGGCACGTCCCGTGACTTCGTCGTTTCTGATTCCGCCGGCGGTGCCTGCCGCAAATTCTGACGGCAGGTTCTCGCTCGCCCGCCAGCTCGGTCTCGGCGTGTCGCGCATCGTAATCGATGCGGGGCACGGCGGGCACGATCCGGGCGCGCAGTCGAACGGCCTCACCGAGGCGGAGCTCGTGCTCGATGTGGCGACCAGGCTCGGCCGGCTGCTGCAGAAGCAGCCTGGCATCGAGGTCGTCATGACCCGCGTCACCGACGTGTTCGTGCCTCTCGAGGGGCGCACCGCGATCGCGAACCGCGAAGGAGCGGATCTCTTCCTCTCCGTTCACGCCAACGCGAGCCGGAATCCGCGGGCGCACGGCATCGAGACCTACTTCCTCAACTTTGCCTCGAACCCGGACGCGGCAGCGGTCGCGGCGCGCGAAAACTCCGCGTCCGCCCGGGCCATGCACAACCTGCCCGACATCGTCCGGGCGATCGCGTTCAACAACAAGATCGACGAGTCGCGCGATTTCGCCGACATGGTGCAGCGGGCGATGGTGCGCCGGCTGTCGTCCAGGAACAAGGAGCTGAGGGATCTCGGCGTAAAACAGGCACCCTTCGTCGTGCTGATCGGCGCCGCGATGCCGAGCGTGCTCGCGGAGATCTCCTTCGTGACGAACAAACAGGAAGGACAGCTTCTGAAGACGGGCGCCTATCGGCAGCAGATCGCCGAAGCCCTGCTCGACGCGGTCCTGCGTTACCAGCAGTCGTTGAAGAAGCTGAGGCCGGGCGTCATGGGGATCGGCGCGCGGTAATCCGCCCTACGGTTTTCTCCTAGACGATGTGAATCGCGTCGGAGTCGGACGCACGCTCGGGATTCAGGCGCGCGCGCAGCACTTTCACCCCGATCAGGACCCCGCCGAGCGCTCCTCCGAGGAGGAGCGCGAACAGCACGAGCACACCCGTGAGGCCGATCGCGCCGACGAGCACGTCCGCGACGGTGGTGGACTCCACGGGCTGCTGCACGACTTTCACGATGATCGGGTTCTGCAGGATCATTTCCAGGTCGCGCTGGTAAACGCCAGCTCCGCAAGCGTCCGCACCGCCACTCCGCTCGCCCCCTTGGGGAGCCACGGCTTTGGTTCTTCCGACCAGGCGGTGCCCGCGACATCCAGGTGGGCCCAGGGCAGCCCGCCGGCGAATTCCTTCAGAAACATCGCCGCGGTGCAGGCGCCGGCCGGCCGGCCGCCTGTATTCAGCACGTCGGCGATTTCACTGCGCAGCTGATCCGCATACTCGTCGTAAAGGGGCATGCGCCAGCAGCGATCGCCCGCCTTCTCCGCGGTGTCGCGAACGACCTCGACCCATTCGTCGGGCTGGCCGAAAAGCGCCGACGCCGCCTTGCCCAGCGCGACGACGGCGGCGCCGGTCAGGGTGGCGACGTCGACGAGATGCGTCGCGCCGAGCTTCTGCGCGTACCAGAGGCCGTCACCCAGCACGAGGCGGCCTTCGGCGTCGGTGTTGATCACTTCGACCGTCTTGCCCGAAGCGGACGTGAGGACGTCGCCTGGCTTGAGCGCACGTCCCCCCGGCATGTTCTCCGTCGCGGGTACGATGCCGATGACGTTGATCGGCGCGTCCAGGAGCGCGATGGCGCGCATCGCGCAGATGACGGCCGCCCCTCCGGCCATGTCGTCCTTCATGCGCTCCATGCCGTCGGCCGATTTGATCGAGATCCCGCCGGTGTCGAACGTGATGCCCTTGCCGACGAGGCCGAGCACCGGATTCTTCGGCGCCCCTTCCGGACTGTGGCGCATCACGATGACGCGGGGAGGCTCGGCGCTTCCCCGCGCGACGCCAAGCAGCAGCCCCATCCCGAGCTGACCGATTTCGCGCTCGCCGAGGATCTCGACCGACACGCCGGCCGCGCCGCAGATCTCGGACGCCCGGTCGGCGAACACCGAGGGCGTGAGCACGTTCGAAGGCTCGTTGCAGAGCTCGCGCGCCAGGTTGCAGGACTCGCCGAGAATGCGCCCGCGCTCGACGGCCGCCTCGAGCGTCGAGGGGTCCCCTTCCGCCTCGCCGGGAAGGATGCGCACCTGGTCCAGCGGCGGCGCAGCGCGCTCGCCGCTCTTGTACCGGTCCGCGCTGAAGGCGGAGAGCGCCAGCCCTTCGGCCGCGGCCTGAATGGCGGCAGGCAATTCGAGGTCACCGCGGTTGAGCCAGGCGAGGCGCTGTACGCGCCGCTGCCGCGCGTTCAGGGCGGCGGTGGTCGCGACGCGTCGGAGGCGCTCGGTTGTGAAGTCTGCCCGCTTGCCGGCGCCGATGAACGCGATGCGCGCGGCACGCCAGCCGTTGGTCACCGGGGTGATGAACACGTCGTACAGCCGGCCCTGGATTTCCCGGGACTCCAGCGCGCGCATCAAGGCGCCGCCGGTCGCGTCGTCCAGCGCGCGAAGGTCCGCGGCCGGGTCGTCCCCTTCGAAAAGAGGAACGGCGATGAGATCGGTGGCGACGTCGGATGGGGCAGCCCCACTGAAGGCGAGCGCGGGCACAAGGCCGGTCGGCTGCACTGGTAGATCCTACCGTTCTCCAGCCGGCGGTGCCGGCTGGGTGAAAGCAAGA
>CAYZBZ010000328.1:0-4557 GCA_964476725.1 uncultured Vicinamibacterales bacterium
CAGTGGGATCCGAAGCGCCAGCGGCCGGAGCTCTGGAACCTGCTGAACAGCCGCATCCGGCCGGGCGAGAGCATCCGCGTGTTTCCGCTCTCGAACTGGACGGAGATCGACGTGTGGCACTACATCGACGTCGAGCGGATTCCCGTCGTGCCGCTGTATTTTGCGAAGGAGCGCGACGTGATCGTGCGCGGGAACTCGCTCATCGTGGCCGAGCAGCCGTTCGTCCCGCTGCTGCCGGGGGACCGCCTCGAGCGTGTCCTGTGCCGGATGCGCTCGCTCGGTTGTTCTCCGTGCACCGGCGCCGTCAGGTCGAACGCCGACACCGTCCCGAAGATCATCGACGAGCTCGTGAGCGTCCGGCAGTCCGAGCGGCAGCTCAGGGTGATCGATCACGACCAGGACGGCTCGATGGAGCTCAAGAAGCGCGAGGGGTACTTCTGATGCCCGGGCTCCTTCGGATCTGCACCGCCGGGAGCGTGGACGACGGGAAGAGCACGCTCATCGGACGGCTGCTGTACGACTCGCGCGGGGTGTACGAGGATCAGGTTCGCTCGGTCGAAGCCGCGTCGCGAAACCGGACCGCCGGCCCCATCGATTTTTCGCTCTTCACCGACGGGCTGCGGGCCGAGCGCGAGCAGGGCATCACCATCGACGTCGCGTACCGGTACTTCGCGACCGCGCGCCGCAAGTTCATCCTCGCCGACACGCCGGGGCACGAGCAGTACACGCGCAACATGGCCACCGGCGCGTCGACGGCGGACGTCGCGATTCTCCTCGTCGATGCGCGGCACGGCGTGCGCGATCAGACGAGGCGGCACGCCCGGATCGCGCAGCTGCTGGGGATCACGACGCTCGTCCTGGCGGTGAACAAGATGGACCTGGTCGACTTCGACCGCGGCGTCTTCGACGACGTCGGCGAGGAGTTTTCGCAGCTGCACGCCGGCGCGAGGGTGCACGCCATCCCCCTGAGCGCGCTGGATGGGGACAACGTCATCACGCCGAGCGCGCGCACGCCGTGGTTCAAGGGCCCCAGCCTGCTCGAATACCTGGAGACCGTGGAGGTCGAGCAGGAGGCGGTCTCGAGACCCTTCCGCTTCCCCGTTCAACTCGTCGTCCGGCCGACCCACGATTTCCGCGGGTATGCCGGGCAGATACGCTCGGGGGTCATCCGCGTCGGGGACGCGGTGACGGTGTGGCCGTCGAATCTGACGACGACCGTCACGCGCATTGTGACCTGGGACGGCGACATCGATCGGGCGTTCGCACCGATGTCGGTCACCCTCGCGCTCGAGCACGAGCTCGACATCAGCCGCGGCGACCTGCTGGCCGTCGGACCGGCGGAGGTCGGGCGCCGGTTCGAGGCCGAGATCGTCTGGATGGACGAGCGGCCGCTCGATCCAGGCCGGGTCTATCTTCTCAAGCACGGCGCGACGACAGTGTCGGCCGAAATCGATCGCCCGTTCGCGCTGAATCAGATCGGGACCGGCCGCGTCACGACCTCGCGGCCGCTCGTCTTCGACCCGTATAAGACCAACCGCGCGACGGGGAGCTTCATCCTGATCGATCCCGCGACGAACTTCACCGCCGGGGCCGGGATGATCGTCACCCGGCTGCCCGAGCATCGGGGAGCCGATGCCGGAGCCGGTGCGGCCGAGCGGCTGGCGCGGGCCGCGCGTGCCGCGGCGACCGACGGCGAAGCCGTTGACATGGTGCGCCGCGTTCTCGAGGAGATACTCGCATGAGCGACGCAGCCCTCGTCATCGCCGGCCAGCTCGACGCGGCCCGCGCCCCCTGCCTCACGTGCAGCTTCCAGGCGGAAGACGTCGTGGTCCTGCACATGCTCCGCGAGATCGCGCCGGACATCCCGGTGCTCTTCCTGGACACCGTGCACCATTTTCAGCAGACGTACGCGTACCGCGACGAGCTGACCGCGCGATGGGGGCTGAACCTCATCACCCTGCGGGCGGACACCCCGTCCGTGGGGCTGTGGCAGACGAGCACCGACGCGTGCTGCGCGCGCCACAAGGTGGAGCCGCTGTTCTCGGCGCTCGAGGCCTACGACGTCTGGTTTACCGGCCTGCGACGGGAACAGTCCCCCAGCCGCGCGCACCTCGCTCACCTGGAGCCGTTCAACCTGCCGTCGGGCCGGGTGATCCGGAAGGTCAGCCCCCTCGCCACGTGGACGACGAAAGACGTGTGGGCGTATGCGTCGGCGAACGGGGTTCCGCTGCTGCCGTTGTACGATCTCGGCTACACGAGCATCGGGTGCGAGCCGTGCACGACACTGCCGCTCGATCCATCGGACCAGCGCTCCGGCCGCTGGCAGGGGCAGAAGCTGGAGTGCGGCATCCACATCCAGCCGGTCAACGGCACGCGGTGAAAGAGGCCGGGGCCAGATTGATGATTTGCGATTGCTGATTGTCGATTGACAAGAAACAATCATCAATCAGCAATCTACAATCATCAATGTCAGCATTCCCCATCACACCAGACGCGATGCTGCGGTTGATCCTCACCAGCCGCGTGTACGACGTCGCGCTTGAGACGCCGCTCGATCCCGCGCCGCGGCTGTCGCGCCGGCTCCAGAACGACGTGCTGCTCAAGCGCGAGGACCTCCAGCCGGTCTTCAGCTACAAGATCCGCGGCGCCTACAACCGCATCGCCCACCTGACCGCCGCCGAGCGCGTGCACGGCGTGATTGCCGCGAGCGCGGGGAACCATGCCCAGGGGGTGGCGTTCGCCGCGCGTCACCTCGGCCTTCGGGCGCTCATCGTGATGCCCCAGACAACGCCGGAGATCAAAGTCGAGGCAGTGCGCGATCTGGGCGCGGAGGTCGTGCTCGCGGGGGACAGCTACGGGGAGGCCAAGGTGCGCTGCGACGAGCTTCGCGCCGGGACCGCCATGACCTTCGTGCACCCATTCGACGATCCGCTCGTCATCGCGGGTCAGGGCACGATCGGCGACGAAATCCTGCGTCACCGGCTCGGGGACGTGTCGGCCATCTTCGTTCCCGTCGGGGGCGGCGGTCTCATCGCGGGCATCGCCAGCTACGTCAAGGCCGTGAAGCCCGAGGTCCGCGTGATCGGTGTCGAGCCGTACGAAGCCGATGCGATGTATCAGTCGGTCGCGGCCGGCCGGCGGGTGGTCCTCGACCGCGTCGGCATCTTCGCCGACGGCGTGGCCGTGCGCGAGGTCGGCGAGCTCACCTTCCCCATCGTGTGCGCCACGGTCGAGGAGATCGTGCGGGTCTCGAACGACGAGATCTGCGCCGCGATCAAGGACGTCTTCGACGACACGCGATCGATCATGGAGCCGGCCGGGGCGCTCGCGGTGGCGGGCTTACGCGCATGGGTGGAACGCACGGGCACCCGCGGTGAGCGGGTGGCCGCGATCCTGAGCGGCGCCAACATGAACTTCGACCGTCTGCGGTTCGTCGCGGAGCGCGCCGAGCTGGGAGACGCGCGCGAGGCGCTGCTCGGCGTCACGATTCCTGAGCGCCCTGGCGCGTTCCGGGAGTTCTGCGCCACGATCGGACGCCGCGTCGTGACCGAGTTCAACTACCGGCTGAGCGGCCGCGACGTGGCGCACATCTTCGTCGGGATCGCGACGCGGTCGAGGCAGGACGCCGCGGAGCTGGCGGCCACGCTCCACCGCGGCGGCTATCAGACGGTCGACCTGACGGACAACGAGACGGCCAAGCTGCACGTGCGGCACATGGTCGGCGGTCGCAGCGGGGACGTCCAGCACGAACAGGTGTGCCGATTCGAGTTCCCGGAGCGTCCGGGCGCGCTCATGGCATTCCTGGAGAAGCTGGGAGGCCGCTGGAACATCAGCCTGTTTCACTACCGGAACCACGGCGCAGACTTCGGTCGTGTGCTCGCGGGTTTCGAGGTACCCCCCGCGGAGATGGCCGGGTTCGAGGATTTTCTCGAGGCGCTCGGCTATCGCTACCAACGGGAGCGCTCGAACAGCGCGTACGATCTGTTCCTCGCGAAGTGATCGGCCCGCCGGAACCCTGTAGAACCTACTTCCCCGGACACGCCACGCGGCGGCCCCGCCAGCCGCTGTTGCGATTGCTCCAGCTTCAGGCGGAAGAGTCTCTGTTCACTCCGTTGTATGCGGTTCAATGACCGCCGGATTCGGGCGAGAATAGTCCTGTGACACTCCTGGAGTTCAAACAGAGCGCCGCAGGGACGAAGGCGCCGGCCGGCCTTTCGCCCGCATTGCTCGCGCTCTGGAACGACGCGCGCGGCGACTGGCAGGCGGCGCACGCCATCGCGCAGGACATCGCGGATCCCACCGGCGCGTGGATTCACGCCTACCTGCACCGCAAGGAAGGGGACCTCGGCAACGCCGCGTACTGGTATCGCCGGGCGGGCAAGCCGGACTGCCGCGGCGGCCTCGATGCCGAATGGGAGCGCATCGCTGAGGCACTGATCGGCAATCCCTAATTGATCAGCCGATCCGGGTCGGGGAACGCCACCGGGCTCAGCAGCACGGCGTTGACCACTGAGAAGATCGCGGTGTTGACGCCAATCCCCAGCGTGAGGGCCGCGA
>CAYZBZ010000329.1:0-4523 GCA_964476725.1 uncultured Vicinamibacterales bacterium
ATGACCGGGAACTCGAGGTCGTGGGAGAAGTCCAGCCGCCCTCGGAACGACCGGGCGAACACCGGCGTCTCGATGCCGTGGAACTCGAGGATCTTCTTCGCGACCGCCTTGTCCTGCCCGTACAGGAGCCCGTGCGACCCGGATCCGGTAATCCGCTTGCCTATGAGCTCGAGATATGCGGCGATGCAGTAGTCCGCCGTGTCGTTCCCGCCGAAGGACTCGGCGAGGTTGAAGACGAGGTCGCAGTCCACCTTGGCGAGTGCGTGCAGACTCTTCGTCGAGCCGTCGAGCACGTGCAGCGTGGCCTCGTGCCCGAGCTTCCCGAGCGTCTCGGCGACTTCGTCTTCGACTTCCTTCCTATCGAGTGTACGGGTGAGCGGCGCCTTGTCGCCCGAAGCGGCATCAGCTTCTTCGGGCTCTTCCCAACGGTCGTACAGGACGAGGACGTTCAGTTTGCCCACGGTATACGCGGCGATTATAAAGACATGCGCGACGAAACGCCAAGCGAACTAACGCGGTTCAAGGTTCAAGGTTCAGGGTTCAGGGTTCAGGAGGGGCGATGCGCGGCGCAGGTCGAGGCGGGCTCTGGCGGCTCAACTCGGTCCCCTTCGTGGTGACGAAATACTTCGCGAGCATATTGGGCCGCTCCCAGGCCGGAAGCGCGCGGCGGTTCTTCAGATACTCGAGGAAACTCGTCGTCACCTGCGCGAAATGGGCCTCGTGGCCGACCCGCAGCGGATCGGGAATCGTCACTCGCATCTCGGCGCCCAGATCTTCGACGCCGATGCCGGCATACGTCGGCTGCAGCGCCTGTATCTTCGCTTGCAGCGCCGCGAGCACCTGGGGCTTCAGTGCGGGGGTGGCTGGCACCACATACAGCTCCGGGCGGAAGCGATCGGCGCGGGTTTGCCGCACCTCGATGCGCGAGCGCGTTCCGCGGTACACCGCGAAGTGCGTGTCGCCCGAGCCTGCGGGCGGTTCCCAGTCCCAGATCACGTTCAGCTTCGTCTGGATCCCGCGCACCGTGTACGACACGAGCGTGTTGCAGTAGTACTCGAGCTTCCCGTCCTTGACCGACGCTGCGACGGCTCGAGGGAATCGCGGCTCGTTCGTCACGCTCCGGAAATCCGCCTCCGAAATCCAGGTCGGCCAGCGTTGAGCCGCCAGCACGCGGATGTCGGATCGATAGTCGATCGCCTGATCGGGGAAGAGCGTCCACTGAACGAGGTCGACGAGGTGCGTGCCGATGTCGTTCAGCCCCTCCCCCTGCTCGGCCGTGTTGAAGAACCAGGAGGGTCTGATGTTCGGTGCGCCGGCCACGATCTTCTTGAGGTAGTGCACGCTTTCCATGTAGACGCCAGGCTCCTCGACGGTGCCCGGCACGATCTCTCCGAACGTCGCCTTGTCGTTGACGAGGGCGCGCTGAAGGCTGTTCGTGGCCTCGAAGCGCTCCGTCATGATGTCGTAGGCGACCATTGCCCTGGCATCCGCGTCCGCGAGCGCCGTCTCGATCTTCGGCAGGTCGCCCGACGTCAGAATCCACGGCTTGTCGGCGAGCACGTTGAGGCCGGCTTTGACCGACGCGACGATCTGGTCGATCTTCCCGCGGTTGCGGCCGGAGAACACGACGACGTTGCCCGGGCGCTCGCGAAGCATGCGCGCGAAGAAGTCGGGGCCGGCGTGTATCTCCCACTCCCACGAGGTGGGACGCTCCCTGCGCGCGTTGAACGCGGCGATGCGGCTGAGATGCCCGAGAAGATCCGGCCCGACCGGAGCAAAGATGTCCACGCGCGTCGCGACGCCGGGGTACATCTCTTTCTGTACCAGCGCCGCGTGGAAATGGCCGGGGTCCACCGTCATGAGATGTACGTCCTGCATTGCGGGTCCCCGCTCCTGTCCGCCGATCGAGGCGCCTCCGAGAAGGGCCGCAACGAGAAATACGCCAGGTTTGGATTGCACGTCCGGATCGTAGCCCCGCCGCCGCGTGGCGGCAACACGGACGCCGAACTGCCTCGGCCGCTGCCAAGTCCAAGCCATAGGCTCTTGACGCTGTAGCGCACTTCAGGGTGGATACTGGCGCGCGATGGCCGACGACTGCTGGTGTCCCCCTCGTCCCGACGATCCCGCAGAGGGGCACACCTGCCCACGGAGTGGCGCACATGGGAAACCCGTTGACGTCAACACGGTCAAGGCGCTCCTTACAGAACGGGCGCTACAGCGGATCTCCGGATCGCCCCATCGGTTCTGCCCGGACCCCGGTTGCGAGGTCGTCTACTTCAACGCAACCGATCAGGTCTTCCTGGTCGGCGATATACGGGTTCCCGTCTGGCAGAAGCAGCCGGCCGGCGGGAGGATGGTCTGCTACTGTTTCGGAGAGAATGAGGCCGACATGCGTCGCGAGGTTGCCCAAGGCGGTTCCTGCCAGGCGGTCGAGCGGGTTCGCGCACACATCGCCGCCGGCCGGTGCGCGTGTGAGCTGCGGAACCCAAGCGGGGCCTGCTGCCTCGGGGATGTGACCGCCGCTGTACAGCGTGTCCAGATATGAACAGCTACCGCATCGGTGAAATCGCAGCCGAAGCAGGCGTGACCGTAGAAGCCGTACGCTACTATGAACGGATCGGTCTACTCCCGGAGCCTCCCCGAACGCTCAGCGGGACCCGGCGCTACCCGCACGAGGCGGTCGACCGCATCCGGTTCGTGAAACAGGCGCAAGGCAACGGCCTGAGCCTGGCTGAGATCCGTGAGCTACTCGCGTTGAAACATCGCGGCGGTACGCGGCGGTGCAGGCAGGTGCAACAGTTCCTTGCGGCGAAGATCGCACAGCTCGACGAGCAACGCGCGGAACTCGATGAGTTTCGACGAACGCTTCAGACGTTCGCGGATCAATGTGAAGAGTCGCTCCAGAAGGGGCCTGATCCGGAGTGCCCGGTCATCGCGAAGCTATGAAGCACACGGAAAAGATCGCTCCGGTTGCCGCGGCCTTCAGTGCTCTTGCCACGTTAGCGTGCTGCGTGCCGATCGCCATCGCGGCAGGCACGGCAACAGCCAGCCTTGCAATCGTTGCGGGCTCCTATCGATGGTGGTTCCTCGGCGCGTCAGCGGTGCTGCTGACGAGGGGCGCCGTACAAGTCGCGCGAGTGCGCCGCACATGCTCGACGCGCGGATCCGCCTCGATGGTCATCCTTGCCGTGTCGGCTGCGATCGTGCTGCTCGTGGTGCTCCTGCCGCAGGTGCTCGCGGGCTTGATCGCTGACTGGTTGCCATGAACAGACGACGCCTGCTGCTGCTCGTGCTCGCCGCGATCGTCGGAGCGTTCGCGTGGACGCGCTTCGGGACTCACAACGCGCCTGCCGGGCAACCACCGCTCGCGTATCTCGATCCCGCTTCGCTCGCGACGTTGAAAGCGGATTTCAACCGTGCGACCGGCGAGGCGCGCATCATCGTGCTGTTGGCGCCGACTTGAGCGACGTGCCTGCGGGGGGCCTCCGCAGTCCAATCGCTCTTACAGAAACAGCCGAATGCGGCCGTGCGCGTCTTCGTCGTGTGGGAACCGATCCTGCCAACGGATTTCGCGGCGCCGACTACCTGGGCGTTGAGTCGAGCTTCAGATCGCCGAGTGCAGCAGTATTGGGATCCCGATCACGTGCTCGCCAGGCGAATGGCCGCGGACGCACGGGCGCCGCAGCCCGAACAGGATTGCTGCATTCGCTCGGGCATTCTGTGGGATCTCGCCGCCGTCTATCCGAAAGGTGCTACGTGGGATGACCGGATGCCCGCCGCCACGGTGTTCAATGGCCCAGTCGTCGACATCACGACGGCAATCGCGGAGGCGCTCCCCGGCGGAGCACGCTGACCGAGCCTTTTCACGCACGTTTTCGCAGGGATCGCCCCGCTCAGGTCGAAGGACCGGGAAGTCGGCGTAAAATATAGTTCTCTCCAGGGCCGGAGTGGTGAAACTGGCAGACGCGCGGGACTCAAAATCCCGTGGGGTTCACTCCCCGTGTGGGTTCGATTCCCACCTCCGGCACCATTTGTATTCGCGAGACTGAGATGCTTCAGCGAACGCCGGGCCTTCACCGTGTACTCCGTCACGAGATCCGCCGCGGCAGCGTTGTTCACCCTTTCAGCACGTCAGTTTTGCCCAAGCTCTTTGCCAGGTCCCTCTTCGTCATCCGGACGATCCGCCGCGCCTCAGGCTTGCCGATGAATGTTTCCAAGCGTGTGCCGAGCTGTTGGCAGAGTCCGCAGTTGCCGAAGTGCGGTTCGTCGCCCCAATACCGTGTGAGCCATTCGCATGGAATGTGTAAATTGCGGTGCCCGGCGCCGCCCGCTGGCTTTCATCGCGCACCGCCCGCCGCGGAGGCCTTCGCGCCGATGATTGCCGCGAGAACTTATCAGCCATCGTTGGTAATCAGCGATCCGCGGCCCTACCAACTCGGGGCCACGGCTTCACGTGGCGCCACCGGCCGAGGGATGGTAAGAACCGGTCGAAGTCTCCGTCGCTCGTGACCAGCGTGAAGCCG
>CAYZBZ010000330.1:0-4508 GCA_964476725.1 uncultured Vicinamibacterales bacterium
GCCATACACGTTTCGCTGGAGCTACGGGCGCCGCAGGAACCCGCCCTCGGCGAGCCACTCCTCGAACCGCACCATCCAGTGGCCGACCGGACGTGTGTTGCTCGAGCGCAGGCCGAACCCGTGCCCCCCAGTGCCGTAGATGTGCAGTTCCGCCGGTACACCGGCACGCTTGAATCGCAGGTAGGCCTCGGCCAGGCCCTCCGAGATGTCCGGGCGGTCGTTGTAAGCCGCGGCCAGGAAGACCGGGGGGGAATCCTTCGTCGGTTGGATGTCGCCCGAGCGGCCCGGATAGATCAGCGCCTGAAAATCTGGTTTCGAGTTCTGCCGTGCGAGTGGATCGCCCGCCGCCGCATCGCCAGCCTCGAAGCGCGCGCTCGCCATCGAGACCAGCTCGCCGCCTGCGGAAAACCCGATCGCGCCCACGCGGCTCGGATCGATGCTCCACTCCCCCGCGCGGCTGCGGATGAGCCGAATCGCGCGCTGGGTGTCGGCGAACGATTCGACGTCGATCTTGTACGTCGAATTGGCCTCGCGCGCGAGCCGGTGCTTGAGGACGAACGCCGCGATGCCGTGGTCCCTCAACCACTCCGCGACGTTGTATCCCTCGTGCGTGATCGCGAGCACACGATGTCCGCCGCCGGGGATGACGAGGATCGCCAGGCCGGTGGCCTTCTCCTTGGCCGGCAGGTAGGGCGTAATGCTCGGATTGTGGATGCCCGAGACGCTCAGCTCGCCGCTGGCGGATGTGGTCACCACGTCTTTCATCGGCTTGCCTTCGGACCCGGGCGCGCCTTCCGGCCAGAGCGGGATCTCGGCCGGCCTGTCCGCAGCGCCGGACAACATCAACGTGACGAGCAGGGTCCTGGTGACGTCCATCGATAGCCCTCCGTTGATCTGCGCGGCGTGACCCCGCTCACCTACCTGAGCGTCGCGAGATACGCCACGAGGTCTCGCACGTCGCGCGGTTTGACGATGAGTCCGACGGGAGGCATCGCAGAGACCGGGTTGGTCCGCTCCGCGATATCGGACTTCGCGATCCGCTGTTCGGCCGGCGGCGTGCCCGTGACGACCACGACGTGGGTGGGCGTCTCTTCGCGCAGCGTCCCATCCACCCGCTGGCCGTTCCGGAGCGTGATCCCCACGGTGCCATAGCCGGGCGCAATGCGGGCGCTCGGCTCGAGCAGAGACTCGAGGATCTGCTCACGCGTCAACCGCGTGGCGACGCCCATGAGGTTCGGACCGACATCCGCTCCGGCGTTGCGCACGGTGTGGCATCGGGTGCACGCCGCCGCCGGGTGCTCGACAAACGTCTCACGGCCACGGCTGGCGCTTCCCCCCTGCAGCAGCGCGTCGCGAAACGCCAGGACGAGGCTCGTCGCCGACTTCGTCTTGCGATACGCCTCGAGCCTGGCCTCGAGAGCCGGCGACCCGTTCGCCTGCATCGCGTCCACCAGATCGAGCTGCACGGCCGGCGCCACTTTGCCCGCGACAAGCTCGTCGAAGAACGACCCGAGGACCTTCTCGGCCTCGCTGCTCTTCAAGGTCCCGAGCACCTCGAAACCGGCCTGCTGATCGTTGACCGTTCCGCTGCGAATCACCGAGACCAGGTTCTGCACCTTTGCCGCGTCGCTCAGCGGGAGCGACGGCAGGATGCCGAGCGCCGCGCGCCTGACGTCCGGGTCGGCGTCGGCGACCGCGACCTTCATGATCTCGTCCATGTTCGGGACCTCGAGCGCCTGGAGCGCTCGCAGGGCCGCAACCCGCACGTCAGACGACGTGTCGCTCCGAAGCTGAGTCGTGAGCAGCGGCGCGGCCCCCTGCACGTTGAGGCGTCCGGCAGCATCGGCCAGGGCGATTCTCATCGCGGGCGCGCGCTCCGCCGCAGGCGCCTGCATGAGACCGAGGACCGCCGCTCGCGCGGCCGCGGCGTCTCGCGGCTTCGCCTGGCCCAGATAGATGCCGTCCACGCGATCCATCGGCGACGGATCCGGCCAGACGCCCATGGCCCCAACCGCCTCGACCCGCATAGCCTCCTGCCGCGTCGAATCACCGGCAAACGCGGCGAGCCGTGCGAGCGCCTCGGCCGATCCGACTTTCAGGTTGGCGCTGATCGCCCGGCGAAGGAGCGGCTCGCTCGTAAAGCGCTTCTCTTCGAGCACACGGGCCAGCGCGGGCAGCGCCGCCTCAATCGACCCATCGTCGTTGATGGCGCGCGCCGCCTCCTGGACGATGAGGTCATCGCTGTCGGCGACGAACCGCGCGACCTCGGGGCTCCGCAGCCGTCGCAGCGCGATGATGGCCGCGATACGCACGCCGCGGGAGGGATGCTGTGAGAGCGCGGCGAGCGCCGACGTGTCGCCAATCCGCGAGAGCGCCAGGCTGCCGGCGTGCCGCAGATACACGTCCTTGTCGTCGTTGGCGGCGAGCATCGCGACAATGGGCGCCGCCGCCGGTTTGTAGGCGATCCGGCCGAGGGCTTCTGCCGCAAAGAAGCGCGCCCGCGGTGCGCTGTCGGCGAGGAGCGGAACGAGGCTCGGGGCGGCCCGCGCGTAACGGATGTCGCCGATCATCTTCGCCGCCTGCGCGCGGATCTCAGCGTCGGGGTCCGTCAGCAGGGACGTGAGGAGCGCGGCGTGCTTCGCACCCTCATTCCCTCCCCCTCTCCGCGCCAGCTGCGCGATGCCCCAGACGCCGTGGATGCGCGCCAGCTTGTGCGCCGGATCGTTGCCACTCCGGGGGCCCCTGTCCCCCGGTACGTCACTCCGGGTACCCCTGTCCCCCGGTGCCGCGGCAGCGAGCAGCGTCTGCACGTCGCCGCGGCGCACGAGCTCGAACTGCGCCTTCTGGCGGATCCGCATGTCGGCGTGCCGCAGCAACGTCTCCAGATCCGCAGCGGAACGCGTGTCGAACTTCGCCGCGATGAGCGCCCGCACCTCGGTGCGCATCGGACTTGCGGCCGCCTGCGGCGAATCGAGCTTCCAGATCCGTCCCTTGTTCTTCGAGTCCCATCCGGTGATCCAGTCGGCGAGGTAGAGCGCGCCGTCGGGGCCGAACTTCAACCCGACGGTCAGGATGCCGCGCAGCAGGACCTTGTCGTCCTGGAGCGCGAACCCGGCGCCCTCTTCCCTGAGCTTGAACCCGTAGATGCGGGCGTTGGCTGCAGCGCCGGGAAAGCTCGAGACGAAGAAGTAGTTCCGCCACTCATCAGTAAGGGCCGTGCCCGGGTTGTAGACCATGCCGGAAGGGCCGGCGTGATAGGCCGCCACGGGAGGAATGATGTGCGCCGCCTGGCCCGCGAAGCGCGGCTTGAACATGTTCTCGTCCATCCAGACGTTGTAGCGGTTGTTCTTCGCGTCGGTGTACTTGCCGTACTGCCAGTTCGAACGCCACCCGCTGTCGGATCCGTTCGGGATGTAGACGAGCCGCTCGGTCTCGCCCTGGTGGTCGCCGTCGTTGTCGACGCTGATCAGGTTGCCGTACTCGTCGAACGAGAACTCCTGCAGGTTGCGGATGCCCGTGGCGAAGACTTCGAAGTGTGAGCCGTCGGGCTCGGAGCGCATCACCGCGCCCTGGTTCGGATAGGACCAGCGCTTGCCGTCCCTGTCCGTCACGTCGAGGCCGATGTCCCCCACTTCCCAATAGATCCGGCCGTCAGGCCCCATCGTCAGGCCAGAGATTCCATGCCCGCCAAACGCCGGGTGGATGCTGTAGCCCTCGCTGATGACGGTCTGCCTGTCGATCGTGCCGTCGCCCTTCTCGTCCGTCTTGAGCTTGAGCCGCCACACGCCGGGCGCGACGCCGAACAGCAGATCGCCGTCGTGATACAGCAGTCCACCGGCCACGTCGTAGGTCGGGTCGGCGTTGAATCCCTCGATCATGATCTTCGAGGTGTCGGCCACTCCGTCGCCGTCCGTGTCCTGGATGCGGTACAGCCGTTCCTTCAGCTCGGCGAGGTCGCGAAGGTCGTGGGATCCGTCCTGGTTGAGATCGGGCAGCCACTGATTCCGGGCACTGCGCTCGGGCGCGAGCTCTTTGCGGTAGAACTCGCGGAGGTCGGCGGCGGTCTTCAGGGTGTGGACCGTGGGCACCCACGTCGGATGATCGCGGATGTCGAGCGGCATGTTGTTGCGGCTCGTGCTCGTCGCGTAGAGCGTCCCCTTCTCGTCGAACTCGAGGGCGACGGGATCGACGATGAGCTCGTCAGACGCCCAGAGCTTGAGCTCGAGACCCGGGGGCATCTCCACGGTGACGCCCTTGCGCGCCTCGGCCGCGAGCCGGACCGCATCGGCTGAGGTGAGCTTCACGTTCTGCGGCAGTTGCCGCGCCGCCGCCGATTGGCTCGGCGCGCCGGAGCCGTGCGAAGGCGGGCGCCCAGCAACCGTCAGCGCGCCCGGAACGCCCATGGTAAGGACGATAAGCATGATAAGGACGATAAGGCCGAGAAGGGCAAGCCGCAGGAATTGAGAGCGGAGTGTCTGTAACACGGCCAGATGCTAGCACGACGTCGG
>CAYZBZ010000331.1:0-4506 GCA_964476725.1 uncultured Vicinamibacterales bacterium
CTTCTTCACCAACGGCGGCGCGGAGGCGAACGAGAACGCGATCAAGCTCGCGCGCGCCTACACCGGCCGTCACAAGATCCTGGCGCGATACCGGTCGTATCACGGCGGCACGTACGGCGCCATGGCGCTCACCGGCGACCCGCGCCGCTGGAGCACGGAGCCCGGGATGCCCGGCGTCGTGCACGTGCTCGATCCGTACCACGGCATGGCGCGCGGATGGGACTCCGCCGCCGAAGCGCTCGCCGACCTCGAGGAGATCATTCAGCTCGAAGGGGCGCAGACGATCGCGGCCTTCTTCCTCGAGACGGTGACCGGCACCAACGGCGTCCTCATCCCGCCGGACGGCTACCTGCAGGGCGTCCGGGAGCTGTGCACGAAGCACGGCATCCTGATGGTGTGCGACGAAGTGATGGCCGGATTCGGCCGGACCGGAGAGTGGTTCGCGGTCAATCACTGGCAGGTCGTCCCCGACATCATGACGATGGCGAAAGGGCTCACCAGCGCGTATGTGCCGCTCGGCGCCGTCGGGATGCGGCGGCCGATCGCGGAGCACTTCCGGGACAAGGTGTTTCAGGGTGGGCTGACGTACAACAGCCACACGCTGTCGTGCGCCGCGGCGCTCGCCACGATCGCCGTATATGAAGAGGATGACCTGATCGGGAACGCGCGGCGGCTCGGTCCGGTCATGACCGGGCTGCTCGAAGATCTCGCGCGGCGTCACCCGTCGGTCGGCGCTCACCGCAACATCGGCCTGTTCGGGATCGTCGAGCTCGTGCGCGATCCGGCGACGAAGAGCCCGCTCGCCCCGTTCGGCGGCACGTCGGACGAGATGCGGCTGCTCTCCAAGACGTTCCGGGAGCTGGGCCTCTACACCTTCACGCGCTGGCACACGTTCTTCACGAACCCGCCGCTCTGCATCACGGAAGCGCAATTGCGCGAGGGGTTCGCGATCATCGACCGCGCGCTCACCGAGGTCGACCGGTTGCTCTAGACAAATGGCGCGTATCAGCCGAATCGGTAATGCGGCGCGTCCGATCTTCCGGCTGAAGCCGGAAGCCACGAATCTTCTTTAGCAATACCGCGTGGCTTCCGCCTTTAGGCGGAAGTCCCGACGCGCCCCTGCCACCCGTAAGCGCGCAGCCCGGACGAATTGGAGCACGCGCAGACGAAATCGTAATGCGGTCCGACCTGCCAGCCTGAGAAGTCCGCGGATGTTCGGCCCCAGCATGCCCGGCACCCGCCTTGCTGCTACCGTCGCCACGCATGTTGCACATTGTCCTGGCCGCCACACTGGCGCTGGCCGGCGCGCAGGGGATGCCGCAAGGACCCTCGAGGACCGGGTGGGAAGCCATCCAGCGCGGAGACGGCGAGAAAGCCGCCGCCGCGTTCCGCGAAGCGCTCGCCGCCAACCCGAGCGACGCCGTCGCGCTGGCGGGCGCCGGGCTCGCGGCGCACCTGCTCGGGCGCGACGACCAGGCCATCGGTTCTCTCAAACGCGCGCTCGCCATCGAGCCGGACTACGCGTATGCGGCGCACCTGCTCGGGCAGATCGCGTATGCCCAAGGGGATCTCGACCTCGCGATCAAGTCGTACGAGCGCGTCGTCAAGATCGCCCCGGGAAGTCCCGGCGTGTACCAGCAGCTCGAGGCGTGGAAGAAGGAGGCGGCGCTGCACGAGAGCTTTGCGTCGCGTCCTGGCGTCCGTTTCAACCTCGTGTTCGAAGGCCCGAGTCAGCAGCCACTCGCGGACCGCGTGTCCGCCTCGCTCGAGGCCGCGTACGTCCGAGTTGGCAAGGTGCTGAACGCGTATCCGCCCGAGACGATCACCGCGATTCTCTACACGACGGAACAGTTCCGCGACATCACGAAGTCGCCCGCGTGGGCCGCTGGCGCCTACGATGGGCGCATCCGCATTCCGGTGCTGGGCGCGCTGCGCGTCCCGGCCGAGCTCGATCGCGTGGTGACACACGAGTTCGTCCACGCGCTGATTCAGTCGGTGGCGCCGCGCGGCGTGCCGGTGTGGCTGAACGAGGGACTCGCGACGTACTTCGAGCCGGTCGATCACACCTGGCTGCAGCAGCAGCTCCGGAGGGCGCCGGCGATCATTCCGCTCGCGCGACTCGAGGAAAGCTTTGGTCGGTTCAACGGCAACGAGGCGCTCGTCGCCTATGCCGAAAGCATGGTCGCCGCCCGGTTGCTCATCGAACGGCTCGGACCCAACTTCCCCGTGTTCCTGCAGTACGTGGGCAACGGCACGTCGGTGGAACAGGCCCTGCTGCTCTTCAACCTCAGCGCGGCAGACATCGAGCGCGAATGGGCCCGTCGGACCCGTGCCGCTTCGAGATAGCTGATTTCATCTGACGCGTAGCTACCAGCTTCCGGCTTCCAGCTTCCAACTAAAGACACAGGGAACACGGAGGTACGTGACATTTCTGAAGATCCTTTTGTCGGGTCCGTGCTCTCCGTTCCCTCCGTGCTCCGGTGCCGCCCGTATTGTGCCGGAAGTAGAATGCGAGCCATGAGCGATCCGCGCCAGGTCTACGACGCCCTCGACGCGCTCGGCATCGGCTACGAGACGTACGAGCACCCGCCTGTATTCACCGCCGAGGAGGCGGCCGAGCATTGGTCCGCGATCCCCGCCACACGCGTGAAGAACCTGTTCCTGCGGAACAAGAGAGGGGATCGCCACTACCTGGTGATTCTGGAGATCGGGAAGCAGGCGGATCTGCGCAAGCTCGTGAACGTGATTGGGGACGACCGGCTCAGTTTCGGATCGCCGGAACGGCTGATGGCGCGATTGGGCGTGACGCCAGGCTCGGTGTCCCCCTTCGGCCTGCTGAACGACACGTCACAGACCGTGCGCGTGATGATCGACGAGGACCTCCGCTCCGCCGGGCGGCTGATCTTTCACCCGAACATCAACACCGCAAGCGTCACAATCAGCGTCGCGGATTTCGAGCGCTTTCTGGCGTCGCGGAGAAACGTGGTCAGATGGATGAAGATCTGACACTGAAAGGCTGAAGGCTTCTAACTTCAGACTTTTGTTTTCACCGATCAGCCTTTCTCCTTTGGTCGCATGTTGGCCGCCAGCACGCGCTTGCGGATGCGGATGTTGTGCGGTGTCACCTCGACGAGCTCGTCGTCGTTGATCCACTCGATCGCCTGCTCGAGGCCGAGCTTCCGCGGCGGGATCAGGCGCACCGCTTCATCGGCGCTCGACGCGCGCATGTTCGTCTGCTTTTTTTCCTTCGTGACGTTGACGTCCATGTCGCTCGCGCGGGCGTTCTCGCCGACGATCATGCCTTCGTAGACGAGCTCGGTCGGATCGATGAAGATCTCGCCGCGCTCCTGCAGGTTCCAGATCGCGAAGGCGGTCGCGATGCCCGTCCGGTCGGCGACCAGCGCACCCGTGGCGCGCGTCCCGATCGCCCCATGCCAGGGCTCCCACCCGGAAAACAGGTGGTTCATGATGCCGGTGCCTCTGGTCTCCGTGAGGAACTGCGAGCGGAAGCCGATCAGGCCGCGGGCCGGAATGCGGAACTCGAGCCGCACGCGCCCGCTCCCGTGGTTCACCATCTTCGTCATCGTTCCGCGCCGCGTGCCGACCTGCGCGATGACGACTCCCTGGAACTCCTCCGCGACGTCGACCACCAGCTCCTCGACGGGCTCCACGATCTTGCCGTCGATCTCCTTGGTGACGATGTCGGGACGCGAGACCTCCAGCTCGAAGCCCTCGCGTCGCATCATCTCGATGAGGATCGACAGCTGCAGCTCACCACGGCCGAGCACCTTCATCTGCTCCGGCGTGTCGGTGGGTTCCACCCGGATCGAGACGTTTCCGAGCAGCTCGCGATCCAGGCGATCCTTGATCTGACGTGACACGACGTACTGGCCGTCGCGGCCGGACATGGGGGACGTGTTGACGCCGAAAACCATCGATACCGTCGGCTCGTCCACCGCGATCACCGGCATCGCCACGCGATGCTCGACGTCCGCGATCGTCTCGCCGATAGTGATGTCCTCGATGCCGGCGAGACAGACGATGTCCCCGGCCGCGGCCTCGGTGATGTCGACGCGCCGGAGCCCTTCGAACGCGAAGAGCTTCGTGACCTTGGTCTCGTGCACGCGGCGATCGAGCTTGCAGACGGCCACCTGGTCGCCGATCTTGACGCGCCCGTTGAAGATGCGGCCGATCGCAATGCGCCCAAGGTAGTCGCTGGCGTCGAGGTTCGCGACGAGCATCTGCAGCGGCGCGTCCGGGTTCCCCCGCGGCGGCGGCACCGACTCGATGATCGCGTCGAAGAGCGGCCTGAGATCCTGTCCCGGCTCGGCCGCCGACAGGCTGGACGTGCCGGCCCGGGCGCTCGCGTAGAGCACCGGGAAACCGATCTGTTCTTCGGTCGCGTCGAGATCGATGAACAGGTCGTAGACCTCGTTCAGCACTTCCTGCACGCGCGCGTCCGGACGGTCGATCTTGTTGATGACGACGATCGGCGTGAGCCTGCGC
>CAYZBZ010000332.1:0-4495 GCA_964476725.1 uncultured Vicinamibacterales bacterium
CGTGACCGGCCCGGCCAGCGGGAGCGCCGCCATGACCGCCGCCGCGAATCCTGCGCCGGGAGCCGTGGCGCCAAGCGTGTCGCCGAGCCGCTCCAGCAGGGCGCCGCGAAGTGTGTCGCGCGCGCGCGACAGACGTTTCTTGACCGCGTTCTCGCTCAGGTCAAGAAGCGCAGCGACCTGAGCGACTGACTGCCCTTCGCGGTAATAGAGGGCCAGCACCTCTCGCGTCTCGTCCGGGAGCGCCGCGAGCGCCTCCCGGAGTCTCTCGCGATCTTCATTCGCCAGGAGACGCTCAGCCACGCCGGCCCGGCCGTCAACGATCGTTTCGACGTGATGATCGTCGGCTGGTTGCATCCACCGGCGGGCGCGCACCCGCCCTCGCAGGACGTGATGCGCGCGGTTGCGCGTCATCTGGCGTAACCATGGGAGGAAGCTCGCCGGGTTGCGGAGCTTCCGCAGGTCACGCCAAGCCGACAGGAACACATCCTGCGCGATATCCTGACTCATATCGACGTCGCGAACGATCGCCAGGGCAATCGACGTGACGAGACCGCCCGTGGCGCCGACCACGCGGGCGAATGCGTCAGCGTCTCCGGTGGCGGCGGCCGCGACGAGCGGCTCGAGGTCGTGCGCCTGCAGCACCGCCGACATGCTACCTTCCCTCCGCTCTTGGCACGGTGCGCCCGAGAAAGGCATCCATCGTGGCGTATAGGAACGGCGCATCGTCCAACATGACGAAATGCAAGGCATGCGTGGCCGCCACGACCTGGTGGCGCGGCACGCGAGCGACCTGGGCTTCGTAGGCTTTCTGCACCGCCTCGAGTCGATCGGGAATCGAGGCCGCTCTCTTTGCCGCGGCGACGAGCAATACGTCCGAGCGAATGTTCGCAGCCTCACCTCGCAGATCGGTCGTCATCAGCTCATAGATCGCCTGACCGGTGGCGCGACCGTCCGATTGGGCCGCCCAGCCTGCCGCCCGCGCGATGTTCGCCGGATCGCTGATCATCTGCGTCAGCGCCATACGACTCTGCATCCCGATCTGCTGGGGCGTCATCGATCGGTAGAGCGCCCGCATCTGCTCCGCCTGGGTCGTCACGTCGGCGACGGTCGCCGACGGGCTCATTAACGCGGGCATGAACGGCACGCCGTCCACCGCGACGATCGGGCCAACGGCATCGGGCACGGTGCTCGCGACCCAGAAGGCGAGAAAGGCGCCCAGGCTGTGGCCCACGAGGACCGGGCGGTCGAGGTGCTCCTCGCGGATGTAGGCGATGAGCTCGTCCCGCACGCGCGGCAGGAGGGGACCGTCGACCGCCGGCACACCCGCAAAACCGGCAATCGTGAGCACGTGAAGACGATAGCGCGAGGAGAAATGCCCGACCACGCCGTCCCATACGTCACCAGAGGAGAACAAACCCGGAATCAGGATCATGGGCCGGTTACCCGTGCCTGTCACGCGGACGGTGAATGCCCGTGTTCGGTCGGTGGTCTGCGGTGCCACCCCCGGCCATGCTCCAGCCAGCGCCGTGCCCCCAAGCGTCAATCCCATCACGATTCCCGTTACCTTCATGATCTGCGGCATCGTATGACCTCCCTGTCCCCTACTAAGTAGCCGCACGGGAAGAAAGGTGACCTGTCGTCTGGAACGAGCCGAAGTACCGCGCCCTGGCCACCAAGATCGGCGGCGGCAGGGCGCGGATGGATTTGACGGTAAGAGAACCCTGAACCCCCTATGGCTTGCCCTCGATCCGATAGAGATGCGTGCGGGTGCGTAAATAGAGCGCGGAGCCATCGATCGCCGGCGACGCCATGAAGCCTTCATCCAGTTGATTCTCCGCGACGACTTTCAACTCGCGGGCCGCTTCGATCACCGTCGTCTTGCCTTCTTCGCTGAAGAAATAAATCCGGCCGGCCGCCGATACCGGCGACGCAGAATAGCTGCCGGTTAGTCTCCCCTTCCAGACGAGCTCGCCGGTCTTCGCTTCCACGCACGTGAGGATCCCTGAATCGTTGATCATGAAGATCAGAGCCCCGGACAGCAGCAGCGACGGTTTGTTCGGGACGCCCCCCTTCAGACGCCACACGACGTGCGTGCCGGTCACATCTCCTCTGCCGTCCGGCCGCACCGCAAGAAGCTGCCCGCTCGCCCAACCGGAGGGATAGAACACGAAACCGTGCCCCGAGACCGGCCGGGTGCTGGCCGAGTGGCTCGTCCGCTCTTCAATCCTCCAGAGCTCCTTCCCGGTGCGAGGGTCGTAGCCGTACGTCGCCTTCGAGCCGATGCTGATGAGCACCGGGTCCTTTCCGCTCATGACGATGTGGGGCGTCGCGAACCCCTTCCGGAAGTCACCGTCGGCCTGCGGCTTGCCGTCGGGGCCGAGGTCCTTGAAGTCGATCGATCGCGCCGTTCGCCAGACGGTCTTTCCCGTGTTCTTGTCGAGCGCGACGACGTACTGAATGTCGCTGCCGTCGAAGTGCATGATCAGCAGATTGCCGAAGAGAATGGGAGAAGAGCCCGCGCCGCGAAAATGATTGCACTCCAGATCGCGCCGCTCCCAGAGCACTTTGGCCGTCCGCGTGTCGATCGCCGCCGTCCCCGGCGACCCGAAGGTGACGTAGACGCGGCCCGGCTCGATGACTGGCGTCGGCGACGCGTATGAATTGAACGGATGGGCGTATTGGGGCTGCGGGACCTGAAAGAGCTTCAGGTCGTGCAGGATCTTGCCGCTCTTTTGATCGAGTGCGACGGCAAACAGCTCACGGCCATCCTCGGTCGCCGTCGTCACCCACACCTGGCCGTCGAGGATCACCGGCGAGGACCACGCACGGCCGTGGATTGCGGTTTTCCAGCGGACGTTCGTGGTTTCGCTCCACGTCACCGGCAGACTCGCGCTCGAAGAGAGACCCCTCCCGTCGGGGCCTCGGAACTGCGGCCACTGGGCGCGCACGGGCAACGTCGCCGCCAGAACCGCCACAAGGAGTATGACGAGCATGACCAGTCGTTTCATACGGGTGCCATCTTGCCACGACTTTGAGCCAATCCGAGGAATCAGAGGATGGAAGTGATCAGGCGCCGACCAGGTGCGTGTCGTACCCCGCCTTGACCAGTTCGTTGTATGCGTCCCAGACATCATCCGGAATGTCCTGGTGGATCTGAAAGCCTTTACCGGGATACAGCCGAATGCGCTGCAGGTCTCCCACCATGATGCTGATGACGTCCTCTTTCGACAGCGCGGCGTTCGAGTACATCCCGAGATACTGATCGAGCGTGACTTGCGGCGACGTCACGATGACGTCCTTCTCAGGCCACAGCTTCTTGAACGTGGCGTAGCTCCTGCGCTCCATGTAGGGTTTCTGCACCACGATGAACGTCCGGGGATCGATGCGCTTCTCCGCAAGCAACTGCTTCGTGAGCAGGATGTTTTCTCCCGTGTTCGTCGACCTGTTCTCGATGAGGATGCTCTCCGGCGGGACCCCCATCCGGATCGCTGTCCTGGCGAACTGATCGGCCTCGGGCTCGCTCCAGAGGCGCTTCGTGATCGATCCCAGCCCCCCCGAGAAGATCAGGAGCGGGGCCCAGCCATCCAGGAACAGCTGCGCCGCCGTATCCGCCACAGGCAAGTCTTGGCTGCACAGCACCAGGATGGCATCGGCGGTCGAGAGCTGGTGATGCATCTGGTGGTACTGCCAGATTCTCTCGACGAGCTCGCGAATACGATCTTCCATGCTGTTGCAGACGGTCAGGCTTCCGAGAATCAGGCTTACGAGAACGGCGACCGCTCGCGCTCGAGTTGCTCAGCCGCGCCTGTAGCCAAGCGTCGCCCCGCCGTCGACCGGCAGGGCAATGCCGGTGATGAACGAGGCGGCAGGAGACGCGAGGAACAGAACGGTTTCGGCAATCTCCTCGGCCGACGCCATCCGGTTGGTGAGGTGCATGGCTCCCTGCTGCCGGAGCGCCGCTTCCGGGTCGGGCAGCGTCTTGACCCAGTTTCTCATCAGCGGCGTGTCCACTCCCGCCGGGCACACGCAGTTCACGCGGATGCCATCGACCGCAAGCTCGATGGCAAGCGCCTTCGTGAGTGAAATCAGCGCTCCCTTCGTCGCGACGTAGACGCTCCCACGGTCCTGACCGACGATGCCGGTCATGGAAGACATCGACACGATGGTGCCCTTCGACGTGCGCAGCGCCGGGAGCGCGGAACGGATCGCGTAGAGGGCGCCTTTGAAATTGACCGACAGGAGCCGGTCGATCTCTTCTTCCGTGTACTCGTCGACCCGGCGGGCGAAGTGGATGCCGGCATTGTTGACGAGCACGTCGAGCCGGCCGAATGCGTCCACACACTTCCTGACGGCCTGCTCCACCGCCGAGGCATCCGCGACGTCCGCCTCGAGGGGGATGGCCCTGGCACGGTCGGGCATTTCGGCGACCGCCGTCTCGAGATCCCGCGCGTCGCGGTCGAGGAGCGCGACCCGCGCCCCGGCGCGCGCGAACGCA
>CAYZBZ010000333.1:0-4466 GCA_964476725.1 uncultured Vicinamibacterales bacterium
AGTCGGTCGTCGGTGGTCATGGGCGCCAGCCTACGCCGGTAACGCCGCCCGCGCCCCGTGCGGCGGAAGCGTCAAGCGCCCGCGGACGAGATGGAGGAGGCCTACGTTGACCCTGACGTCACGCGGCCATCCATGCGCGATGACTTTCGTGAGATCCGAACCCGATGGTTCGGGGAGACGGTTGTTGAGGTGGTGGTTGATACAATCGATGGCAGAGTGGTGACGACATGGCGGAAGTAGCCCGCAAGAGGACCGATCTCCTCTTGGAGTACGACGAGTCCGTGGATGCCGCATACCTACGGCTGGCAGATGCCCCCTGGGACCACCAGGTCCGTCTCGACGACGCCCGCGGCATCAACTACGCCGCCGATGGGTCCGTGATCGGCATCGAGATCTTGTCGCCGCGTCGCAAGGGCGTGCAGTTGGACGGGCTGCCGTATCCAGACGACGTGGCCCGTGTGATGCGCTCCTGCGGCTTCCGCATCCTCCAGGCTGCGCGGGGCTAGGACCTTCCACCTTAGGCCCGTTCCGCAACTTTCAGAAAGGCTCTCTGGTCAAGCGGCCGCGATCCGCTCCTCGTAACGCTCGATGAGGTCGAAGAGCTCATCGGCGGCGAACTGCCGGTCGTAGCCACCCTCGCTGATCTGGCGAACGACGCCGGCGCCCGCCAGCCCCTTCAATCCGTCGAGCCCGCGCTGATGGCTGGCCCCGATCGCCGCCCGCACCGTGGCGGCCGACATGATCGGCTGTGCCGGCAGAACCTCGATGATGCGGGCCGCCGCTGAGTCACGGCGTGGGCGCTCCGCACGAGCACGCCAGTCTTCCTGCAGGCCACGTACCGCCTCGGCCAGCTCCACCGACAGGCGCGCCGCCCGTTCGCAAGCCCCGGCGAACGACGCGCACCAGGCCGCCACGCGACCCTCGCGGAAGGCGACCAGGCCGTCGACATAACTGCTTGGGCGAGCAGCGAGCACGATTGACACCGGAGGCACGAACCGCGGGGCGAGACCCGTTCGACGCAGCACGACGTGGATCAGGCAGCGCCCGACACGGCCGTTGCCGTCCACGAATGGGTGGATCGTCTCGAACTGCGCATGACCGATCGCGGCCTGGGCAAGCGGCGGCAGGTCATCGCGGACGAGGAAGGCCAACAGGTCGGCAATGAGCCGATCCACCTCGTCCTCCGGAGGCGGGATGAATCGCGCGTCGAGCGGACTGTTGAGGCGTCCACCGATCCAGTTCTGTTCCCGTCGGAACTCACTCGGCCTGACCTGTGCCGGCTCTCCGGCCATGAGCGTGCGATGGATCGCCAGCACATCATCCGCCGTCAATGGCTCAGGACGCTCACCGATGGCGATCGCCTCTTCCATCGCCACCACGTTGGCGGCGACCGTCTTGGCCGTGCCGCGTGCCGCGCGGGGATCGATGAGCGCTCGAGCCAAGTTGCGCTGGCTGAGCTGGTAGCCCTCGATCCTGGAGGAGGCCATCGCCTCCGAGCGCAGCAGGAGCGGTCCAATGGCCTCCAGCCCAGCGACGGAGTCGGCGGTGTTGAGCTCGGTGATTGCCGCCTCCGCCCGCGCGATCGACTCGGCCGTCTCGAACGTGATGCCCGGCTCGAGCTCGGCGATCGGATCAGGCACGAATGCCCGGTACGTGAACGACGCGCGGGCACGCCGACCGCCCGGTGCGCCCGGGTCACCCTGCCATCGACGCTCTACTTCATGGGGCATTCGCTAACTGTCCAGTCTCCGGCAATTGAACACTTAAGACATAGTGATGGCCGAACTGTTCAATGTCAACCAGCGGATTGAACGGTTCGCGATGAGGGGTCGGGTGCACGAGGAATCGGTTGAGCCGGCCGCTAGAGGCCCGCCGCCGGAGGACCCGGATCGCTGAGGCGGGGCGAAGAAGCGACCGGACAGGCTGCCTAATTTGTGCCGATTGGCCCGTCAGATGCGGGAGGATCGTATTGATACTGCGCGCTGCAGATGCGGCATTGGCGATTAGGACCCGGAACCATGCAGCCGCCCCAGACGTACCCGCTTGCATGAAAGGCAGCCCATTCCTCAGGGCTTTGGCGGATCAAGCCGTATCGGATGACCAGGGGCGTATCCGCACCGCATGCCGGGCATACGGGAAGGTCGGTGTCGCCCCAGTCGTTGGGGTGGATCCAGTCCACGGGAAGATCAGTCACGGTCGCCATCGCCCTCTACTGGGCACGGGACGCGCGGACGCAGCAGACCCATCAGAGGGTCAGCGACAACTGACTTGCTTCGCCTTCCTCCGGTGAGGGGGCGGCGAGCCTTTCCACGAAGTCGGTGACAGCCCGCGGTGTCCGGACCGGAATCGCCCCCTTCTTGATGAGCAGCGCATTCCCCGGCGGTGTGCCGGCATCAAACTCGAGAGCGAGGACCGGCCGGCCCATGGCCAGCGCAGTTTCGCCGGCGGCCAGGGTTCCCCCGCGCTGCGAGGCCTCGATGACAACGAGCACCCGACTGAGAGCAGCAATCAGGCCGTTCCTAGCCATTGCCCCTCCGACGCTCCATGGCTGACTCGGAGGAAACTGCGACAGCACAAGCAAGTGCCCCGTCTCGGTGATGCCGTCCTCATCGCCATGACCCCGAATGTGTTTGATTCCTTCCGGCAGGACGCTGATGACGCCGCCGCCCGCATCGAGGGCAGCACGTTGTGCTTCGGTGTCGACGCCGATGGCGTTCCCCGCGACCGTGACGTATCCCTTATCAGCCAGGGATTGCGCCAGCGACCGGGCCGCGTCGAGGCCATCAGTCGACGCCGAGCGTGATCCGCACACCCCAACTGCCAGTGCACTGAGCAGTGACGTGTTGCCGGCGCACATGAGGATCGGGGGCGGCGAACGCAGCGCGTTGAGCTGCTCGGGATAATCGTGCGCTCCGATGATGAGTGCCCCCACACCGGCCTCAGCGAGCGCAGTCGCAGATCGCCGGAGATCGCTTTGGACAACCTCATCGAGTTCCTGGAAGGCGTCATCGACGGTATCCGACCCGCCGTCTCGCAGCTCTCGCAACACCGCGGCGGGGGTCCGCCAGAGGTGCCATGCCGCGACAGCGCGCAGTACTGAATCCATCGCTCGGCCTAGTTTCTCATCGTTCGGACCGCGACGATCGCACAAACGCTCGCCGCGCCGGCGGAATCGAGGAAGGCCGCAGCTGATCGCAGGGTCTCTCCGGCCCGACAGACGTCGTCGATGAGGAGGATCCGGCGACCTTCGATCTTGCTCGCGTCGATCGCGAATGCGCGTGGTAGTCGCTCCGCGACAGGCGTCTCTTTGACCTGTTCCGTGGCGTTGTCTGTAAGGGGGGCTACCGGGAGGCCCCGCACGCGCGAGACCGCGATGGCCAGCCGCTCGCTGAAATGCCGCGGCGAGTGACTCGGCACACTGACCACCACTTCGGCCTGGGCCATGTCAGGGTGCTGCGCGATCACCTGCAACATTTCGGCCGTCAGCTCCCGGGCGTGAGCGTCAGACGCGGCGTACTTCCCCTGGTGAAGGAGTTCGCCGACGCGGGTATTGGCCCAGAGCATCGGGTCCTCGTTACTCGTCGGATCCTTGTACCAATCAAGCGCAATTGCCACGGTCCGGGGTGACCCAATGCGTAGGGTGAGTACGTGGCCGAGGAGACCCAAGAATGCCTCTTCCGCTTCGGTGAGCGGTCTACTGAGCGGATATCGGTGGGTCCATTCCCCCTGGTCAGCAGCACGGAGCGGCAACCGATCACCCAGCGATGCCCCGATCACGCGTTCGATCTGGGCTGCGATTTCGTTGGTGCCCAGAAGGTGCAGACGACCGCGGCCATCGGCATCAACTACCTCCGCCCAATCGCTCAGCACCGAAGCGTTGCGGGTCATGCGTGATCATCCTCCGTTGGGCTCCTGGCGCCGGCGAGGTAGAGGGAAAGCGTCCTTTGTCGGAGTCTACGGACGCCGCCCGATGCCGCAAGGGTGTACGGCGTCCGTGACAACCTTCTGTCGCGATGACCGCCGGGCTGGCGCCGGCGCGGCACTCAATTCGACAGATGACCTGTCAAAGGGACCGGTGATCATCGGGGCATGCCTACTCCCCCAACTCCCCCCAAGACTCGTTCGCCAACCAGCGGAGCTGCTGCTGACGCGGTGGCCCGCGCCCTCACCGCCACGAGCCCCATCGTCAGCATGTGGCGCGACGGCCTGACCGTCATCGCGCTCGGATCCACCGAGAAGAACCGCGCGCCGGACTACCTCACCCTCGACCAGGCAACCGCCGATGCCGCCCTCGATATCCACGAGGCCCCCGCACAGACCGTTCCCACCGTCGAGGCGGTCACCGGCCCCGGCAAGGTGCTCATCCTGGGCGGCGACACGATCATCGGCGGCGGACAGAACCGCATCATCAATATCACCATTCTGCTCAAGGCGGCCGCCAAGACTGCCATCCCGGTCACCTGCCT
>CAYZBZ010000334.1:0-4446 GCA_964476725.1 uncultured Vicinamibacterales bacterium
GAGCTGGGGCTGTGCTATCGGCAGGTCGGCGACATGGCGATCGTGCGCGAGCACATCACGAGCGCCGCGTCGGCGCTGCATGCCGCCGGCGACCGGCGTCACCTGGCGATGGTTCATTCGCTGTCCGGCGTCACGCTGGCCCAGGAAGGGCGGTTGGACGAGGCGATTGCGGCGCTGCGCCAGGCCGAGCGTCTGGCGATTATCGTCGAAGCCGGCGACGTGCTCGCCACGGTCTGCGGCAACCAGGCGAACGTCGCGCTGATGCAGCACCGGCACGAGCAGGCGCTCGCCTTGGCGGAGCGCAGCGTGGAGCTGCAGGAGCAGGCCGGCACGCCGCACGGTCTCGGCGTCGCCCTCGCGTCGCTCGGGCAGATTTGCGTGCGCGTCGGGAACCTGAAGCGCGCGGAGGGGGCGCTCAACCGCGCGCTGGACGTGCGCAGCCCGCTCCATTTCATGCGCGAGACGACAGGCGCGGTGTTCGACACGCTCGCGCAGATTCACCTGATTCGCGGCGAGCACGACGAGGCCAACCGCTACCTGAAGAAAGCCCGCGAAGCGTACGGCGAGACGCTGGCGAGCCGCTGGTATCAGTGGTCGGTGCGCGCGCTCGACGCGCGCCTGGCGCTGCGCCGCGGCGATGCGGCGCACGCGCTCGCGGTGTCGGCGGAAGTGGCGGGATCGACTGACGCCCCCTCGGTGTACGCGCTGCAGGCCGAGCTCATCGCCACGGAGGCGCTCCTGGCTCTCGGCCGCATCGACGATGCGCAGCGCCGTCTGGACGCCATCTCGAGCAAGGTGCAGCCGGGCGCGATGACCGGAACGTGGGGAGAATTCCTCCGGCTCCGCGGGCGCCTCCACGCGGTCGCGGGGCGAGCGACCGAGGCGTACCACGACCTCGGGCAGAGCGTCAGCGTGTTCGATTTGCTCGGCGAGGGGTATCAGACCGGCCTCAGCTACCTGGAGCTCGGTCGCCTTGCGGCCGCCGCGGGCGCTCGATCGCGGGCGACGCGGTATCTGAGCGACGCCGCAGCGGTGTTCGAGTCGCTGGGGGCCGCGCCGGATTTGGCCGACGCGCGTGCCGCGCTGAGCCAGGTCCCCGCGGCCGGAACCGGCGGGTACGTCGGCGTGCAGATGGACGGCGACGATGCGCTGGTGCGCCGGATCGTGGATGCGTCGGCGATGCCCGCGCTGCTGGCTCGCGAAGGGGCGACCGCGCTCCTCGAGGCGTGCGATGCCCAGGGCGCCGCGCTCTTCATCCACCTGCGCGGAGAGCAGATCCAGCTGCTGGCCTCGGCGGGCTGCGATGCCGACAGCGCCCGTCTCCTCGCGGTCGCGGTCCTTCGCAACGCGAGCGGTCCCCCGCTGCTCGTCAGCGAGCCGATTGGCCGGGCGCCCGAAGGGGCGCGATTCGCCGTGCTCTCCAGTGCCAGGCCCCTGGCAATCCCGACACGGCAGCGCTTCCGCACGTTGTGCGCCGTGCTCCGCCAGGGATTCGATCTCTGCCTCGCGCGCGAGCGCCAGCCCGAAGCCGCACCCGGCGCGCTCGAGCGGCCGCTCGAGCCGCTGCTGCCCGGTTTCGTCTGCGCGAGCGCGGCGATGCAGCGGGTGGCCGACCAGATCCAGCGGATGCAGGGCAACGATCTCACCGTGCTGATTACCGGCGAGAGCGGGACCGGCAAGGACCTCGTCGCTCGCGCGATCCATGCGGGCTCACCCCGCCGAGCCAACATGTTCCTGCCCTACAACTGCACGAGTGCGACCCGGGAGCTCGCCGACAGCCAGTTGTTCGGGCATCGCCGCGGGAGCTTCACCGGCGCCGTCGCCGACCAGCCCGGGGTGCTGCGCACGGCGGTTGGAGGCACGCTCTTTCTCGACGAGGTCGCCGACCTGCCGCTCGACGTGCAACCGAAGCTCCTCCGGTTTCTGGAACAGGGAGAGGTGCTGCCGGTCGGCGATACCAGGCCGCAGCGGGTCGACGTGCGGGTGGTGGCCGCCACCAACGCCGACCTCGAGAACCGCGTCAGCGACGGCAAGTTCCGCGAGGACCTGTTCTACCGCCTGAGCGTCATCCGCATGCACGTGCCGCCGCTGCGCGAGCGGCGGGAAGAGATCCCGCACCTGAGCACGTTCTTCCTGCGCGAAGCCTGCGAGCGGCTCGGAAAGCCGGGCGTGCGTCTGAGCGCGGACACCCTGGATATCTTCGATACGTTCGCCTGGCCGGGCAACGTGCGCCAGTTGCGGAACGAGGTGCAGCGCGCGGTCGCGATGGCCTCCCCCGCCGGCTTGATCACGCCGGAGCTGCTCTCTCCGGTCTTCGGCACCCAGGGCCTTTCGTCCGAAGGGGCCCCGCGGACGCGACTGCGGCGAACGACGCTGGCTGCCGCCGTCGAAAAAATCGAGCGGGAGATGATCCAGGGTGCGCTCGAACGCTCGGCCGGCAACATCTCCGAAACTGCACGTCTGCTCGGGCTGACGCGACGGGGGCTCTACCTGAAAATGGAGCGGCTCGGCGTGAGCAGCGGGGCCCGCCCGGCACAGGCCTGACACACCCATCGACCTACGGCGCATACTCCCGAAACCGGAGCGTGCTAGATACTTCGTATCCAGTTGCCTGCCATTCTGGATACCATCTAACCACCATTCGAAGAATCTGCCGTGTCCTCGCATCATCGCTAAACGATTGCGTTATAAGACGTTCATGCGTCAAAGCGGCCCTCCTGCCCTGTCGGTGAGTTTCAGGCGCGCAACTTGATATGGCACCAGCCGACAGTACCTCCAGAGGGCCAGCAGAATGGAACAGCGACTTCGTCTCGTTCAGGGGAGCAGCCGTTACGAGAAGCGGACGGCGGATCGGCACCGCATCTCGGTTCCTGGGCAGATCCTGTGGAAGGACGCGCGGGGAAGCACGCGCATCGCTTCGGTCGTGACCCGCGATGTCAGCGCGCACGGCGTGAGCGTCGAGTGCCTCGGTGGCACGCCGATTCCGCTGTATCGACTGGTTTACTTCGAGGTGGACCGCGCCGCGCGCAACCGCACCGATCTGCCGGCCCCCCTTCGGAAGTCGAGCGTCCTGTCGGCAATCTTCCGCGTCGGGCCGGTCAGTGAAGCCACCGGCGCTCCGACGGAGTACGGACTCCGCCTCCTGGTCGAGCCGCAGCGTCAGACCGCGGCGAGCGATGTTGCCTGGCAGTCGGAGGCCGGGGTCACCAGAACCGCATGAGCCACGCCAGAGTGTCCGTCGCCCGGCGACCCGACAGGCGCGCAGGATGGCGCTCAAGGACCGATCCAGCGCCCGCGATCAGGATCAAACGCTGGGATGCGCTGCGGGACGGCCCCTTGACCGAGGCCGGGCTCCGAAAGAACCTGGACGCGATGGGATTCGAGACAACTTCCCGCACGTACTCGCCGGGCTTGATCGCCGCCGTGCACACCGACGGCCGCCCGGGGATTCAGGCCGTCCTCTCGGGGGAGGTCAGGGTCACCATTGACGGCGAATCCGCCATTCTGACGGCCGGAGACGCGATATACATCCCGGGTAGGGGCATTCGGTGCGTCGAAGTCGTCGGCCCCCCAGCCGCGTATTGTCTCGAAGGCGCGTATCGCACCGACGCCGGCTGACCTTCGCCCAGGCCCAGGCTCCGTTCGTCCCCGGTGCTCCTCGGTTCACGCCAAACCTTTCGAAACCCTCGGCAACTGCGGTAGGCTCTGGCGTTAGCTCTTCTTCGCTTCTTCCATCTCGCGGCGCGCGTCCGCGGCGTACAGCGACTGCGGGAACTCCTCGACCACGCGGGTGAAGGCGTGCGCCGCCTCGTTCTTCTTCCCCGCCTTCATGTACGCGCGCCCGAGCTGCATCAACACTCCGTCGAGCGGCAGCTGCGAGTTCGAGTCCGTCGTCAGCTCCTGGTAGGTCTTGATGGCGAGGTCGTACTTGCCCTGTGAGACCCGGGCGTCCGCCAGCCCGAGCCGCGCCGTGCGTCCGTAGAGGCGGGTGCCGGCCTTGTCGACGACTTCCTGATAGCGCTGTTCCGCCTCGCCGTAGCGTCCGAGCGAGGCCAGGATCCCTGCCGCGTGGTATCGGGCCGCAATGCCGGGATCCGTGTTGGGATAGCGGTCGGCCGCCTCGAGGAATTTCGGCAATGCTGCCTCGAGCTTCGCCTGCTCTGTCTGGAACGTCCCCGGTTGCTGGACGGGCATCGGGCTGCCGGGGGCCGGAGCGACCGGCGCGACGACCGGCGCCTCCGAGATGGCGAGTGCCGCGGCGAGCATCGTGTTCGCCTTCGCGTCGCGGGACTGACGCCATCCCGCGTACCCGGCGGCCACCGCGAGGGCGGCGACCACGACGATCGCGATCGTCACGACGTCCCGGCCGCGAGTGTCCATGACCTCACGCACGCGCGCGACCGTCTTCGCGAATTCGTTTTGTTTCAGCTTGTGGCGTTCGAGGCT
>CAYZBZ010000335.1:0-4440 GCA_964476725.1 uncultured Vicinamibacterales bacterium
CAGCCACATCATCAAATCGAGGCTGACGTTGTCGAAGCCCGCGCCGCGCGCCTCGCGGACGGCGCCACGCGCGCGCCCGGCCGAATGGACCCGGCCGAGCCGCCGCAGCTCGGCATCGCGGAACGACTGCACGCCAAGGCTGATGCGATTGACGCCCGCGCCGCGGAAGCCGGCCATGCGCTCCGGCGTCGAGGTCTCGGGGTTGGTTTCGAGCGTGATTTCGGCGTCGCGGGACAACGCGAACGTGTCGCGGCACGCGGCGACGAGCCGCGCGATCTCCGCCGGGTCGAGCAGCGACGGGGTGCCGCCGCCGAAGAAGATCGTGTCCGCCTCGCCGCCGGCCCCGGCCGAGCGGCGAATCTCCTCCTCGAGTGCGGCGACGTAGCGGTCCTTCACTCCGGCCTCGAACAGCCCGCGATTGAAGTTGCAGTAATTGCAGATCGAAGAGCAGAAAGGGATGTGGAGGTAGAGCCCGAGCATTGCCGACTAGGTCCCGGCTTTGCCGCCAGACCAGCCGAGGTCGCGACCCTTGCCCTCGGGAGGCTGGCGCAGCTGCGCGCGGACCGGTCCCTTGGAGCGCGTCGGCAGCGCGCGGCGGCCGGAGGTGCGTTTCCAGAGCATGACCAGATCGTCGACCCCGCCGTTGGGCGGCAGGTGACGGTAGTCGGCGCCGTCGTACTCCAGGAACTCGCACATCTCGTGGAGCCGCGAGTGAATACGGAAGCCGATTCGCGCCTTCAGGCAATCCGGATCGCCGTCGTCCGGCGTGTCTTCGTAGTTCGACGTGAAGATCGTATGACGCCGCTCGTTGTACCGTGTGTTGACGATCAGATTCATCGTCTCTTCCACCCACTCGGATGTCTTCTCCGAGCCGATGTCGTCCAGCACGAGGAGGTCGGTTTCCATGACGGGACGGAGAATGTCCATCTCGGCCGTACGCACGAGCGGGTTGTAGGTGCTCCTGATCACGCGGAGCAGATCGCGGACGTCGTAAAAGAGACCCCGCGCCCCCTTGGACAGAATCACCCGGCGCAGGACCGCGACGGCGAGGTGCGTTTTTCCGATGCCGGGCGGCCCGATGAGGCAGAGGCTCTTGCGCGGCTCGGGAAAGTCCTCGGCAAAGCGGCGCGCCTGTTTCACCGCGCCGATCAGCTTCTCGTTGGGATAGGTGACGAACGTCTCGAGATCGCAGCGCCGATAGCGCGGCGGAATGCGCGCTTCGTCCAGCAGCCGCGTCGTGAACCCCTCGCGCCAGCAATCGCAGCGGACGACACGACGGGCGCCATCCGTTTCAACAGGCTTCCATCCGGTCTCGTCACAGAGAACGCACATCGACCGCCCATTCTACACCTTCCGGCTTCAACGTTCAGTTCAGGTAGCTCCGCAACTCGCCCGCCCGCTTGGATCTGCGGAGCTTCTCCTTCGCTTTCGACTCGATCTGCCGGATGCGCTCGCGCGACAGGCCGAGTGCGTCACCGACTTCCTGCAGCGTGCGCGGATCGCCGTCGCGATCGAGGCCGAAGCGGAGCTCGATCACGTCACGCTCCTTCTCGTCGAGCTCGCCGAGCGCTCCGCGTACGCCCGCGTGCAGCCGGCGGTGGATGAGCGCTTCCTCTGCGGGCGGCACGGTCGCCTGCTGGAGCATCTCACCGATCTCCGGCCCCTCGGAGTCCTCTCGCCCGCCGACGTGGTCGCTCAGGGAGAGATCGCGGTCGCCAATCCGGATGAGCGCCTCGACTTCTCCCTCGGAGATGTCGAGATCGTCGGCGATCTCGCGGTGCGTCGGGGTGCGATGCAGCTGCGCGGTCAGCTCGGTCACCTCGCGGCCGAAGCGCGCGGCGACCGCCGAGAGCTTCTGCGGGAGCGAAAACGCACGGATCTGCCCGGACAACGCGTGGGTGATGGCCTGGCGGATCCACCACACCGCGTACGTGATGAACTTCACGTTCCGCTCCACGTCGAACCGACGGGCGGCTTCCATCAGGCCGAGATTGCCTTCGTGAATGAGGTCGAGGAAGGGAACGCCAAACCCGCGATACCGTTTGGCGCAGCTGACGACGAAGCGCAGGTTGCCCTCGACGAGCTTCCGGAGGGCCGCGCCGTCGCCGTCCCGCTGGATGCGGACGCCGAGCTCGCGTTCCTCTTCGGCGGTGAGCCGGGGCAGCTTCGAGATCCCGCGCAGGTATGCCTGCAACGCGTCGGCGTGCGCCGCTCCATCGCGCATGCAGCGATCTTACTTCCGATCGGTGCTTCGGAGGGGTTCTTCCGCCTGCTCCGCTTCGACCGCAGCTTCGGTGCGGGTCTGCGGCGCGGACGCGCGGACCAAGTCGGTCGGCGACGACTTCACGAGCGCCGTGCTGAGCCGCTGCTCCCAGTCGCCGATGCCGCGGGAAAGCTCGCGCTTGACGTAGTCGATGAACTCGCTGACCTCGTGCTGCATCGCCTCGATCTTGCGGCGCATGTTGAGAATGATTTCAACGCCGGCGAGATTCACGCCAAGGTCGCGCGTGAGCGACAGGATGGTCTCCAGCTGCTCGAGATCCTCTTCCGAGTACAGGCGGGTGTTGCCTTCCGTCCGGGACGGCTTCAGCAGGCCTTCGCGCTCGTACAGGCGCAGCGTCTGCGGGTGGATGTTGTACTTCTGCGCCACCGCGCTGATCATGTAGCACGCCTTGCCCGATCGCTTGGCCGTCATACCTGCAAGTCTCTTCTGACGTCTTCGCTGTTCAGCCGCCCGAACTCCCGCATCAGCTCCCTGGAGCGCTCGTCCACGAGCTCGGGCAACACGAGCCTGACTTCCACCACGAGATCGCCACGGCCGCCTGCCGAGGTCGGCGCGCCGCGGCCGCGCAGCCGGAATTGCCGTCCGGCCTGCGTACCCGGCGGGACCGCCAGCCGCACGTCCCCGCCGAGCGTGGGCACGCCGATCCGCGCCCCCAGCACGGCCTCGTGAACCGCCACCGGCACCGTCATGAAGAGATCATCCCCTTCGCGGCGCAGCACCTGGTGAGGCTGCACGAGCACATCGACATACAGATCGCCCGTCCGCCCGCCGCGCCGTCCCGCATGGCCCTTCTCGGCCACCCGCAGCCGGGCGCCGTTCAGCACGCCGGCGGGAACGTTCACCGACACCGCCTCGGTGCGGACCGATCGCCCGTGCGCGCCGCAGACGTCGCACCGCCCGCCGCGCTGCCGCCCGGTGCCGCCGCACGCCGGGCACGACTTCGAAAACACCATATGGCCGCGGGCCCACCGCACCTTGCCCGTGGCCTGACACGGCGAACAGCGCCCCTCCGGGCCGCGAATCCGCCCGGTCCCCGCGCAGGCGGCACACGCGACCTGCCGCGTCACGATGACCTGCCGTTCCACGCCGCGGATCGATTCCTCGAACGTCACGTCCAACGACGCGTGCAGATCCGCCCCAGGCTCCGGTTGTCCGTGTTCCGCTGCCGGAGGATGCAGCACCTCGGCAAACAGCTCGCTGAACGTCGCCGCCTCCGTCCCATGCGCCGCGAACGAAAAATCGAATCCGGCGAACTCGAACGACCCCGCTTCGCTCGGCTGCCTGGTCGGACCGCCGGCCGCGTCGTATCGCTGCCGGCGTTCCGGGTCGCTCAGCGTCTCGTAGGCTTCCGAGATGCGCTGGAACAGCGCTTCGGCCGCGCGGTCGCCCGGGTTGATTCCCGGGTGATACCGCCGCGCCAGCCTCCGATACGCCCGCTTGATCTCGGCCGGGCTGGCGCCCGACTCGAGGCCGAGGATGACGTAGAAATCCATACTCAAGGTGCCAGGCTGCTATTTCTTTTCCTCTTCGACTACCTCCGCGTCGATGACGTCGCCCTCCGCGTTGGCGCCACCGCCGGCCGCACCCGCTCCCGGCTCCGGCCCGCCAGCCTGGCCGCCGCCGGCCGCCCCCGCGGAGCTCGCCGCCTTGTAGAGCGTCTCGGCGACCTTGTGCTGCGCGGTGTTCAACGCCTCCATCGTCCGCTTCATCTCCGCGACGTCGTTCTTTTCGATCGCGCGCTTCAGCGCTTCGATCGCCGATTCGACCGGCTGCTTGTCGGAGGCCGACAGCTTGTCCCCCGCGTCCTTGAGCATCCGCTCCGCCGCGTATGCCGCCTGGTCCGCGTGGTTCCGCGTTTCGATCTCTTCCTTGCGCTTGCGATCCTCCTCGGCGTGCGCCTCGGCCTCGCGCATCATCTTGTCGACCTCGTCTTTCGACAGGCCGCTCGATGACGTGATGGTGATCTTCTGTTCCTTCTGCGTCGCCATGTCCTTGGCCGACACGTTCACGATGCCGTTGGCGTCGATGTCGAACGTGACCTCGATCTGCGGCACGCCGCGCGGCGCGGACGGAAGCCCCGTCAGGTGGAACTTGCCGAGCGTACGGTTGTCGCGCGCCATCGGGCGCTCCCCCTGGAGCACGTGCACTTCGACGCT
>CAYZBZ010000336.1:0-4388 GCA_964476725.1 uncultured Vicinamibacterales bacterium
CGCCTCCGCAACGGCGACATCGTCGAGATCGTCACGACCCCCGGTCACAAGCCGAGCCGCGACTGGCTGAACGTCGTCGTGACGTCGCGCGCGCGCAACAAGATCAAGCACTTCATCCACTCGGAGGAGAAGGAGCGCAGCCTCGAGCTCGGACGGAAGCTGTTCGACAAGGAAGCCAAGCGATTCGGGCTCAGCCTGAAGACCCTCACCGAGCCGGAGACCATGGCGCGCGTGCTCGGCGAGTACGGCATGGGGAAGGTCGACGAGCTGTATGCCGCGCTCGGCTACGGCAAGCTGTCCGCGAGGACCGTGCTGGCGCGTTTCGTGCCTCAGGAGGAGCTGAAGGAAGCGCCGGAGAGCGGCATCGCCTCGGTCGTGCGGCGCGTGCTCGGGACCGGGGAGGACAGGATCACGGTGCACGGCATCGATGACCTGATGGTCTTCCGCGCGCGCTGCTGCAACCCGATTCGCGGGGAAAAGATCATCGGGTACATCACGCGCGGCAAGGGCGTCTCGGTGCACTCGGCGTCGTGCTCGAACGTGCTGAACCTGCTCTACGATCCGGAGCGTCGGATTGCGGTCGAATGGGACAAGGGGGCGGACGGCACGCCCTACACCGTGCGCCTGACGATCCAGGTCGAGGACCGAAAGGGGATCCTCGCCGACGTGAGCTCGAAAATTGCCGGGATCAACACCAACATCCGCAACGTCGAGGCGACCGTGGACGACCAGATGGGGCGGATCGACATGACGGTGGAGATCAGCGACGTGAAGCACCTGCAGAAGGTGATCAAGTCGCTTCGCAGCATCGCCGGGGTGGTGGATGTGGAGCGGGCGTCGAGGTGAAAATGGGCTCTCGGCTTTAGGCTTTTGCAGCCCAGAGCCCAGAGCCCAGAGCCCAGAGCCCATAGCCTATTCAAGCGCCGCAATGACGTCGATCTCGATGCGCGCGTCCTTGGGGAGGCGCGAGACCTGGACGGTGGCGCGGGCGGGGAACGGCGAGGAAAAGAAGGTTCCGTAGACGTCGTTCATCGCGGCGAAGTCGTTCATGTCCGCGAGGAACACGGTCGTGCGAACGACGTGGTCGAACGAGGCGCCGCCGGCTTTCAGGATCTCGCCGATGTTCTGAAACACCCGGCGCGTCTGCGCCGCGATGTCCCCGTCGACCAGGTTGCCGGTCGCGGGGTCGATTGGCACCTGACCCGAGACAAAGAGCAGCGAGCCGGCGCGAACGCCCTGTGAGTAGGGGCCGATGGCCTTCGGCGCTGACGGGGTCGAGACCGCCTGGCGCACGTCAGGCAGCCTTGACGACCTTGTTCGAGCGGATGCAGCGCGTGCACACGCGCAGGCGCTGGATTCCGCCGTTCACGATCGCGCGCACCCGCTGGAGGTTCGGCTCGAACCGCCGGGGGGTCACGTTGTGCGCGTGGCTGACATTGCGCCCGACGACCGGGCCTTTTCCGCAAATCTCGCAGCGTTTCGCCATGACTGAAGCCTGTGTGGGTTTAAAGCGTTGATTCAACTGTACATCCGCGGTATTCGCGCGGGCACAACCGCTGGATTCTACCACGATCGGGCGTGATCGCCCCCCGTCAGGCGTTCAGGACAAATCTGTCATTGGAGTGGACAGCTCTGACGCTTTTGTCAGTTCCCCGCGGCAGGCCAGATCGGCATTCCTATTGAAAACCTCATCCATCTCCATATAATCAGCCAAATCCCGCCTCGCTCCCGCGTGATTCTCAGCGCGCGGGGGTCGGAATACGAGTTGCAATTTACCAGGCACCGGCGCCCTGAGCCGGCGTTGTCTGGCGCGCCCGTGCCGCGCCAGACTGAGGAGGGCTGATGGAGCGTCCGGTTGTCGGTGAGCAGGCACCAGCCGAGTACTTCAAGGAACTCGTGGAATCGGCCCTCGCACGCCAGCACGTGCAGGCCGGCGATCTGACCGAGTACTACCTCGTCAACCTGCTGTGCCAGTTCGTCCGCCCGGATGCGCGCCACGGTTTCGCGCGCGACGCCGAGCCGCTGGCATTCAGGCTCGCCCGTGCGCTCGAAACGGACGGATCGGAACAGCGGGCGCGGCTGCGCAGTCTGGGAGATTTCTCGCTCTTCATGTCAGGGTTCTTTCCAGACAGCTTCCGCCAGCGGACGGTCGACGTGGATTACTACGTCTCGATGGGGGAGTACGCGTATGGATCGCTGAGCCGTCGCGACGAAGACGCCTTCGCGGAAGTCTTCGGCGAGCTCGCGCGCAAGTTCGTCGGGTTCACGGACGTTCTGGCCGACATCAGCGAGCGAACCGGTCAAACCTCGAGCACGGACCTGCTGAGGCTGTATGAGAAATGGATGCGTACAGGCAGCTCGAGGGACGGGCAGAAACTGATCGACCGCGGCATCCTGCCGAATGGCTCTGTCGGGAACCGGTTCATCCAGTAGTCCACGGTCTTCAAAACCGTAGCGCAGCCTTGGATGGGGCTGCCTGCCATGCGGCCACACATGGCTCCTGCCGCCCCACCGACAACTTCACGGGTTTTCGAGAGTGTGGACCGACAGTTCGCGTCTGCCGTCCAACTGATCCGTGTTTCCAGCCATTCCGGCGAGAACCGAGCAAGGCGGGTCAGCGTCTAAAGGGACATCAGCGGCAGCCAACTGCCAGACACGGAGCAATGGGCTTGTAAGCTATTGGTTATGAAGCAGATGCGGAGCGGCAGCTCCAGAGACCGTGGGGCGTGAGATCCGGGCCGGAATCCGGGAAGTGTGTCACTTTTTCCCTCCAGCCTGTGTCCTCCACGCGACATCGCTTCACGAAACGGCATCTTCTGAGCTAAACTGTCGGGCTTTACTAGTGGCAATTGAATTGCATAACGGCCAGCAACTTTTGGGAGGCCGTGCGGAAGAAGAGAAGGAGCGGAATCATATGGACGTTCATAAAGCGCCTGGCGGGCAGATGAATCGGGATCGGTACGCGGAGCTCACGCGGATTCTCGAGGAGCGCCGCCGCGAGATAATGGACCAGGTACAGGAGAAGATCCGGGACGTTCGCACCGACAGTCCGAACGCCGAGGGCGTGCTCGACGCCGCGGAGAGCTCCGAGGCGGACATCCAGGACGAAATCGAGTTCGCCCTGATCCAGATGAAGGCCGAAACGCTGACCAAAATAGAGGAAGCGCTCCGGCGCCTCGAGGAAGGCACCTTCGGCTACTGCTTCGAGTGCGGCGAGGAGATCTCGGAGCGTCGTCTGCGGGCCCTGCCGTTCGCGGTCCGCTGCAAGGACTGCGAAGAGGCGCGCGAGACTGCGCAGCAGCGCGAGCGCATGATGGCGCAGCGCCGCGGCGCCGCCTCGCTTTTCATCGACATGCAGGGATAAGCACCACGTCCGGTCCCGGCGCGCCGCGCGGCGCGCCGGGATGCCGCCAGGTGCCGTTCCGCCCCTGGGACGCGGCCGCCGGGCCATCCCCACCTTTCCGGTACATTTCCGCGTATCATCAACCCGGCGGGGGCGTCGCTTCGGCAAGAGCGGGCCCTGCAGCAAGGGATCGCGTCCGCGTCGCGGGTCGCGGCGCCCGGGTAACCGCCGGTATCAGGAGGATCGCCAGATGAGCGATCAATCCGAGAAAACCGATCAGACCGATCAGACCGAGCGTCTCGACGACGATCTACTGGCCACCGGGGAACGTCCGTTTTCGATCCCCGCGGAGTTGCCGGTCCTGCCGCTTCGCGATACGGTCCTCTTTCCCAACTCGTTCATGCCGCTGGCTGTCGCCCGCGAGGCCTCGGTCCGCCTGATCGACGAGGCCACGACCTCAGGGCGCATGATCGGCGTCTTCACGCAGCGGGAGGCTTCGGTCGAGGAGCCGCTGCAGGAGAACCTCTACCCGATCGGCACCGCCACGCACATCCACAAGATGTTCAAGCTCCCCGACGGAAGCCTTCGGCTGATCGTGCAGGGGCTCGCCCGCGTCCGCCTCGATCGCATCGTCCAGACGCGCCCCTATCTGCGCGCCGCCGTCACGGCCGCCGATGAAAGTCTTCGCGAGGAAGATCGCCTCGAGATCGACGCGCTGCAGCGCAACATCAAGAGCAACTTCCAGCAGGTCGTCTCGCTCTCGCCGCTGCTGTCCGACGATCTGCAGGCGCTTGCCGCCAACATCACGGATCCCGGCAAGCTGGCCGACTTCATCGCGTCGGGCCTGGCGACGATCGGGACCCCCGTGAGGCAGGAAGTGCTGGACACGCTGGACATCCGCGCGCGGATGGATTCGCTGAACCGCATCCTGATCAAAGAGCTCGAGGTCCTCGAGCTCGGCTCGAAGATCCAGTCGCAGGTGCAGTCCGAGGTCGGCAAGGGCCAGCGTGAATACTTCCTGCGCGAGCAGATGAAGGCGATTCAG
>CAYZBZ010000337.1:0-3481 GCA_964476725.1 uncultured Vicinamibacterales bacterium
TCGGCCGCCTGCACGTCGGCCTGCGCGGACTCGGCCTGCGCCCGCGCCTGCCGGGCGTCCTCGGCGCGCGCGCCCGCCTGGAACAGCCGGAGCTCGGCGAGCGCCTGGTCCCGCTCGGCTTCAGCGCGGCGGATCGCGATCAGGACGTCCGCGGTATCCAGCCGCGCGATCACCACGCCCGCCGCGATGCGGTCTCCCTCCGCGACGGCCACCTCGATCACCCGTCCGCCGACCTCCGGCGCGACCCGCACCTCGGTGGCTTCCACGTAGCCCGAGGCACGCGGCGGCACATCGCCGGCCTTCGCGCCGCAGGCCGTCACGCCGGCGGCGCACAGGGCGATCGCCGGCACCGCCGCGAGCACCGTTCGTCGCCGACTGACTGTCATGAGGCCTGTCCTTCCAGGGTGCCGAGCGCCACCCGCTGAATGTGCGCGACGACATCCGCCTGCTCGATGGCGGCGGCGCCGCCGACGCCGCCGCGTGCCAGTCGCTTCCTGATCCCGCCGCTCGCGAAGTACAGCAGGAGCGGCCCGACGATCCCGGCGTGCAGGAGCAGCGGGTTGACGGGGCGGAATCGCTTCGCGGCGACCCCCTCCCTGATGATGGCGGCGAGGGTTGTGACGACGGCCGCGATGTGGCTGACCGTGTGATCGTCCAGGTGGGCGCCCCCTTCGGCAATTTCGCGAAACCAGATCGGGGGGAAGTGGGGCCGGGCCTCGGCCTCGATGGCGATGGCCTCCACGAAGGCGCGGACCTTGTCGGCCGGATCCGCCGCAGAGCGGCCGGTGTCGGCCACGCGGCGCGCGACCGCGTCGAACATGTCGCGGAGGATCTCGCGATAGAGGGCAGCCTTGCTGGCGAAGTGGTAGTAGATCATCGCCTTGTTGACGCGGGCGCGGCGGGCGATGCGGTCGACGCTGGTGCCGGCGAACCCGCGCGCGGCGAACTCGGCCGCGGCGGCCGTGAGCAGCCGGTCCCGTGAGGTCGCGGCCGGTGGAGCCGGGCGGCGGCGGGCGCGAGGGCTTCGTGCCATGAGATGATTAACCGGTTAGTGCGTTTAACTAACCGGATATTTAACTTCGAGTGCCCGAAAATGTCAAGGGCACTCACGAGAGTCTGAAGGGAGACGACCTTCGAGCTTCAAGCATTCGAGGGCCGCCGGTAAACGGCGGACAGTTCTGATAAAATGTCGCGCCACCATGCGCAACGTACGCTCGACGCTCGCATTGGCTCTGCTCGTGTCTCTGGCGCCGCTGTCCGTTGCAGCACGCCAGGACAAGCCCTCTCCGGCCGCGCACCCATCCGACCTCCGGGAGGACGTCAAGGCCAGGCGGGCGCGCGCGATGGAGCGCCTCGGTCCCGACGCCATCGCGATCTTCTGGAGCGCGCCAACGCGGGTCTTCTCGGCCGACGTCAACTACGAGTACCGGCAGGACAGCAACCTGCTCTACTTGACGGGCATCGACCAGGAAGAGTCGATCCTCGTGCTGATGCCGGGCAACGAGACGCGCAAGGAAATCCTGTTCGTGCGCGAGGCGAATGCTCGCCGCGAGCACTGGAACGGCCACAGCCTGACGCCCCCCGAGGCCGCGGCAGAGAGCGGCATCCAGACGGTGATGACCGCGAAAGAGTTCGGCCCCTTCGTGGCCGGCATTTTCTCGAAGCGCGCGGCAGGAGGTGCGCCCAACGAGTACAGCCGCTTTTTCCAGGCGCTGACGGACGGGCGCGCGAAGCTGGCCGTGCTCCTCGAGCCGCAGTCCGACCTGTCCACGCCGCCCGGGCCCGCAGCCCAGTTCGCAGCGAAGCTGCGCGAGCGTTTTTTCGGCTTCAGCGTGCAGGACGCGACGCCCGTGCTGGCGGAGCTGCGGCAGATCAAAACTGCATACGAGCAGACGGTCCTTCGCAGGAGCGTGGAGATCTCGAGCGAAGCGCACCGCGCCGGCATGCGCGCGGCAGCCCCGGGTAAATTCGAATACGAGGTCGAAGCCGCCATCGAGGAGGTGTACCTCCGCAACGGCGCGATGAGCTGGGGGTATCCGTCGATTGTCGGCAGCGGGCCCAACGCCACGATCCTCCATTATCAGAAGTCCGGGCGCAGGATGGAGTCCGGCGACCTCCTGCTCGTCGACGCAGCCGCCACCTACCAGGGGCTGACCGGCGACATCACACGCACGTACCCGGTCAACGGGACGTACGCCCGCGAGCAGCGCGACATCTACGAGATCGTCTTCGCCGCTCAGCAGGCGGGGGAAAAGGCCGCGAAAGCCGGCGGACAGGCGCGCGACATCCAGGCTGCCTGCGACGAGGTGCTCCGCGCCGGTCTGGTGCGGCTGGGACTCGTCACCGACGCCACCGGCACCCAGTTCAAGGCGTGGGCGACGCACGGCGTCACCCACTGGATCGGCCTCGATGTGCACGACGTCGGCGCCCGCCGTCCGCTCGAGGCCGGCATGGCCTTCACGATCGAGCCGGGCATCTACATCCGCGAAGTGGCGCTCGACGAGCTGCCGAAGACCACCGCCAACACCGCGTTCGCCGAGAAGGTACGCCCGGTCGTCCGGAAGTACATGAACCTCGGGGTTCGCATCGAAGACTCGTATCTGCTGACCGCCTCGGGTCTCGAGCGGCTCTCGGCCAGCGTGCCCCGCACGATCGACGAGGTCGAGGGCTTCATGAAGCAGAACAATACCGCCCGGCGATGACCGGGGCAGCGGCAGAAGACGCTGAAGGCGGTGGAACGGTCACTTCGGCGGGAGACCTGCCTTCAGCCGCGCCTTCTCCAGCTCCGCGAGCGCGTCCTGCACTTCCTGACGTGCGGCTTCGCGTTCGCGCTCCTGTTTCGCGGTCTCGAACTTGTGAATGGCTTTCTGCAGCGCCCACTGAAGCGCGATGGACGTCGCAGCGACGGTGAACGCCTCGCGATTGTTGAACGCCGCGTAGCCCTGCACGCCCTTCGGCGTCACCATGTTGAGGAATTCCTGGTGCGTCATCCCCCCGTTCGGGACCGGCCCTTTCAGGTAGTCGCGTCCGAGAATGTCCTCGATCGTCGGCTTCCTCCCGATGACTTCCACCCGGAACACGGAGCGATTCCCACTGAGCCGTATCGCGGGCGGGCGCGACAGCGCGCGCTGAATGCGCCCGAGCGACGCCGGCGTCTCCGCTGCGTCCCCCGGCGGCGGCTGGTCGGTTGCCCGCGCCGCTTCGGCGGAGGCGGTCGGGGACGCGCCGGACTGCCCGCTCTGTAGAGGCAGGCGCGCCGCCAAAACCGTCAGTACAAGAGGCAGGAGGACAGTCATCACGCGTTTACATTAGGACGACCGACAGAGGCACACGGCTTCACGATCTTTACTGGTCGCGGGGCCCCACCCCCGCTCCCGCGCGCCGCAGAGCTCGAAGACTCGTCTTCGGCGCGAGCCGCAGGCGCTCTTACTGGTCGCGGGGCCCCACCCCCGCTCCCGCGCGCCGCAGAGCTCGAAGACTC
>CAYZBZ010000337.1:3581-4350 GCA_964476725.1 uncultured Vicinamibacterales bacterium
GTCTTCGGCGCGAGCCGCAGGCGCCTGCACCTCGATTGTCCCCCGGTGGGACGCGGCTGCTCGCAACCGGGCAATGTTCGTCGCGAAACGGCGCGACGGTATCTCGCTAACTCCTACGATACCGCGACTTGCTGAGAACCCACGAACGGCACGCCACTGGCGAGCCTCGAGGACGGGCCCAACCGCCAAACTCCTTATAATGAGAAACTGTTCACCCGCAGGCCCCGTCTAACGGTCGGACGTCACCCCAGGAAAGGTTCAGGATCTCATGGCGTTTTTCTCCAGGTCGACTCAGCCGGTTCGGCAGCCCGACAGCCTCGCCGTCGAGGCGCTGGCGCCGAACGCGCTCATCGCGTTGCGGAACATCGAGAAGTCGTACGCGTACGGGACGAGCCGCACCTACGTGCTCCGCCGGATCAACCTCGACGTGAAAGAGGGAGAGTTCATCTCCATCATGGGACCGTCCGGGGCCGGCAAGTCGACGCTGCTGCACATCATCGGCATGCACGACAGCGCGTGGACCGGCGAGTACTACTCTCTCGATCAGCCGGTCCACAAGCTCGGCGCCAAGGAGCGCGCGAAGCTCCACAAGCAGTACATCGGCTTCGTCTTCCAGAGCTATCACCTGCTCGATCATCTCACGGTGTACGAGAACCTCGACATCCCGCTCTCCTATCGCGACATCAAGAAGTCCGAGCGCGAGAGCATGGTGTGCGACATCCTCGACAAGTTCGCGATCGTCGGCAAGAAGGACCTCTACCCCAACCAG
>CAYZBZ010000338.1:0-4334 GCA_964476725.1 uncultured Vicinamibacterales bacterium
CGTACTACTGCACCAACTTCTGCTCGGCGCTGCACCAGGAGATGCAGGGTTATCTGATTGTGAACAAGAAGAAGTAGGTTCAAGGGATGAAGTCGTTTCTCGAGCGCTCAAACCGTTTTCTCGATCTTCCGCTGGACCTTGCACCGCGTCTGCTGCTGGTGGGTGCGGCGGTGCTGCTCGTCCTCGCACTGTTCCAGCCGCTCTGGAACATGACGATGTTCGCGCCGCAGTACCAGAGCGGGCTGCGGCTGGACATCTACACGCACGGACTGCAGGGGGGCAACCACGGGCAGGACCTCAAGGAGATCAACCTGCTCAACCACTACATCGGCATGCACGACCTGTCGAACGAGGACTTCACCGAGTTCAAGTGGATGCCGTTCGCCATCGGGGTGCTGGCGCTGCTGTTTCTCCGTACGGCGGTGCACGGAACGATGACGCCGCTCGTGGACTCGGTCGTGATGTTCTGCTACTTCGGCCTGTTTTCACTGTGGTCGTTCGGCTACAAGCTCTACCTCTACGGCACGAACCTCGCGCCGACCGCGGCGGTGAAGGTCCCGCCGTTCATGCCCCCGATGTTCGGCTTCAAGCAGATGGCGAACTTCGAGGTGTATTCGTATCCGGCGGTTGGCGCGTACCTGATGGCCGGGACCGCGGTGCTGCTCGCCGGCGCGATGCTAATCGCGTGGCGCAGCGGTCGCGTCGCGCTGGCCGGCATCGTGAGAGTCTGACATGCCGGTGCTGATGCTCGCATGGCTCCTCGCGCAGACACCCGGCGAGATGACGGGGTCGAACGCGGGGTCGCTCGAGCCGCGCCCCGCCGCCGCGCAGACCTCGCCCCTCCAGGCGCGGGTGGACGCGGCGACCCCGGGCTCGACCGTCGAGGTGGGGCCCGGTACCTACGTCGGCGACCTCTACATCGACCGACCCGTGCGCCTGCTGGGGCACGGACACCCGGTGCTGGCCGGGTCCGGAGCCGGCAGCGTGGTCCGCATCCGCGCGGCCGGCGTCATCCTGGAAGGCTTCGACATCGACGGCCGGGGCGGCGGCGACCTCGGCCGCGACTCGTCGGGCGTGCACATTGCGGCCACCAGGGCGATCGTGCGGGACTGCCGCGTACGGAACGCGCTCTTCGGTATCTACCTGCGCGAGGCGAACGGCAGCCGCATCGAGCAGTGCCGGATCGACGGGATAGCCGGCAGGAGCGCGGGCGAGAAGGGCTCCGGCATTCACGTCTGGAACACCGACGGGTTCGAGCTGCTCGACAACGAGATCGTGGGCGTCCGCGACGGCATCTACATCCAGTCGTCGCCCCACGGCGTGGTCCGCCGGAACGTGGCCCGCGATCTGCGCTACGGCCTGCACTACATGTACTCGGACGACAACGTATTCGAGGACAACGTGTTCGAGAACGGCGCGGCCGGAACCGCCGTGATGTACTCGCGCCGTCTGATCTTCCGGCGGAACCAGTTCCTGCGTAACCGCGGCTTCGCCTCCGTCGGCCTTCTTCTGAAGTCGTGCGACGACGTGCTGGCGGAGCAGAACCTGATCGCGGACAACGCGCGCGGCATCTTCATGGAGGGATCGTCGCGCAACATCATCCGCGACAACATCGTCATCGGGTCGGACGTCGCGATCGTACTGTTCGACTCCACCACCGAGACGCGCATCAGCGGCAACTCGTTTGTCGGCAACCTCACGCCGCTCGCCCTCAGCGGCCGGCGGACGGACACGGTGTTCGTGGCCAACTACTGGTCGGATAACGATTCGCCGGATCTCGACGGCGACGGCCGGACGGATCAGCCCTACCGATTGTCGAGCCTGTTCGACCACATGCGCGGCAACCTCACCGCGGCGGATTTGATGTCGCGCAGTCTGGCCGCCTCGGCGGTCGCGGCCGCCGAGCGCGCGATGCCGGTGCTCGAGCCGGTTCCCGTGATGGACACGTCGCCGCTCGCGAGGCCGCCCGTGCTCGCCGTGCCGCGAGCGTGGCGGAACAGCGAGGCACCGCACACGCCAATCGGACTGCTCGCATCGGCGGCGATGTTCGTCCTCGGCGTGGTTCCGCTCGCGTCTGGCTGGAGCCGATCGCGTCGCCTGGTTCCGGGAGGGCCCGGCGCATGATCGAGTACCGCGACGCGGTGAAACGCTTCGGCGCGCACGTGGCCGTGGACCGCCTGTCGGTCCGCATCGCGCGCGGGGAAGCGGTCGCGCTCCTTGGACCGAACGGATCCGGGAAGACCACCACCCTGAAGATGGCGGCGGGCCTGATCAAGCCCGACGAGGGGATCGTCCTGGTGGGCGAGCCGCCGTCGTGCCCGTGGGAGCCGGCCGCACGGCGGGTGCTGTCCTTCCTGCCGCAGCGGGTCGCGTTTCCCGATGCGCTGACCGGGCGCGAAGTCGTGGAGTTTTACCGGCGGCTGCGCGGCGCACCCGCGGAGCGCAGCACGGCCGTGCTGCGGTTCGCATCGCTGAACGGCGCCGGTGAACGCGCCGTCGGCACGTACTCGGGCGGGATGGTGCAGCGGCTCGGGCTTGCCGTCGCGATGCTGCCGGACGCGGACGTCCTGTTACTCGACGAGCCGACCGCCTCTCTGGATCCTGACGGCCTCTGCGCGTTCTACGGCCTCGTCGAGCGCCGCCAGGCGAAGGGGCACACCATCTTCTTCACGTCGCACCAGGTCGGCGACGTCGAGCGGCTCGCCGATCGCTTCCTCGTCCTGTCGAACGGCAGGCTCGTCGCCGAACTGACGCAGGGCGAACTGCGCGACACGCTCGCACAGCGGGGGATCATGCGCGTACGGCTGGATCGACGGCCGCCGGGCCTGGTCGAAGCCGTTCGCGCGATCGCGCCGTCCGCCACGTGGGCGGAAGGCGAGCTGATCGTTCCCGGGCCGGCATCCCTGCGCGCCCGCGTCCTCGATCTCGTCAGGGACGCCGGGGCGGAGGTGCGGGGTCTCGTGGCGGAGGACGGCCGGCTCGAAGCGCTCTACCGGGAACTGGTCGGCGGCGGGCAGAAGAACCCGTGAAGATCCAACGCCACCGAACCACGATGCGTGCCGCTGTCCTGTGCGTGTTTGCTGCCGCCTGCACGTCGTCGCCAAAGCCGGCTGCCGTCAGCGACGCCGACACGTGCGCCTTCTGCCGGATGGCCGTGTCCGACGCGCACCTGGCCGCGCAGATTGTCGCGCCCGGTGAAGAGCCGCGCATCTACGACGATATCGGCTGTCTCGTGAACGGGTTGAAGCGCGAGCCGACGGCGCCCGACTCCGTCGCCTACGTCGCCGACCATCGCACCGGCGAGTGGGTGCGCGCGTCAGCGGCCGTTTACACTCGCGTGTCCGGGCTTTCCACGCCGATGGGGTCGCACATCGTGGCGCACTCGAGCCTTGCGTCGCGCAACGCAGACGATGCCGCAAAGAATGGACAGCCGGTCACCGGCGCAGAGCTGTTTGGCGCAACCGGGGCGCCGGGAGAGTGGGATGTCCGCTGACAGATCGATGGCCACGCTGCTGTTGTGTGCGCGCCAGGAAATGCTGCTGGCGTCGCGCTCGCGGTGGACGCAGATCTTCAGCGCCGTGTTCGCCGTGCTGTCGCTATCGGTGGCGTCGTCGGGCTACATCCTTTCTGGTGGGAGCGGACTTCAGGACTTCACGCGGACCGCGGCGTCGCTCGTGCAGCTGGTGCTGCTCCTGGTTCCGCTGACGTCGCTGGTCATGGGTGTGCTGGCCCTCACGCCGGAGCGCGGCGGCGCGGAGATCCTGTACGCGCAGCCGATCGGGCGGACGAGCGTGCTGCTCGGAACGCTGCTCGGCCTGTTCGAGGCGCTCGTCGCTGCGCAGGCGCTGGGGTTCGGCGCGGCCGGCCTCGTGATCTTCGCGCGCACGGGGTCGGACGGCCTGGCCGGGTTTGCGATGGTCGCTCTGGGATCGGCGGTGCTGACCGCGGTGTTCCTTGCGATTGCCGCCCTCGTGTCGGTCGGGCAGCTGGGGCGCCGGCGCGTCCGCGCGCTTGCGATCGCCCTGGTCATCTGGTTCGCGCTCGCGCTGCTGTTCGACGTCGCGGTGCTCGGCGCCGCGTCGCTCCTGCGATCGGGCCATGCGTCGCGGCTGATCATCACCTCAGTGCTCGTGAGTCCGATCGACGCGGTGCGTACCGCCTCGCTGCTGGCGATTGAAGGTACAGGGGCGTTCGGCGCCGGGTCGCTCGCGCTGCTGCGATTTACCGGTGGCGCCACCGGCGCAGCCGTTCTAATCGGCCTCTCTCTCTTGGGGTGGATCGCGATCCCGACGTGGGCGGCCGTGCGGCGTCTGGAGCGCCTCGATATCGCCTGA
>CAYZBZ010000339.1:0-1810 GCA_964476725.1 uncultured Vicinamibacterales bacterium
GGGTCTCGGCGCCGCGCTGCTTGTCGCGGGCGTGGCTGCGGCAAGCCAGGCGACGCGGGCGGCGGCACTGACGGCGCTCGTCATGGCGGTGCTTATCGTGCTGTACGATGCGTGGGGTAAGCACCGGGCGATCCTCGGGCCGCTGAACATGGGCCTGTGCCGCGCGCTGAACCTGGTGCTCGGCATCGCGGCGGTGCCAGCCGCCCTCGCAGGCCATTGGCCGCTGGCGCTGTTGTCGCTCGTCTATATCGCTGCCGTCACGTCCGTCAGCCGCGGCGAAGTCCACGGCGGAAAACTCGGAGCCGCGGCGCTGGCTCTGGTATCGTTGGCGGGCGTGGTCGCCGTGCTGGCCGGCGTCTCGCTCGGCGCCGGGGCCCATTCGGGCGTGGCGCTCCTATTGACGGCAGTGCTCGCCTGGCGCGTGTTGCCGCCGTTCTGGACGGTTTACAGGGATTCGCGCCCCGCGGTGATCCGGCGGGCGGTGAAAGCCGGCGTGCTGTCGCTGGTGCTCGTCGATGCCGTGATCAGTGCCGCGTACGCGGGTCCGTTGTACAGCGCCGGCGTCCTGGCGACGGCGGTACTGGCGGGCTTGCTTGCCCGGCTGTTTTCAGTGACCTGAGATGGACGCCATCCAGCAGGAGATCCACGTCGCATTCCGCTATCCGGTGCACTTCACGACCGGTGTCTTCGCCGGGTCGAACCGGTTGCTGCGGGATCTCGTCGCGCGTTCGGACGACGGGAGCCCCGCGCGGATGGTGGCCGTCGTCGATCGCGGCGTCGACCGTGCGCACCCCGATCTCGTGGAATCAATCGGCCGCTATTGCCTCGCGCATCAGGACGCGATTGCGCTGGCGGGGCCGGTCCTCGTGATCCCCGGCGGCGAGCAGGTGAAGACCGAACCGGGGCACACCGAGCGTGTCCTCGAGGCGATCAACGGCGCAGGGCTCTGCCGCCATTCCTATCTGGTGGCGGTCGGGGGCGGGGCGGTCCTCGACGTCGCGGGTTTTGCCGCCGCGACCGCGCACCGCGGCGTGCGCCTGATCCGCGTGCCGACGACCGTGCTGGCGCAGGATGATTCGGCCGTCGGCGTCAAGAACGGGGTGAACGCGTTCGGGAAGAAGAACTACCTGGGTACCTTCGCGCCGCCGTTTGCCGTGATCAACGACTTTGGCTTCCTGTCCACGCTCTCCGACCGCGATTGGCGGGGCGGGATTTCGGAAGCGGTGAAGGCCGCGCTGATCCGGGACAGCCGCTTTTTCGACTTCCTGGAGCAGCACGCCGCGGCGCTGGTCGCGCGGGACGGGTCCGCCATGGAGCAGGTGATCCGGCGCTCGGCAGCGCTGCACCTGCGGCACATCGCGACCGGCGGGGATCCGTTCGAGCTCGGGTCGTCGCGCCCGCTCGACTTCGGTCACTGGGCAGCGCATAAACTGGAGCAGGTGACGAGCCACAAGATGCGGCACGGCGAGGCCGTCGGCATCGGCATCGCGCTCGACAGCACCTATTCGTACCTCTCGGGGTTTCTCCCCGAGCCGCAGTGGCGCCGCATCATCGATTTGATCCTGGCGCTGGGTTTGTCGGTGTACGCACCGCCGCTCAGTGACCACCTCGACACGCCCGACGAGCCCGGGTGCGTGCTTCGGGGGCTTGCGGACTTCCAGGAGCACCTGGGCGGACGGCTGACGATCATGCTGCTCGAGGGCATCGGCGAGCCGTTCGACGCGCACGAGATCCGCACGGACCTGATGGTCAGGAGCATCGAGATCCTGAAGGACATTGAAGCAGGCCGATCCGGCGGCTCGGCGGAAGC
>CAYZBZ010000339.1:1910-4306 GCA_964476725.1 uncultured Vicinamibacterales bacterium
GAAGCAGGCCGATCCGGCGGCTCGGCGGAAGCCGGCGGATCCGGCGGCTCGGCACAGAAGGCCTCGTAAACAGGAATTTCTGATGGGAACGCTGATGGACACCCAACCGCACAAATCGCCGATGACCGCGACCGAGATCGTGGATGAATACTTCATCGAGAACCGCACCCGGCTGCTCGAGATGGCCGCCTTCCTGGATCGGCTCGACCGGGAGGACGCGGCGGGCGCGGCGCGAGATTTCAGAATCAAGGCGTTCAGGGAAGCGCTCGACGCGCTGACGGGCAGGGACCGCGTGATGCGGATTCAGCTCCTGCTGAGCGACCCGACGACCGCTCCGCTCGAGCGGCTCGATCGGAAGAGCGCCCTCGGCGCGTACGACCGGTGGAACCAGGAGGCACGCTCGTGAAGTACATCGATCACCACGCGCACATGGTCTCGCGCACGACCGACGACTACCAGCAGATGGCGCTGACCGGCTGCATCGCTGTCACCGAGCCGGCGTTCTGGGCCGGCTGGGATCGCAGCTGCGGCGAGAGCGTCGAGGACTACTTCCGGCAGCTGACGGAGTTCGAGCCGCGCCGCGCGGCGCAGTTCGGCGTCCAGCACTACACCTGGCTCGCGGTCAACCCGAAGGAGTCCGACGACCGCGATCTGTCGCGCGACGTGCTGAAACGCATCCCCAAGTTTCTCGATCGGCCGACCGTCCTCGGCATCGGCGAAATAGGCCTCAATCGCATCACCCGCAACGAGATCGAGACCTACACCGAGCAGGTGGAGCTCGCGATCGCGCACCGCCAGCTGATTCTGATCCACACGCCGCACCTCGAGGACAAGTACAAGGGGACGCACATCTCGGTGGAGGTGCTTCGCCGGTACTCCGAGATCGACCCGCGGCGCGTGATGGTCGACCATGCCGAAGAGCACACGGTCGAGATGATCCTCGAACATGGCTTCTGGGCGGGACTGACGCTCTACCCGCAGACGAAGATCTCCGCGCAGCGCGCCGTCGACATCATCGAGAAGCACGGTCCCGAGCGCATCTGCGTGGCGGGGGCCTGCGACTGGGGTCCGAGCGATCCGATTGCCGTGCCCAGGTTCGCGATGGAGATGCGCCGCCGCCGTCACTCCGAGGCGCTCATCCAGCAGGTCGTCTTCGACAACCCGGTGCGCTTCCTCGGCCAGTCGCCGAAATTCAAGGTGCCGTCGAGCGCGACAGAGACCGCTCCGGCGCGGATCGGCTGACGGGACGCTCCTGCGGTGCAACTCGATCCCGAGGGCTTCCACCTCACGTACTGCACGAACATCCACCCGGGCGACGGCTGGGACGCCGTCCACGCCAATCTGCAGCGGTTCGCCCCCGCGTTGAAGCGGAGGCTCTCGCCATCCGGGCCGTTCGGCATCGGCCTGCGGCTTTCCGCGCGCGACGCCCGTGAGCTGCTCGAAGGCGATCGCCTCGAGGCGTTCCGCGCGTTCCTGAATCGCGAAGGGCTGTACGTCGCGCTGATCAACGGCTTCCCTCACGGCTCGTTCCACCGCACCTCCGTCAAGGCGGACGTCTACGCGCCGGACTGGCGCGAGGACGAGCGGGTCCGTTACACGCTCGACCTGGTCGAGATCCTCGGCCGGCTGGTGCCGGCCGATATCGACGGCGGGGTCTCCACGGCCCCGCTCACGTACAAACGCTGGATGACGGGCGGGACATCGACGGCCTGGGACACGTTCGTCGCCAACGTCGTCCGCGTGGCCGAAGCGATGGTGCGCCTGCGCCGGCGCACCGGGACGTTCATCCACCTCGACATCGAGCCGGAGCCCGACTGCCTCATCGAGACCAGCGACGAGTTCATCGACTTCTTCGCGCGGCGTCTGCTGCCAGAGGGAGGGCCGACGCTCGCGGCGTCCCTTGGGTGCACCGTCGAGGAGGCACGGGCCGAGCTGCGCGATCACGTCAGAATCTGTTTCGACTGCTGCCATTTCGCGGTGGAGTACGAGGATCCGGTTGCGGCTGTGGACCGCCTCCGGAACGCCGGCGTGCACGTCGGGCGCGTGCAGCTCAGCTCGGCGCTGAAGGTCAGCTTTCCGGAGAACGCCGCGGAGTCGAACGCGCTGGCCGAGCGGCTCCGGCGCTTCGCCGACTCCACGTACCTGCACCAGGTCATCGAGCGGCGAGGCACCGACCTCCGTCACTTCGCCGATCTCGACGAAGCGCTGCAGAGCGCGCACGGCGTGGCCGGATCCGAGTGGCGGATTCATTTCCACGTGCCGCTCTTTACCGCGGAATACGATGGCCTCGGGTCGACGCAGGACTACGTGCGCACGATCCTGGACCTGGCGTCCCGGACGGGATTCACCAGGCACTTCGAGATCGAAACGTACACGTGGGACGTGCTGCCCGCGGG
>CAYZBZ010000340.1:0-4276 GCA_964476725.1 uncultured Vicinamibacterales bacterium
GCTCTCGGGAGGCGAGGCGCAGCGAATCAAGATCGCGGCGCACCTGTCGTCGCACACCGGCGACCGCGTGCTGTACATCCTGGACGAGCCGACGACCGGCCTCCATTTCGACGACATCGCGAAGCTGCTGGCCGCCTTCCGCAAGCTCCTCCAGGCGGGGCACAGCCTGCTCGTCATCGAGCACAACCTCGACGTCGTCAAGACGGCGGACTGGATCGTCGACCTCGGACCCGAAGGAGGCGAGGAAGGGGGTCAGCTCGTCGCCGCCGGCACGCCCGAGCAGGTCATCAAGGTGGAGGAATCGCACACGGGCCGGTATCTGCGCGAGGTCCTGGCCGTCGGGCGATCGAACGCTTACGGCACGGGTCGAAATTAAGATTAGGCGCGGCGCGACGGGAGCCCGGCGTGAGGGCCGCCGATTTCGCGTACAATACCCAGACTCCCCTCGAAAGATCTCCATGACCCGAGTACTTCGATCTCTGTTGTGTGCGACGTTGCTGTCGTCCGCGGCGCTTCCGGCATCTGCTCAGCAGGTGCGGTTCGACGACATCATCCGGAACCTGCGGAACCCGGACCCCAAGATCCGATTCAGCGCCGTCCGGCTGCTGCGCGAATCGAAGTATCCGGAAGCGATGGTGCCGGTCGCGGCGCTCGTGAACGACCCCGTGGACGAGATCCAGCTGGAGGCGATCGCCGCGGAGCTGTCGTTGTTCCTCGTCGAGGACGTGCCCGCAAAGAAGCGCGTTGCGCTCCTGGTGGAAGTGCGCAATCCAGGCGTGGCCCCGGCGGCGTTCGAGCTCGGGCCGCTGGCCGTCTGGCCTCGCCCGGCCCCGCCCGAACTGATTCGCGCGCTGCTCCAGGCAGTCGACGACGAGAATCAGAAGGTCAGGCTCGAGGCGATCTACGCGCTCGGGACGATCGCGCGGCCGCCGCTGGCCGAGGAACCGGCGGGTCATCTGATCAAGGCGCTGGACCACTACGATCCGATGATCCGCACCGCGACGGCGCGGGTCATCGGGCGCCTGCAGGTCAAGCCCGCCGGCGATGCGTTGATCAAGGCGATGAACGACTCGAACGCGTCCGTGCGGTACGCAGCCATGCGCGCGCTCGGCGCCAACCGCGAGGAACGGGCCGTCCAGGCGCTCACCGAACAGTTCAATTTCTACGGCAAGGGGGAAGGGGGATGGTCCGCGCTCGAGGCACTCGCGCGGATTGGCAACGCGGCGACGGTGCCGCTGTTCAAGGCGCGCCTTGCGGACAAGGATCCGTTCATGCGCCGCGCGGCCGCGGAAGGGATCGCACGGGCCGGGGACGCCTCGGAGGTCTCGGCGCTCGAAATCGGCGCGGGCAACGATGGCTCCGAGATGGTCCGCGCCGCGATGGCCTTCGCGCTGCAGAAGCTCGGACGCAACTACGTCGCGCGCCTCGCCGAGGCCATGAACTCGGCGAAAACGGCGCCGCAGGTCGCTGACTATCTGGTCGAGCTCGGCCCCCCGGTCGCGCCTGCGCTCTTCACGCATCTGCAGGATCCGAGCCCCGCCATCCGCGGCAACGTCGCGATGGTGCTCGGCGCCATCGGCGGCGAAGAGGCCATCGCGGCGCTCCAGCCGCTGACGCAGGATCGCGACCGTGACGTCGCGCGGGCGGCCACGCGCGCGATCGAGCGGCTCAAGATGAACAGACCGTAGCGTCGATGTCTGTCCTGCCGCGCGAGTTCTACGCGCGTCCGACATTGGATGTCGCGCGCGATCTGATTGGCGCCGTCCTCGTGCACGAGACAGCCGCGGGCCTGGCGGCCGGGGTCATCGTCGAAACCGAGGCCTACATCGGCGAATCCGACCCCGCCTGCCACGCCGCGCCAGGTCCCACGACCCGGAACGCTCCGTTGTACGGGCCTCCCGGGATCGCGTACGTCTATCTCAATTACGGCATCCACTATCTGGTGAACGCGGTGACGGAGACGGACGGCTGTCCGGCGGCCGCCTTGATACGTGCGCTCGAGCCGCTCGAAGGGGTCGATCTGATGCGCCGGCGCCGCGCGCGCGGCACGGGCCGTCCCGTGCGCGCATTCACCGATGCCGAATTGTGCCGGGGCCCCGGGAACCTCACGCGCGCGCTCGGCATCACGCTGCGTCAGAATCTGCGCGACCTCACGGCCAGCGCGCTGCGGATCGAGGATCGCGGCCTGCCGCCGCGGGAGATCGCGTGGACCCGGCGGATTGGCATCACCGTCGGCGTGGAGCCGACGTGGCGTTGCGTGGCGGCGGGAAGCCGCTCGCTGTCAGGCGGCACACCTGGATCGGGTCAGCGCCGTCGGCCTTGACCGCTGGATTTCACGATCGGGACTTTGATCGACAGCGCCTTCCCCTCACGCAGCAGGCCGAGGCTCACCGTCCCACCGATTTTCGCGTCCGACAGGAATCGGCTGAACTGTGACCAGTCCTCGATCGGCGTGCCGTTGAAACTGACGACGACGTCACCGGGGCGCATGCCCGCCGCGTACGCCTCGGAGCGCCGCTCCATTCTGACGACGACCAGCCCGCGGGTGTCCGGGGCGCCGAGCTGCTCGGCGAGCCCGGTCGTGAGTGGCTGCATCATGATCCCGGAGATCGTGCCGCGCTGCACTTCCCCGAACTTGATGAGGTCGTCCATCACGTGCCGCGCGAGATTGCTCGGGACCGCGAATCCGATTCCCTGGTAGCCGCCCGTGTCGCTGAAGATCGCGGTGTTGATGCCGATGAGCTCGCCGCGCGCGTTGATCAGCGCGCCGCCGGAGTTGCCGGGGTTGATCGCCGCGTCCGTCTGGATGAAGTCCTCGTAGTCCGCGAGCCGCCCTTCGAGGCTGCGGCCGGTCGCGCTGACGATGCCGAGCGTCACGGTCTGATTGAGCTGGAACGGATTGCCGATCGCCAGCACCCACTCGGCGACCTTGAGCTTCGACGAGTCTCCCCAGGGCAACGTCTGCAGGTTGAGCGCGTCGATCTTCAGCACCGCGAGGTCCGTGGCCTCGTCCACCCCGACCACCTTCGCGCGGAGCTCGCGCTTGTCGGGCATCGTGACTGTGATCTCGACCCCTTCGGCGACGACGTGGTGGTTGGTGAGGACGTAGCCGTCGGCCGACACGATGACGCCCGAACCAAGGCTCTGCGCGCGGCGCTCCCGGTAGCCGAACGCGTCGTCCTGTTCGTGCGGGAAGAAGCGGAAGAAGGGGTCGTTGGCGAAGGGGGAATTGGGCGTGCGGACGATCTGGGTCGAGGAGATGTTGGTGACGCTGCTGATCGCACGCTGGGCGACCGCGGTCAGGTCAGGCATCCCTCCGGCAAGCAGGACCCCCGGGCGCACCGGCGCCGTCGCCGCGCCCGGCTGCTCTGTTCCGGCAGCGGCCGCTTCACCGGCGGTGCGCATCCGGCCGGACGTCACCAGGCCGACAACGAACCCGATGGTGACAACGAACCCAAGCGCGACGAAGATGATCAGGACAACAGTGCGGCGCAGCATCATCGAACCTCAATCTTCCGCAGCGGCGGCTGAGGCGCCTTCGGCAGCGTGATCGTCAGCACGCCGTTCGTCAGGCCGGCGGACACCGCCTCGACGTCGATCTCACGGCATGCGTGGATCGTAGCAGGGAAAAGTGCAAAGTGCACGGCTCCGTGCCCTCCGTTCCCTCCGTGCGCGCCGAGCGCGCAGTTGTGCTACGATCCGAGGGTTCTGGACTACGAACTATGAGCGCTATACAAGCCACGCGACTCAAGAAGGGCATGCTCGTCAAGATCGGCGAGGACCTGTTCCGCGTCCTCGAGCTGCAGCACGTGACGCCCGGCAATCTGCGCGGATTCGTCCGCGTGAAGTTCCGCAACATCCGCACCGGCAACCTGTCGGACCAGAAGCTGCGCTCGGAAGACTCGATGGAGCGGGCGACGCTCGACGAGCGCGAGATGCAGTACCTCTACAAGGACGGCGACTCGTTCCATTTCATGGACACGACCTCCTTCGAGCAGATGCACATCGACGCCGAGGCGCTCGGCGACTCGGTGAACTACCTCATCCCGGATGCCCTCATCAAGGTGGAGCTCTACGGGAGCGAGCCGGTCGGGATCGAGCTGCCGCCGGCGGTGGACCTGGTCGTCGAGGACACGGCGCCCGGCATCAAGGGGGCCACCGCAAGCAATCAGATCAAGCCCGCGCGGCTCGAAACCGGCCTCGTCGTCAACGTCCCGCCCTTCGTGAACACCGGCGACAAAATCAGGGTCAACACGGAGACGGGGGAATACCTGTC
>CAYZBZ010000341.1:0-2828 GCA_964476725.1 uncultured Vicinamibacterales bacterium
GAACGTTTTGGCAGACACACGACTGAAGATCGCGGTTTTCATCGACTTCGACAACATCGAAATCGGGGTCAAGAGCACGCTGGGCGTGCAGTTCGACATCGGCGTCGTCCTCGAGGCGCTGAAGGAGCGCGGAGACGTCGTCTCGAAGATTGCGTATGGCGACTGGACGCGCGCGGGAGACTACAGCCGCTCTCTCACGCAGCACGCGACGAAACTGGTCCAGCGGAACCTCACGCCTGGCGGTGACAAGAACGGCGCCGACATCAATCTCGCGCTCGACGCGCTGGAGATGGCGTTCACCCACGGGCACATCAACGCCTACGTGATCGTCGGCGGCGACAGCGACTTCATCACGCTCGTCGAGAAGCTCAAACAATACGACAAGCAGATTTTCGTGGTTGGCGGGCGCGCGTTCACCAGCATGGTGATGCAGCGCAACTGCCACGAATTCATCGCGTACGAGAACCTGGTCAGCTCGCGCCGATCGTCGGCGGACCGCGGCCGGCAGAGCGGGCCGGTGGCCCAGGCCTCGATTGAGCAGGCGGTGCCGCTCGTGCGCCGGGCGCTGAAAGTGCTGATCGACCGCGAGGTCTCGCCGCAGCTGGGGCTCCTCAAGAGCACGCTGCTGCAGCTCGACTCGACCTTCTCCGAGCGCACGTACGGCGCGGGCAGCTTCAGAGATTTCGCGCAGAAGCTCGCGTCCGCCGGGCACGTGACGCTTCGCGAGTCCGGGCGCAACGTCCTCGTCGAGCTGGCCGAAGGCAGCGGCGTTGGATCGACGGAGGAGCGCGCGCCGCTGCAGTACTCGCAGCTGCCACAGTACGCGCAGCCGCAGCCGCGGCCGCGGCGTGAACCCGCGGAGCCGCAGCCGGAGGGCGCGCCCGCCGCCAACGGCGGAGAGCCGCGCGCGGCGGAGGGGATCCAGGAAGTGCGCAGGCTGTTTCAGTCCGCGCAGAACCCGCCGCGCTGGCCGATGTACATCCGCCAGGCGAAGCAGTTCCTCCGCAACGTCGACGCGTCGTTCGACGAGCGGAAGTTCGGCTTCTCGAGCCTCGTCGATCTGCTTCGCGCGTGTCAGCGCGACGGGCTGTTCCGCATCGAGCGCGATCGCCAGGGGGTGATGCGCGTGTTCCCCGGCAACGTGATGCAGGCCGCTTCGGGCGACGAGGACACGCGTGGCAACGTCGCCGAGGCGCCGGTCGCCGACACGGAGGCGGCCGCGCAGGAATGGATGCCGGCCGACGTGTCGGGCGAGACGGAGGTCGTCGAGGGGGACGTCGTTCAGGAAATGAATGCCCCGACGCCAGTGCTCGATGGCGAAGCGGCTCCGCCGGTTGAAGCCGAGGCCCGGGCCGGACGCAAGGGTCGCAGCCGCGGCCAACGCGGACGCGGGAAGCGGCACGGAGAGACCGGGTCCGCGGCTGAATCGAAGCCCGCGGCGGAAGCGCGGACTCGTCCTGAGCGAGCGCAGCGAGTCGAAGGGCATCCCCGCAAGGTTTCGGAAGGAGTGGCGGCGTCGAAGCCGCGGAAGGCTGCCGCGAAGCCGCGCGCGCCTCGCCCGCGCGCCCGCAAGGAAACGCCCGCGGTCTGAACCGTCAAAGTCCCTCGAAGAGCGGCAAGCCCGGCTCGTCGCTCGCCTCGGTCGGGTCCACGAGGTTGTGCACGCTCACGCCCAGGAGACGCACCGGGCGGCGACCCGCCTCGGTGCGTTCCAGCAGTCCGATCGCCCGTGCCGCGATGTCGTCGGCGTCACGCGTTGGCGGCGCTTTCGAATGGCTGCGCGTGATCGTCGTGAAGTCCGAGTAACGCACCTTGATCGTCACCGTGCGGCATTCGAGCCCCCTGCGTTCGAGCCACGCCGCCCCGCCACGGGCCATCTCGTCGATCTCCTTCCGGATCTCCAGGAAGTCCTCCAGGTCGTCGGAGAACGTATTCTCCGTCCCGGACGACTTCGCCGTCTGGTTCGGCTCGACCGGACGGTCGTCGATCCCTTCCGCGAGCCGACGGAGCCAGTCGGCGTTGTTGCCGACCGCCTCGCGCAGCACAGCGGGATCGACCGTGCGGACGTCGACGAGCCGGTTGATGCCGCGCTCGCGGAGGCGCGTCGCCGTGACCGGCCCCACGCCCCACAACGCATCCACCGGCAGCCTGTGCAGGAACTGCTCGACGCGTTCCGGTGGGACCACCGTGAGACCGTCCGGCTTCTTCCACGCCGAAGCAATCTTCGCGAGGAACTTGTTCGGCGCCACGCCGGCTGACGCCGTCAGGCCGGTCGTTGCCCTGATCTGCTCCTTGAGCCGGTGCGCGACGGATCGACCCAGCGTTTCTCCCCACGCGTTCTCGGTGACGTCGAGATACGCCTCGTCCAGCGACAGCGGCTCGACCAGGCGCGTGACCGATCGAAAAATGGCGAAGACCGCCTGCGACGCTGCCTGATACCGCGCGAAGTCCGGACGAACGATCACGAGCGACGGACACAGCCGGACCGCCCGCGCCATTGGAATCGCGGAGCGCACGCCGAACGCCCGCGCCTCGTAGCTCGCTGCCGCCACGACGCCACGATGTTCGGGAGAGCCCCCGACCGCAACCGGCAGCCCGCGCAGCTCCGGCTTGTCGCGTTGTTCGACCGACGCGTAGAACGCGTCCATGTCGATATGAAGGATCCTTCGCACGTTTCGAACTTCCGCCTTTCAGCCTTCAGACCTTCTTCATGGATCAGGCATTATAGCGACCGAGGAGCCTGGGGTCTGACTCCCGTACGGGGGACAGGCTTCCGCCGTCCGATTACCTACTGTGGGTAACCGAGCCGCCGGGGTCCGACCCCGGTA
>CAYZBZ010000341.1:2928-4269 GCA_964476725.1 uncultured Vicinamibacterales bacterium
CGCTTCTTCATCTTCTCTTCTTCAGGCGCGGCGAACACGAAAGGACACACCGCCATGGGCTCCGCTTCATCAGGCGACGCGATCAAGAGCATCACCGACTGGGGTACGACACTCGGCCAGCGGACCGTCACCGCCGCCACGAAGAAAATGACGGACGAGTTCGGGTCGCTGACCTTCAACGAAGAAGTCCAGCGCACCCGCCTTCCGAAGGATGTCTATCGATCTCTGCGCCGGGCCGTCGCGCAGGGGGAGCCGCTGGACTCATCGGTCGCCGACATCATTGCCGCCGCGCTGAAGGACTGGGCCGTCGAGCACGGCGCCACGCACTACACGCACTGGTTCCAGCCGATGACGGGCATCACGGCTGAAAAGCACGACTCGTTTCTCTCGCCGACCCCCGACGGCCGGGCGGTCGCGGAGTTCAGCGGCAAGGAACTGATCAAGGGAGAGCCGGACGCGTCGAGCTTCCCCTCGGGAGGCATGCGCTCGACGTTCGAGGCGCGCGGCTACACGGCGTGGGATCCGACGAGCCCGCCATGGCTGCTTGTGACGCCGAACGGCACGACGCTGGTCATTCCAACCGCCTTCGTGAGCTGGACCGGGGAGGCGCTCGACAAGAAGACGCCGCTGCTGCGATCGATGCAGGCCGTCTCGAAACAGGCCGTCCGCATCCTGAAGCTGTTCGGGTCGAAAGCCACCCGCGTGCACGCGACGTGTGGCCCCGAGCAGGAGTATTTCCTCATCGATCGACAGTTCTATTTCAACCGCCCCGACCTCATCAACGCCGGCCGCACGCTCTTTGGCGCGAAGCCGCCGAAGGGACAGGAGATGGAGGACCACTACTTCGGCTCCATCCCCGACCGCGTCCTCGCGTTCATGCAGGACGTCGAACGCGAGCTGTACAAGGTGGGGGTGCCGGTGAAGACCCGGCACAACGAAGTAGCCCCGAGCCAGTACGAGGTCGCGCCGATTTTCGAGAACGCCAACGTCGCCACCGATCATCAGATGATGACGATGGAGATGATGCGGCGGGTCGCGCCGAAGTACGGCCTGGCGTGTCTCATGCACGAAAAGCCGTTCGCCGGCGTCAACGGCTCCGGCAAGCACCTGAACTGGAGCATCAGCGACGACCTGGGCAACAACCTGCTGAACCCGGGCGAGACGCCGCACGACAACATCCAGTTCCTGGTGTTCTGTGCGGTGATGCTCCGCGCGGTGAACAAGTTCCAGGGGCTGCTCCGCTTCAGCATCGCCAGCGCCGGCAACGACCACCGGCTGGGCGCGAACGAGGCGCCGCCGGCCATCCTGTCGATCTTCCTCGGCGACATGCTCACCGACATC
>CAYZBZ010000342.1:0-4232 GCA_964476725.1 uncultured Vicinamibacterales bacterium
CCTCGCTGAATCATCCGAACATCGCGGCCATCTACGGGCTCGAAGAGAGTGGCGGCATCACGGCGCTCGTGATGGAACTCGTCGAGGGTGACGATCTGTCGCAGCGAATCGCGCGTGGAGCCATTCCGATCGACGAAGCGTTACCCATCGCCAAGCAGATCGCCGACGCCCTCGAAGCGGCGCACGAGCAGGGGATCATTCACCGCGACCTCAAACCCGCGAACATCAAGGTCCGCGGCGACGGCATGGTGAAGGTCCTGGATTTCGGTCTCGCGAAGGCGATGGAGCCTGTCGCGGGTTCGTCGCCGAGCATATCGATGTCTCCGACCCTCACGACGCCGGCGATGACCCAGGCCGGGATGATCCTCGGCACGGCCGCCTACATGAGCCCGGAGCAGGCGAAGGGGCGTGTCGCTGATAAGCGCAGCGACGTGTGGGCGTTTGGCGCCGTGCTGTTCGAGATGCTGACGGGCGCGAGAGCCTTCGCCGGCGAGGATGTGTCCGACACGCTTGCCGCGGTGCTTCGTGGGGAGCCCGACTGGAGCGCGTTGCCGGCGAGCGTGCCGGCATCGATTCGTGCGTTGCTCCGCCGTTGTCTCGAGAAGGATCGGCGCAAGCGGGTTGCCGACATCGCGGCGGCGCTCTTCGCGATCGACGAGCAGGCGAACCTGAGTGGCTCGGTCACCGCGTCGCCCACGCCGCTGCTGCGCCCACCGCTGTGGCGACGGGTCGCCATTCCTGTCGCGGCCGTGCTGGTCGTGAGCCTCGTCACGGCCGTCGCCGTCTGGCGCTACGGGCGGTCTGCTCCGCCCGCGCCGCGACTCGCACGATTCGAGCTGCCGCTTCTGCCGGCTGAGACGCTGGCGATTGCCGCCAACGATCACGACATCGCCATCTCGCCCGACGGCACGCGCGTGGTCTACAAGGTCACCTCTGGCGGCCAGGCGTTTCTGACCGTGCGCGGGATGGACGAATTGACCGCACAGCCCCTGCAAGGCCTCCCTCAGGGTATTTTCAATCCGTTCATCTCGCCCGACGGCGCCTGGGTCGGCTTCAGCGACGAGGGCGATGGCTCAATACAGAAGGTCTCGATCCTGGGCGGCCCCGCGGTGCGCATTTGCGTGACCGGCGCGGGCACAGCAGGCATCGCCGGCGCGAGTTGGGGCGACGACGGCACGATCGTGTTCAGCAGGGCCAGGAGGGCGAGCGTCCTGTGGCGCGTGGCCGCCGGCGGGGGCACGCCGAAGGAAATCACGAAACTGGGGCCGGGCCAGACCAACCACGCATGGCCCGAAATGCTGCCCGGTAGCAAAGCGGTGCTGTTCACCATCCTCAACGGTCCCGCCGCCGACACGCAGGTGGCGGTACTCAACCTCGTGACCGGCGAGCAGAAGGTGCTCGTGCCGGGCAGCTATCCGCGGTATTCGGCCACCGGCCACGTCGTCTACGGCATTGGCGGCACGCTCCGCGCCGTGCCGTTCGACCTGACGCGACTTGAAGTCACAGGCTCCCCGGTGCCGGTCCTCGACGGGGTGATCACGAAGGACACGGCGTCCGCGGTTTCGCTGGGCGCGGCGGACTTCGCGCTGGCCCGCGACGGATCGCTGGTGTATCTGTCCGGCAGCGCGGCGAATGCCGGTGGGCAGCGGACGCTGGTCTGGGTGGACCGGCAGGGGCACGAGACACAGATCACCGCGCCGCCACGCATCTACATCTCCACCCAGCTGTCCCCCGATGGTACGCGCGTCGCAGTGTCCGCAGTCGACCAGGAGACGGACATCTGGGTCTGGGATCTGAGCCGCACGACGCTCACCCGCGCCACGTTCGACCCCGGGTATGACGGCTTTCCGTTGTGGACACCCGACGGCCGCCGGCTGTTCTTCAGCTCCGATCGCGCCGGAGGACGGAACCTCTTCTGGCAGGCGGCGGACGGGACCGGTGCGGTCGAGCGGCTCACCGACAGTCCCAACCAGCAGTCCGCGACAGCCGTGTCGCCCGACGGCCGCCGGCTGATCTTTACGGAGACGACCCCCAAAACGGTCGACGACGTCATGCAGGTCGAGTTGGACGGGACGCACCGTGTGACGCCGCTCGTGCAGTCCCAGTTCTCCGAGCGGAACGGGACCATCTCGCCCGACGGGCGCTGGCTCGCCTACGAGGCGAATGACTCGGGCCGGGCCGAGATCTACGTGCGGCCGTATCCCGACGTCAACAGCGGTCACTGGCAGGTGTCCACCACCGGCGGCGCGCGGCCGCTGTGGTCACGCACCGGGCAGGAACTCTTCTACGCGTCGCCGGCCGGCGCGATCATGCGTGTCGGCGTGGAGCGCGGCGCGTCGTGGGTGGCGACGACGCCTACGATGCTTGTCAAGGAAGGGTACTTCGCGTCGAACGCCAATCTGGGCCGCCCGTTCGACGTCTCCTCGGACGGCCAGCGGTTTCTCATGATCAAGAACCGCGGCTCGGACCAGGCTGCCGGGGCGCCGAAGATCATCGTCGTGCAGCACTGGGCGGAAGAACTGAAGCGCCTCGTGCCGACGAAGTAGCTATCGAGCTGAAGCATGAAGCTCCATCCCGCCCTCGCCTTAGTGGGATAAGTCCTCCCTGGTCGCGCAGTGTCTATCTATCCGCCCGGAGGCACGAATCGGATCGGGCTGTTTGGAACGGTGGGGCGAACAGTTCCAGAAACTGACGCGCCTACCAATTGCTAGCCGCGACGCGTGCCGATCGGTGTTTTGTTAGAGGCTCTTAAAAAGGGGTGGACGTGACGTGACCGCGAAGTGAAAACGGGAATTGTGTAAGAACTGTGTAAGGTGGGCTCGAAACCGCCGACGAATACGGACGCTTACGAAGTCACATCAAGAAGCATTTGAGGGACTAAGTCGTTGCATCGATTGCGCTACGAGCTGTTTCGGTATCGCTCCGTGAGCGTCGCCAGAATCGCTTTCCAAGCGTGCACCATCGGCCACTCGGTCATCTCTCCGTCTTTAGAATCTTACACTTAGCGGCCCGTCCTGATTTACAAATTTCCCAATTGTGTAACACGTCTTAATGTCCTGCCATCACTTACGAGCACACGAGGTCGTTGAAGACCGCCTTATTCCGCGACACCGACGATGTTCGAAACCCTGGCCTGAGAATGAGATCGCCTGATACAGCGGTTTGCTAAACTAAACGGAAGTCCGCCTTTCGGAAACCTTCATTTTTCCTCGCAAATCCTTCAGTGCAAGCGAGCGGTCGTGCGTCGGCGGCTGTTCTGGGACGAGGGAAACGGGCGGACAGCGCCGATCGGAAGTTTCGAGTGCCTCACGGCCCAGTGAGTTCTACCGACACCGGTCCTCCCTCCGGCCCCACGGCCAGAATCGTAAGGTGGTGCGAACGCGCTGAAGACCGGGCGCGAATTGGACGCGAAAAGCGAAACTCTATAATCTCCCCGCCATGAAGCGGCTTGCCGTCTTTCTCGACCGCGACGGGACCTTGATCGAGGACCGGGGGCACCTCATCGACCCTGCGCAGGTCGCATTCTTTCCCGAGACCGCACCCGCCCTCCGCCGTCTGGGCGGCCAGTTCCTCCTGTTCATCGTAACGAATCAGAGCGGCGTTGCGAAGGGAGTCACACGGCCTGAGGAGGTCCGCCGCGTGAACGACTATGTCGTCGCGCACCTCCGGGAGCAGGGGGTCGAGATCCGCGAGGTCTACACCTGCCCCCACCAGCGGTCAGACGGCTGCGCGTGTATCAAGCCCAACCCGTTCTTCCTCCGGAAGGCGGAGAGGGACCATGGCGTAGACGTCTCACGCTCTTTCGTCGTCGGCGACCACCCGACGGACGTCGAACTCGCGGCGAACGCTGGCGCCAGCGGGATCTACGTCCTCTCAGGACACGGCGAGAAGCACCGCGCGGAGGTCCGCGTCCCCTGCGCCGTGGTCCCCGGGATCTCAGAGGCCGTCGACCGCGTGGGTGTGGAGCGCGCGGCGCGCGAGCTTCGGTCGGGGGGCTCGTGGCGTTCCCGACCGGCTCTTGAGCTTTGAGCCCTTTCCCCACTCAGCTGAACACCTTCGTACGCGCTGCGCTTGTGACGGCCGCGACCCCCGGGTGCTTGATGCGGCGCTCCGCGGAAATCGCGTAATACCGCTCCCGGACCGCGGACGTGCGGCCGACGATCCCCACGCGATAATGCCGGCACACGTCACGCTCGATCGCGGTGGGCGCGGGAAACACCGCCCGGCCCGCC
>CAYZBZ010000343.1:0-4201 GCA_964476725.1 uncultured Vicinamibacterales bacterium
GCCCGCAGGATGGGCAAGGCCGAATTGTTTTCGCACTTCGCGGATCGCTTCGAAGTCAAGCGTACGCAGGCGCGGGAATACTTCGACGAGTTGAACACGTTGGCGGAGAAGGAGCTGAAGCGGTCCGGAGAGTTCGTGCTCCCGGGGATGGTGAAGCTGGTGGTGCAGAAGCGCAAGGCGCGGATGGGGCGCAACCCGGCGACGGGCGAGGCGATTAAGATCCCCGCCAAGACCGTCGTCAAGGCGCGCATCGCCAAGCAGCTCAAGGACACTGTTCTGCCGCGGAAGTAAGGCCGCCGCAAGGCGGACCGCGGTGGAGTCCGGCGATCTCACAGAGACCCGGTGGATGCGACTCATTTCGGCCCCTGGCGCCGCCTGCGGGTGGGCCGCCAGAGGGCCGATTGTTTTTTGCCGTCCCTCGACGAAGCTCGAAGAGCGAAGTCGGGGCGGAGGCCGTCAGGCGGCGACCGATGGGCGCGCCGCGAGCGCGTGGCTGTAGACAGTCGCCGGCGCCAGCCGCGCGACCTTGGATTCCAGGCTCAACATCGAGTCGTCGTCCAGGATGATTCGATCCCCCACACCGAGCAGCACCTCGCAACTGAAGCGCCGCCCCCCGCGAATCGTCTTCAGCTCGTAATACCGCAGCGTGTAACGGGTGCCGTCGATTTCAATCTCCGTTGCCTTGACAAGTTTCCGGAACATCGGTGACCCCTTTCAGTCTTCCATGCCTTCTCGTTGCACTTGCAAACCGTCGTTGAACCTACCCCGCGACGAGCATCGGCCGCGCCGCGGTGCGCGGGAACTCGATGACGAACGTCGTGCCCTTGCCGACCTCGCTCGTGACGGAAATCTGTCCGCCGAGCTGCTCGACGATCTTCTGTGAAATCGCGAGGCCCAGGCCGAGGCCCCGGCGCTTCGTCGTGACGAAGTCCTCGAAGATCTGGCCGATCCGATCCGGCGGAATGCCGCATCCCGTGTCGTAAATCCGCACCTGAACGCGATCGCCGCGCGCCTCGCTCGCGACGACGACCAGGCCGCCGGGCGCCGTGGCCTGGATGGCGTTGAGGATCAGGTTGCGGTACACGCGTCCAAGCGCGAACACGTCTCCATCGATGAACAGCGTCTCGGGCGTCAGCTCGGTGCGCAGCGTGAGCCCCGCGGTCTCGGCGTGCTGTTCCATCGACTCTGCCGCGTCGGCCACCGTCCGGTTCAGATCCACCGGAAACCGCTCGAGCGGAATCGGGCGCGCGATGTTGCGGAGGTCGTCGAGCACGCGCTTCACGATCACGAGCTCGCGCTCGACGGTCTTCTTGAACGTCTCGCGATACTCGAGGTCTTCGAACATCTTCTGAATCAGCTTGCAGCTGTTGCCGATGTTCTGGATCGGGTGCGAGAGGTCGTGGACCAGACCGGCGGCGATGCGGCCGAACATCGCCTGGCGTTCCTGCTTGCGGACGTTCTCCTGCAGCTCGACGAGGCGATCCGCCATCGAGTTGAACGCGTCGCCGAGCTGCCGGATCTCGTCCTGGCCCGAGATCGCCACGCGCTCGTCCATGCGCCCGTCCGCGATCGCGCGCGTGACTTTCGTCAGCGCGAAGATCCGCTGAATGAACGACCGCCCCCAGAGCCACCCGAGCACCACGGTGCCGAGCAGCGCGAGGCCGATCGCCGCGAGGAGCTGCCGCTCGAGCGAGCTCGCCACCGCGAAGGCGTCCGTCGTGGGCTGCTCGACGACGACGGTCCACTGGGGATTGCGCACGGCGGCCGCGACGCCGAGCAGCTTCTCGCCGCGCTCGTTGCGGAACATCTTCGATTCCGTCGAGGGGGGCGTCTGACGGAGGGCGTCCGCGAGCTTCTGTTCCTCGGACGCGGCGGCCGCGCCGCTCGCAATCAGCCTCTTGTCGTTCGGATTGCCGTGCGCGAGAAGCTTCGCCTGCTGGTCCATCAGCAGGGCGTAGCCCTGCGTGCCGACCTTGATGCTGTCCACCGTCCGCCAGAGCTCCTCGAGCGAGATCTCTGCGACGATCCAGCCGGGGTCGTCGCTGCCGCCGGCCAGTGGGACTGCGATGGTGGTGGTAGGCAGCGCGTCCGCATCGATGTGGGGCGCGGCGACGTAAAAATCCTCGGTTCGTGTCCCGGTGGATTCGGGTATCGTCAGACCGGTCGCTCCGATCTTGCTGGTTGCGCGAACACGGCCGGCTCCGTCGAACATGGAGATCTCCCGGAACTCCGGAAACTCGAGCACGTGATTCCGGAGGATGCGCACCTGCTGCCACGCTTCGAGCTGCGTTCCGCCAATCTCCATGCCGATCGAGGAGAGCACGCGGCGGTTGTTCTCGAAATACAGCCTGATCCTGGCGGCGACCTGTTCGGCCACGGCATGGTTGCCGCGCCCGACGGACTGTTCCGTGCCCTGGCGCAGCGACTTCACCGACACCAGTCCGTAGCCGACGAGCGGGAGGACGGCCGCGGTGGCGATGAGCAGCACGAACCGGGACGTGATCCGTCTCATCGCGTGCCCCGATCGGGCGCCGCCGCGCGCCAGCGCCACAGACTTGCGAAAATATCCGGATTCGACCGATCGCCGATGTCGAAGCGCGCGTCCACCGCGCGTGTCGTTTCGGGCCAGGCGATGAACGCGGCCGGGACGTCTTCGTAGAAGCGCTGGCGCAGGTCGGCGACGGCGGCGCGCACGTCGGAATCCTGCAGTGCCTCTCGCAGCCGGTCGAGCGCCTCGTCCGCTCCCGCGTAGCCGGTATCCTGATACGCGGCGCCTGGGGTGGGGGAATGCCAGAAGCGATAGGTCCAGTCGAAGGACTTTCCACTGGTCAGCTGAAAGAGGTAGGACTCGAAGTCGCCGCGTGCGATGCGCGACATGATGACCGTTGTATCGGCTCCTTCGAGGACGAGCTCGACGTCCACCTCCGCCAGCTGCCGCTGCAGCAGCAGCGCGATCCGCTCAAACTGGAAATCCCTGTTGTAGAAGAGGCACTTGATCTGAAACCGGCTGGGCATCCCGGAATCCGAGGATCGTCGAACGGGAAAGCCGGCGGCATCGAGCCGTATTCGCGCCGCCTGCGGATTGTAGGTGTAAGTCCGCGCCGCGGAGTTGTACGCCCAGTGCGACGGCCATACCGGGTCGTCCGCAATCTGCCCGTGCCCGCGCATCACCTCTTTGACGATCTCCCCGCGGTTGATGGCTTCGGCGAGCGCCCGGCGCACTTCGACGTGCTTGAGGATGGGGTGCCGCAGGTTGAAGACGAGCGGGATGTAGAAATGGCGTATGGACGAGTACATCTCGAACCGGCTCGACCCCTCCAGGAACTCGACCACCTCGCGGTTGACTTCCTGCACCATGTCCACGTCGCCCCGCATCATCGCCGCCCAGGCGGCCCGCTGCGTGTCGTAGGTGACGATCTGGACTCGATCGATTCCAGGAGTGCCGCGATAGTATCCGTCGTTCCGTTCGGCCTGGATGAGGGGTGTCCGCGACAGCAGCCGGAAAGGCCCCGTGCCGATGTCCGGCTTGTCGTAGTCGACCACCAGGGTGCCGGCCAGAGCCCCCAGAAGAAACGCGTCGGCACGGCTGAGCCGAAGCACCAGGGTGTGCTCGTCAGGCGTTTCGATGGCCGTGACGTACTCGAATAACTGCCGCGGATCTGCCTTGACCCGCTGCCGTAATATTGCCGCGACGCTGTCTGCGGTGAACGGGCTGCCGTCGTGGAACGTCACGTCCGGCCGGAGCCGCACCTCCAGGGTGCGGCCGTCGTCCAGCCACTGCCATCCCGTCGCCAGCCAGGGAGCGGGCCTGCCGTGCCAATCCATGACCAGGAGCGGTTCGGCAAACAGCAGCTCCGTGAGCACCCCCCTGGCTTCCGCGACGTTCTGGGAGCCGAGACGCAATGTGACTATCTGTGAGGATGCCTGTTCGCGCTGCGAGCAGCCGCCAAGAGAGAGGGATCCGAGGAGAATGGCCGCGAGGCACACCTCAGCCCCTCGAGGTGTGCGCCACCACGGCCGCCGCGCCGGTGGCCCGGAACGTGCGAGATGCATCAATGGTCAGGCCGGTCCCCTTCATCGAATCCGGGGCCACCGGCACGCCCCCCCTACATTATCGGCGGGACGTGCCAGGACCGGAAGGCCTGCAACGGACGACGCGAGACGACGCTTACTTTCGCGATTCGCGCAGCTATTCGATCAT
>CAYZBZ010000344.1:0-4199 GCA_964476725.1 uncultured Vicinamibacterales bacterium
TCGATTCGTGCATGCCGATGTCGTTGGCGACGTCCCGCAGCACCAGCGGCCGCAGGTATTCGATCCCGTGATCGAGGAACTCGCGCTGGAACGTGATGATGCTCGTCGCGACCTTGTGAATCGTCTTCTGACGCTGGTCGACGGACTTGATCAGCCACAGCGCCGAGCGGAACTTGTCCTTCACGTACGCGCGCGTTTCGTCGTTCTGTTCGCCGCCCTTGCCGGCGGCCCCGGTCTTGTCGAGAAGCCGCTTGTAGACCGGGCTGATGCGGAGCTGGGGCAGCCCCTCTTCGTTCAGCGCCGCCACGTACTGGTCCTCGACCTTCACGACGTACACGTCGGGGATCACGTACTGCGACTGCGAGGGGTTGTACCGGCTCCCCGGCTTCGGATCGAGGTTCCGGATGATCTCGACGTGTTCCTTGAGATCCTCGATCGTCATCCCGAGCTTCCGGGCAATCTCTGGGACCTGGTGGTTCTGCAGGAGGCGCAGATGCTCGGTGACGATCTTCTCGGTGGGCGTGCCTTCGAGACCGAGATGCCGGATCTGCAGCCACAGGCACTCCTGCAGATCGCGCGCGGCGACGCCGATTGGATCGAAGGTCTGCAGGTGCTGCAGCGCGCGTTCGACCTCGGCCACCGGCCATTCGCCCATCGCCGCGATCTCCTCGACCGAGGCGACGAGGTACCCGTCGTCATCGAGGTTGCCGATGATGGCCCCCCCAATCTCCTTGAGTCGTTCGTCGTCGGTCTGCAGTGAGAGCTGCCAGAGCAGGTGGTCGGAAAGCGAAGCGGCCGTCGAGAGCGTGTTCTCGATCGGCGGAAGCTCCTTGACCTCGGACGGGGTCCTGGAGCGGTAGCCGTCGTCCAGGTAATCCCCGAAGAAATACTCGTAATCGGCGTCGTCCCAGGAGTCCCCTTTTTCGGTCCCCGGCTGGTCGGCCGGCTTCTCCAGCTGCTGTTGCTGTTCGGCCGGCTGGAGCTCTTCCGTGGGGACTTCTTCGAGCAGAGGGTTTTCCACCATCTCCTGGTTCAACAGGTCCGCCAGCTCCAGGGTAGACATCGGCAGCAGCTTGATCGCCTGCTGCAGCGACGGGGTCAGGATGAGCTTTTGAACGAGTCTGGTGTGGAGTTTCTGCTGAATCGCCATGGGATCAGTGGGCCGTTTCCACTCCCAATCTTAGTCCAATCGGAACTCCGAGCCGAGGTAAATCCTCTTCACCTCCTCGTCGGCGGCGAGGCCGTCCGGCGTGCCGCTCCGAAAAATGGCGCCGTCGTGGACGATGTACGCCCGGTCCGTGATCCTCAGCGTTTCACGCACGTTGTGGTCGGTTATCAGGACGCCGATACCCCGCTCCTTGAGGTGGAAAATGATCTTCTGGATGTCGGTCACGGCGATGGGATCGATGCCCGCGAACGGCTCATCCAGCAGGATGAACATGGGAGAGACGACGAGCGCGCGGGTGATTTCCACCCGGCGGCGCTCCCCCCCCGACAGAGTGTAGGCCGGGGCCTTGGCGAGCGGTGTCAGGCCGAGCTCGGCCAGCAGCTCCCGCCGCCGGGCCCGCCGGGCTGGACCGTCGAGCGGCAGCGTCTCGAGGATCGCCGTGATGTTCTGCTCGACCGTGAGGCCGCGGAAGATCGACGGCTCCTGTGGCAGGTAGCCGATGCCTTTGCGCGCGCGGACGTACATCGGGTCATCCGTGACGTCGACGCCGTCGAGCAGCACGCGACCGCTGTCGGGCGCCGTCAGCCCGACCACCATGGAGAAGGTCGTGGTCTTTCCCGCCCCGTTCGGGCCGAGAAGGCCGACGACTTCACCTGTGGCGATCGTGATGTTGACGCCCTTGACGACCGTCCGCCCGCTGTAGGATTTCGTCAGATCGTGTGTGCTGAGCGTCGCCATCGAGCTTATCGAGGCTCCGTCGGGCACGCGATCTGACGCTGCACCGTTCGAATGACGCCGTTGCCCGCCATGGAGAACGTATCGACCGCTCGCTGGAACGTCAGCACGGCGCCGACCGATTCCTTGCAGTCCGCCGGCGCGGTCTCGATCACCTTCACGGGCGTGCCGGTCAGCACGTACGTTTCGGTCTTCGCGGTATACGTGAGGCGCGCTCCCGCGGCCGTCCTGGCGCTCTCCTTCACGACGACGGTGCCGTTTTCGCCGTAGCCTTCCGCCCGCTCCAGTTCGCTGGCGCCCTCCGCGAGGAACAGCTCGAGCTTCTCGGCCGCGACGTCCCCCTGGGCACCCACGAGATGCGCCTTGCCCGTGTACGTGGCGAGCCGCTTCGCATCGTCGTAGACGAAGACGTCTCCTTCGCCGTTGGTGCGAGTGGGCTTCCGCGTCTGCGTTTTCGTATCCACGTCGTCGAGGATCATCTCGGTCTTCACGTTCACCCGGGCTTCGAGGTTGCCGGTTTTGTCGTCCACGATGATGGTGTCGCCGCGAATGGACGTCTCTTTCTGCCAGAGTCTGGCGTTGCCGCTGTAGATCGCGTGGCCGGCGAGGCCGTCGTACTCCAGCCGGTTCGACGTGACGGTGACGGCCTCGTCCTGCTTCAGCAGCGACGGGATGTGTCCCTCCGGAGCGTTGCCCGCCGCCGGCGTGGCGGCTGCGGCGCCTGCCGTCGGCGTGGCGGCCGCCGGTCCAGGCTTTCGCTCGGGCTGCATCGAGCTTCGTACCTTGGTATCGGCGCTGAGCTTGCGCGTGCCGAGCGTGAGCTCGATGGTGCGCGCTTCGACGGTGACGCGGCTGTCGGACACGCGTGGCGTGACCGGCCCGGGGTCGCCGGAGGAGGACAGATCGATCCGATCGCGATCCACGTGATACAGCGCCCGCTGCGCGTCGGCCGCCACCTGCGGCCCGTCGGTGAAGTGGACGTTGCCGTGAAAATCCGCCTGCTGCACCGCGCCAAAACCGGGCTGCGTCTCCACAACCAACGTGAGCGACCGCGCCACGCGGTCCTCGGCCGCGACGTCGCGGAGGGCCGCCCGTGTTTCCCGGTATTCGACGTTTCCGGCGAAGGTCGCGTTTTGAAGGCCTGACCCCGGAGCGCCGCGCGCGGTGAGCGTCGCGGACCGGATGCGCTTGGCCGGCAGGTCTCCTTCAGCCGGCAGGTCGAGTTGCACGTTCTCCGTCGCGTTCAGGTTCGTGACCGTCGCGCCGTCCGGCCCCATCGCGATGTTGATGGTCCTGCCGGCAATGCGGCGGCCGGCGCTCTTGCCGTCTCCTGGCAACTGGACGACGCCGTTCTCCATCAGCAGCGCGACCTGGAGCGTACGGCCGTCCTCGGCGTAGGTCAGATCGATGTCGCGCGCGGACATCGCCGGCGGCGCGCCGGCGCTGCCGCCACCGGCGATCCGGCTGTTGCCCCGAAGCTGGAGCATCTGCACGCGCTGGTCGTCGTTGTCCGACGCTGCAGGCGTCAGCAGGATCGTGATCTCGTCGGCGTCGATGATGCGTCCTTCAGCGTTGATGTGGCCGTTACGTGACAGCCGGACGTAGTGATCGGCGCGCGCGAACCCGGCCGCACCGGCGGTCGCGTCGAGCGCGCCCTGCCCCTTCTCGTCCGGCGTCACGGCGATGTGCGCTTGATCGAGGAGCCACAGGACCTTGCGGCTGCGGTCGTATGTGGCGCCGACGCCAGTGCCTTTCATCCGCCCGCGCGTGAAGGCGACGGGGCCCGGGACCCTCAACATCCCCCCGGCTTCGTCGTACGTGGCCTCGTCCGCCGTGACCTCGACCCCCTGGCTCGTCAGCTTCACCGCGCCCGTGAAGTGCGCCGTCTTCAGCTCGTCGCCGTTCATAACGATTTCGGCGTCGCGGCCGCTCACCGTGAAGGGGCGGCCGCTCCGGTCCGCCGTGAGCTCGACGCCTCCGCCGAGCTTCGAGCGTCCATCGGGGTACGTGAACTGCGATCCGAATTTCAGAGCAAAGACAACTTTTCCGGCCTTCGAATGCTCGATGCGTCCGGTGCCGATGTTTTCGACGACGGCCTTGGGATCCACGCGGGTCGGCGGCGCGCCCTCCGGCTCGGCGGGTTTCCGGTGCCGAAATGCCACGACCACGATCGTGACAAAGAGGATCACGAACACGGCGATCCCGAGCCGCGCTTTGTTCTGCCAGTTCATGCCTACTTCAGGTGGTTTCAAAACTTCGTAGCGCAGGGCTTCAGCCCTGCACCAGGCAGCCCTAA
>CAYZBZ010000345.1:0-4151 GCA_964476725.1 uncultured Vicinamibacterales bacterium
CACCGAAACAACAGCTCGGACAGCCGTCACTGGGGGTTCGTGCCGAAGAAGTACATCATCGGCAAGGTGCAGTTGCGCTGGTGGCCGTTGCCCCACGCGCGGATGTTCTAGCCGCCGCGACTTCACGGACGTGACCACCCGCTACGCCGCGGTTTTCCGCGTTCTGCTTCGCGTTCTGATCCTGAACCTGGCGGTAGCCGGCGCGAAGCTCGCGTTCGGCTACGCGACCGGCGCCGTCAGCATCCTCTCCGACGGCTTTCACTCCCTGACGGATGCGGCCTCGAACATCATGGGCATGGTAGGGCTTCGCGCGTCGCGGAAGCCGCCCGACGAGGACCACCCCTACGGCCACCGCAAGTACGAAACGCTCGCGGCCGCCGGCATCTTCGTCTTCCTGCTGTTCGTCGTGGTCGAAGTAGTGCGCGCGGCGCTCAACCGCCTGGCGGGCGGCGCCGCCCTGCGGGTGACGGCGCTCAGCTTCGGCGTCATGATCGTGACGCTCATCATCAACCTGTTCGTCGTGCGCTACGAGGGGGGCCAGGCCCGGCAGCTGAACAGCGAGCTCCTGCTTGCCGACGCCATGCACACGCGAAGCGACGTCCTCACGTCGTGCCTTGTGCTGATCTCACTGGGAGCCGTCTGGCTGGGGTACCCGATCCTGGATTCCGTCGGCGGGCTGGTGATCGCGTTTTTCATCGCCCGTACCGGCTGGGAGCTCGGCCGCAACACCTCCCGCGTGCTCTCGGATCGCGTGGTGCTCGCGGAGGACGACATCCGCCGCGTCGTCATGAGCCTGCCGGAGGTCGCCGGCTGCCACCAGATCCGATCCCGCGGCTCGATCGACTACACGTTCCTCGACCTCCACGTGTGGTTTCCTCCCAACATGCCGCTCTACGAGGCCCACCGCCTCTCGCACGTCGTCAAAGATCGCCTGCGGGCCACGTACCCGCAGATCGCCGACGCGATTATCCACATCGAGCCGCCGCCGACGGGCGATTAGGGATCCGAGATTGAGGGAGTGACCAGGTGATCAGGGATTAGGGATGCTCTCGCTCTCGATAGAGGGCTTCGATCTGTTCCCGGTAACGCTCCTCCACGACCTTCCTCTTCACCTTGAGCGTGGGCGTCAGCTCGCCGGATTCGATCGTGAACTCCGTCGGCAGGAGCGCGATGTTCTTGATGCGCTCGAACTGCGACAGGTCCCGGTTCAGGGCGTCGACGAGCTCCTGGTACAGCGCGATGACGTCGGCGCGCGCGACGAGCTCGCCGCGTGACGCCGGCGGCCGGCCGAACTCCTGCAGCCGGCGCTCGAGCGCGGCGAACGCTGGCACGATGAGGGCGGTCGCATAGTTGCGGCGGTCGCCCAGCACGACCGCTTCAGCCACGAGCGGGCTGCGCTTGAGGACGGCCTCGATCGGCTGCGGCGCGATCTTCTTGCCTCCCGACGTGACCAGCAGATCCTTCTTCCGATCCGTGATTGTCAGGTACCCATCGGCGTCGAGCGTGCCGATGTCGCCGGTGTTGAACCAGCCGTCCTTCAACACGTCCGCGGTCGCCTCCGGCTTGTTGTAATAGCCGCGCATCACGTTCGGACCGCGCGCGAGGATCTCGCCATCCGGCGCGATCTGCAGCTCCACGCCGGGAATGGGGCGTCCGACGGTCCCGACGCGGAGAGCGCCGAGCGGATTCACGGTCAGGATCGGCGAGGTTTCCGTCAGGCCGTAGCCCTCGACGACGGGGACGCCGATCGCGCAGAAGAACTCCATCACGTTCGCGGCCAGCGGCGCGCTGCCCGAGGCGACGAAGCGCAGCCGTCCGCCGAGTTTCCCGCGGATCTTCGAGAAGACCAGGCGGTCCGCGATTGCGGCCTTCAGCGTCGAGACCGGCCCTGCCGTCCTGCCGCGCAACACGGCGCGGGCGCGCGCCAGCCCCGCGTTCACCGACCATCGAAAGAGCGCCGCCTGTACCGGCGACCCCTTCTGGCCCGCATCGAGAATCCGCGTCTGCAGCTTTTCGAAGACACGCGGCACGCCGGCGAGCACGGTGGGGCGAACGCGCGCGAGGTCGCGCGACACGGTGTCGAACGACTCGGCGAAGACAATGGTCAGGCCCGAGAACAAGTACACGTACGAGACCAGGCGCTCGAAGGAGTGGCTGAGCGGCAGGAACGACAGCGCGACGTCGTCCTGCGAGAGGCTGAGCACGATCGCGGTTGCCAGGAGGTTCGCCACGAGATTCGCGTGCGTGAGCATCACCCCCTTCGGCTCCCCCGTCGTCCCTGAGGTGTAGATGATCGTCGCGAGATCGTCGGGGCTCACCGTGCGGGCCGCATCGCGAAATCCGCGGCCGGCTCCCCACTCGCCGGTCATCCGCGCGTGTCCGCGACCCTCCACGTCCTCGAGCGTCAGGGCGGAGGCCCCTGTCACCGCCGCGGAGTCGATGACGATGACCGCCTCCAGCGCCGGCAGCAGGTGGCGGATCTCCTGCAGCTTCTCGAGCTGCAGCCGCGTCGAGACGATGGCGAGGCGCGCGGTGGAATCCTGGAGGATGTACCGCACCTGCGCCGCCGAGAGCGTCGGATAGATGGGAACGGTGACCGCGCCGGCCGCCAGAATCGCGAGGTCGCTCATGATCCATTCGGGACGGCTCTCCGCCACGATCGCGACGCGATCGCCGGGAGAGACTCCCAGCGTGGCGAGCCCCAGCGACAGGTCGCGGATGCGCTCGAACATCTCCTTGCTGGAAAGCCCGTCGATCGCGTCACCGCGGCACCGTCCGATCGTGAGCGGCTTGGGAAACCGCCCCATCACGTGGAACGGCAGATCCGCGATCGTGCGGAGATCGGCGTCTGGCGCGGCATCAGGTTCAACGGCAGTGAGCGTCACGGCGCGGTAGCCTACCATCGAAACCCTAAAGTTCCTCAAGTTAGGTACAATCCGACCTTGTGAAGCAGGCGAACGACCACGCCGAGCCGGTCTCGGAGCTCACGACCAACAGGCTCTCCGTGTACCTGAGGTGCCTGAATGCGCTCGAGGCGGCTGGTGTCCGGACGGTCTCCTCGCAGGCGCTGGCGGAACAGTTCCAGCTGAACGCCGCGCAGATCAGGAAGGACCTTGCGTACTTCGGTGCGTTCGGGGTGCGCGGCGTCGGGTACTACGTGAAGGAGCTTCGGCGCCACCTCCGTCAGATTCTCGGGCTCGACCGCCACGTCGCGATCGCAATCATGGGGGCGGGCAACCTCGGGCTGGCGCTCGCGGACTATCCCGGATTCCGTGAGGAAGGGTTCGAGATCACGGCGCTCTTCGATACGATGCGCGACAAGATCGGCCAGCGATCGCGCGCCGGGGTGCCGATCTACGATGCCCGCGAGTTCCGGCGGATGGCACGGCGCGCGAGGATTCGCATCGCGGTGATCGCGGTGCCGGCCGAGTCCGCGCAGGCAGTCGTGAACACGGTGGTGGCCGCCGGCATCAAGGCGGTCCTGAATTTTTCCCCCGGGACGTTGAAGGTGCCAGCCGACGTGAAGCTGAAAAGCGTGGACCTGACGGTGTCGCTCGAGAGCCTCTCGTTCTTCCTGGCGCAGGGAGAGGCCGATGCCTAAGGCCGCCTCGGGCGGCCCCCGCGCACGCCGCGCGCCACGGTTGTCGCACGTGGGCGCCCGCGGCGACGTCCGCATGGTGGACGTCAGCGCGAAGGCGGTGACGCCGCGCGAGGCGGTGGCCCGCGGCCGGATCACGATGTCGCGCGAGGCCATTCGCCAGATTCGAACCGGCGCCGTCAAGAAGGGGGACCCGCTGCAGACCGCACGGCTTGCCGGCATCATGGCGGCCAAGCGGACGTCGGACGTGATCCCGCTCTGCCATCCGCTGCCCTTGTCGCATGCGGATGTGGAGCTCCGCCCACGGCGCGACGGTTACGAAATCGAAGCACGGGTGCGCACGACCGCGCAGACCGGCGTCGAGATGGAGGCGCTCCACGCCGTGGCCGTCGCGGCGCTCACCATCTACGACATGATCAAGGCGGTCGACAAGCAGATGGTGATTGGAGAGATCAGGCTCGTCGAAAAGCGCGGCGGCCGCAGCGGCGATTACCGGCTGTGACCGCCGAGCGGAGAAGCCGCGAGGCACAGGTCGTGGGGGTGGGGCCCCACG
>CAYZBZ010000346.1:0-4121 GCA_964476725.1 uncultured Vicinamibacterales bacterium
ACATGCATCCCATTCTGTTTGAGATCGGACGGTTCCCCGTCTACACGTACGGCGTGCTGCTCGCGGCAGCGTATCTGCTCGGGCTGCAGTTCGCGCTGATGCGAGCCCGCACGCGCGGGCTCGACGCGAACCGGGTCATGGACCTCGGCATCTGGATCATCATCAGCGCGCTCGCGGGGGCGAAGCTCCTCCTGCTCATCGTCGAGTTCGACAAGTACTGGAACGATCCCGCCGAGCTGCTCGGTCTTCTGCGCTCCGGCGGTGTGTTTTACGGCGGACTGATCGCCGCCGTCGCGGTGGCGCTGTGGTATCTGCGGCGGCACAGAATGCCGACGTGGACCGTCACGGACGTGTTCGCGCCGGGGATCGCGCTCGGACACGTCATCGGCCGCATGGGATGCCTCTTTGCGGGGTGCTGCTTCGGCCGCCCGACGGATGTCCCCTGGGCGATTACGTTTCACAACGAGTACGCGGCCCAGAACGTGGGCACGCCGCTGAACGTCCCGCTGCACCCCACACAGCTGTACGAGGCCGGCGCCGAGCTGTTGATCCTTGTTCTGCTGCTCGCAACCGAACGGAAAGGGCGCCCTTTCCCCGGCCGGACGTTCTGGGGCTACATGCTGCTCTACGGCATCTCGCGGTTCATCATCGAGTTCTACCGGGGGGACACGCGCGGCGCGGTCGGCATTTTCTCCACGTCCCAGTTCGTCTCCATCATCATCGTGCCGCTCGCGATCATCATGCTCATCGTGCTCCGCCGCGGCGCCGGGCCGGCGCCGCAGGCTGACGCCCGGCGGGCCCGGGCCGCCTGAATGCCGGCACAAGGGACGCACCAGCTCGCCGTCGAAGCGGAACACGACGGATCGCGGCTCGACAACTTCCTGACCGCACTCCTTCCCGATCAGTCGCGCTCGCACGTGCAGCGGCTGATCAAGGACGGGCGGGTCACCGGCCCGGCGGCGACGCTCCGGCCGAGCACCCCCGTCCGCGCCGGCCAGGTCTACGCCGTCGACGTGCCCGCGCCGACGGCCGCCGCGCCCGAGCCCGAAGCGCTGCCGCTCCGCATCATCTATGAGGACGAGCACCTCGTCGTCCTGGACAAGCCGGCCGGGATGGTGGTCCATCCGGCGGCGGGCCACAGCAGCGGCACGCTCGTCAACGCGCTGCTCCATCACGTGAAGGATCTCAGCGGCATCGGCGGCGAGCTGCGGCCGGGCATCGTGCACCGGCTCGACCGCGGCACGTCGGGCGTGATGGTCGTCGCCAAGAACGACCACGCGCACCAGGAGCTGTCGCGGCAGTTCGCCGACCGCGAGGTCGACAAGGAATACACCGCGCTCGTGTGGGGGCTCGTGCAGGCGGGCCGCCGCATCGACGCCGCGATCGGCCGCGATCCGGCGCACCGGCAGAAGATGTCCACGCGGGCGCGCCGCGCGCGCCACGCGGTCACGCGGGTCACGATGGCCAGGCACTACAAGGGTGTCTCGCTGCTGAAAGTCGCGATCGCCACGGGACGCACCCATCAGATCCGGGTCCATTTGAGCGCGATCGGCCACCCCATCGTCGGCGACCCGACCTACGGCGGCCTGCACAGGCGGACGCCGGCGAACCTGCGGGCCGTGCAGCGGCTCGAGCGGCCGTTCCTGCACGCCGCCCGCCTTGCGTTCACGCATCCGGCCGACGGCCGCCGCGTCGAATTCGATTCGCCGTTGCCGCTGGATTTGCAGTCGGTGCTGGATGATATTGAAGCGCGCGAGGACAGGTCGACGGAATAGTGGCCAGTCGCCAGTTACCAGTTAGGTCGAAACTCTTGACTGAAAACTGCGGACTGGACACTAACTGGGAACTGGGAACTGGGAACTTCCCCCGAAAGGTCAACCATGTCCGACACCGAGCGACTGAGTCACGAACGCGTCTACGACGGCAAGGTGTTTGACGTCGATCGCGATCGCGTGCGCATGCCGAACGGACGCGAGGTCACCGTCGATGTCGTCCGCCATCCGAAGTCGGTCGTCCTGGTACCGATACCTGAGCCGGGCCGCGTGGTGCTGGTTCGTCAGTACCGATATGCCGTGAACGCATTCCTCTGGGAATTGCCGGCGGGGAGCGTCGACGAAGGGGAAACTCCCGAGCAGGCGGCGGCGCGCGAGTGCCACGAGGAAATCGGGAAGGTGCCAGGCACGGTGGTTCGGCTCGGCGCCATGTATCCGACGCCAGGCTACTGCAACGAGGAGATGGTGTTCTTCAGGCTGTCCAACCTCGAGGAACCCACCGAGAAGGCCGAGCTCGACGAAGACGAGGACATCGAGGTGCAGGTCTTCGACCTGCCCCAGGCACGCGAGATGGTCCGCCGCGGCGAGATCACCGACATGAAGACGGTGGCGGGACTGGCGATGATCTGATCCCAGCCTTCAGCGTTCAGCGTTCAGCACTTCGAGATTCTCCATCGGCAGCCCGGTGTGCGTCTGCGCCGCCGACGGCAGCAGCGCGATGGCGACGACCTCCTCGATGTGCACGACGTAGTGGATCGTCAGCTCGCGCCGCAGATCCTCGGTGAGGTCTTCGTTGATGTTCTTCTCGTTCTGGCGCGGCAGGATCAGCTCGGTGATGCCGTGCCGGCGCGCGGCGAGCACTTTTTCCTTGATGCCACCTACCGGAAGCACGCGGCCTGAGAGGGTGATCTCTCCCGTCATCGCGATGTCGCCGCGCACGGGACGTCCTGTCAGCTCGGAGGCGAGCGCCGTCACCATCGTCACGCCGGCCGATGGCCCGTCCTTGGGGATGGCCCCGGACGGCACGTGCAGGTGCACCTCGGCGTCCTTGTAGAACGCCGGATCCACGCCGTAGAGGGTCGCGTGCGCGCGGAACCACGACAGCGCCGTGCGCGCCGACTCCTTCATCACGTCGCCGAGGTGGCCCGTCAACGTCAGGCTGCCGCCCCCCTGCATCCGCGACGCTTCGACGAACAGCACTTCGCCACCGGCGGGCGTCCATGCGAGCCCGACGGCCACGCCGGGATCCTTCGTCCGGTTCTCGATTTCCTCGTCGAGGAAAGAGGGCGCGCCGAGCATCTCGACGACGACCTCCGGCGTGATGACGACGTTCGTCTCATCCCCCTCCGCCCGCCGGCGCGCCACCTTGCGGCACAGCGCGCCGATCTCGCGCTCGAGATTGCGCACCCCTGCCTCGCGGGTATAGCCGCGGATCACCTCGCGGATGGCGGGCTCGGTGAACTCCACCTGGTCCGGCGACAGCCCGTGGTTCGCGACCTGCTTGGCGATCAGGTGCTCGATCGCGATCTTGAGCTTCTCCTCCTCGGTGTATCCCGCGAGCTCCAGCACCTCCATGCGGTCGCGCAGCGCGGGCGGAACCGGGTCGAGGACGTTGGCCGTCGTCAGAAACAGCACTTCGGACAGGTCGAACGGCACGTCGAGGTAGTGATCGCGAAACGTGTTGTTCTGCTCAGGGTCGAGGACCTCGAGGAGCGCCGACGCCGGGTCCCCCCGGAAGTCGGACCCGAGCTTGTCGATCTCGTCGAGGATGAAGACGGGGTTCTTCGACTCGGCGCGGCGGAGCCCCTGGATGATCTGCCCGGGCAGCGCCCCGATGTACGTCCGCCGGTGCCCGCGAATCTCCGCCTCGTCGCGCATGCCCCCAAGCGAGACGCGCACGAACTTCCGGCCGAGCGAGTTGGCGATCGAGCGCGCGAGCGAGGTCTTCCCCACCCCGGGAGGTCCGAGGAAGCAGAGGATCGGTCCTTTGACGTCGGGGTTCAGCTTGCGGACCGCGAGGTACTCGAGCACGCGGTCCTTCACCTTCTCGAGCCCGGAGTGATCCGCGTCGAGCACCGCTTTCGTCCGGCGCAAGTCGATGGCGTCTTCGGTGCGCTTCGCCCACGGCAGCGCGACGATCCAGTCCAGGTAGGTGCGCGACACCGTGTACTCCGCCGCCGCGACGGGCATCTTGGACAGGCGATCGAGCTCGCGGAGCGCTTCCTTCTTCACCAGGTCCGGCATGCCTGCGCTCTCGATCTTCTCCCGCAGCTCGTCGATCTCCTTGGCCTGCTCGTCTCCCTCGCCGAGCTCTCTCTGAATCGCCTTGAGCTGTTCGCGGAGGAAGTA
>CAYZBZ010000347.1:0-4113 GCA_964476725.1 uncultured Vicinamibacterales bacterium
CGTGCCGCTCTGCGCCACGACGGCGCGGACCGCCTCCTGCGCGGCGCGCCACCAGTCTTCCGGGTCCTGCTCGGCCCATGCCGGGCGCGGCGATCTGAAGGGGGCGTGCTCGGCCGTCGCGGACGCGATCAGCCGCCCGTCCTCTCCGAGCAGTAACGCTCTCGATCCACTCGTGCCGATGTCTATTCCAAGGACAGGCATTTTTGTCTCTACCGGGAACCTCAACTCCGAACCTTTGGAACTCTGCAGAACCCCGTAGAACTGAACCTTGAGGAACCCGGTAGAACCCAGCAGAACCCAGCGGAACCCGTTCTAACGAACTCCCAGCAACACTTCGGTCGTGAGCTGATCGAGTCGTTCGTACGCGAGCCCGCGGCTGGCGAGCGCGACGCGGTCGAACGACTGGGCGAGCAGCGCGTCGGCGTGCCGTGTGGAGTAGGCGGAGAGCGGCGGCGCCGCGGTCCCTGCGTCCCGCACGAGCGCCTGGATCTCCGCGTCGGCGTTCCAGCGCTCGGCGCGCTCCTTGAGGATCAGATACGTGCGCATGCAGCCGCGCGCAAAATCGCGGACCCCCTCGTAGTCTTCGGTGCGGTATGCGTGCGCGTCGAAATGGCGCGGGCCGTCGTAGCCGACGTCCTCGAGGAACTTGACGAGCCAGAACGCCGACTTCGGGTTGGTGGCGCCGAAGCGGTAGTCCTGATCGTAGCGGCCGGGCGCCTGGTCGTTGAGGTCGATGTGAAAGAGCTTGCCCGCTTCCCATGCCTGGGCGACCGCGTGCAGGAAGTTCAGTCCGGCCATCTGCTCGTGCGCCACCTCTGGATTGACGCCGACCATGTCCGGGTGATCGAGCGTGGCGATCAGGCCCAGGTACGCGCCGGTCGTCGCCATGTAGATGTCGCCGCGCGGCTCGTTCGGCTTCGCCTCGAGCGCCACGCGGAAGCCGTACTTCCGATCGACGGAGTACCGGCACAGATAGTTGATGGCCTCGCGCAGCCTCTTGATCGCCTCGTCCGGGCGGCGGCACGCATCGGTCTCGACCCCTTCGCGTCCGCCCCAGAGCACGAAGATCTTCGCGCCGAGCTCGGCCCCGAGATCCATGGCGCGCATCGTCTTCTGCACGGCATACGCCCGCACCCTCGGGTCGTTCGACGTGAACGCGCCGTCTCGGAACACGGGATCGTAGAACAGGTTGACCGTGGCCATCGGGACCACGATGCCGTGGGTCGCGCACGCGGCCTTGAACTCCTTGACGATGCGATCGCGTTCGGCGGGGGTGGCGTCGATGGGCACGAGGTCGTTGTCGTGGAGGTTGACGCCCCAGGCCCCGACCTCTGCCAGCATCGCGACCGCGTCGACCGGCGCAAGCGCCGGCCGGACGGCCTCGCCGAACGGATCGCGGCCGCGGTTGCTGACGGTCCACAAACCGAAGGAGAACTTGTGTTCGGGACGGGGCGTGAAGCGATCGGACATCGGTGGGGCTCTCCTGCAGAAAACCTGCGGCCATGCGCCGCTGTGCGCGAGTCGTTGCGCTGCGGTATTATGCAGCAGTCAATATCGGCCGATGGCCAAGAAAGCGACGATTGCGACCGTTGCGGCGCACGCCGGCGTCGCCGTCAGTACCGTCTCGCGGTATTTGAACGGCCACTACGTGAGCTCCCCGGTTCGGGCGAGGCTCTCCGAGGTCATTGTCGCGCTAGGGTACTCGCGGTCGTGGACCGCGCGCAATCTCAGTCTGGGCCGGAAGGGCTGCATCGGCGTGGCGGTCGATTCCAGCCAGGACCCCTGGTTCGTCCAGCTGCTGACCGGCATCGAAGAAGAGCTGGCCACCCGCGACACAGGGCTGATGCTGTCGAGCCTGGAGCTGCGCGGGATGTACGACCCGGCGCTGGTCTTCGGCTGGATTCGCGATCGGCGCGTCGACGGGCTGATCATCGCGAAGTCGCAGCGTCGCGAGCGCGCGCTCCTCCGCGCGGCGGTCGAGACGCAGCTGCCGACGGTCATCGTCGCGCCCGACGAGATCGCGCCGGATGTGCAGGTCGTGCGCTGCAACAACATCGCCGCCGGGGAGATCGTCGCCGCGCACCTCGTCTCGCTCGGGCACCGCCGGATCGCCTTTGCGGGAGGACCCGAGCATTCGATCGACTCGCGGCATCGGCGGCGCGGATTGCGGGCCCGGCTCGCCGAGTGCGGCATCCGGCTCGAACCGGACGCGGTCTTCGAGTGCGGCAGCTACACGAGCGACGCCGGCGGAGCGTTCGCCGAGCGGTTCCTGGCGGCGTCGCCCGACGTGACGGCCCTCGTGCTCGCGAACGACGCGCTCGCCTTCGGCTTCATGCGGGTGGCGCTGCAGCGCGGCGTGCGCATGCCCCAGGATCTCTCCGTCATCGGCTTCGACGGCCTTCCACAGGGTGCGCTGTCCTATCCGGCGCTGACCAGCGTCTCGCAGCCGATGCGCGACATGGGGCGGGTGGCGTGCAGCCGCCTGTTCGATGCGATCGAGGTCCCCGGACGGATCGAGTCGACCGAGTTCCCGATGGCGTTGATCGAGCGCGAAAGCACCGGGCCGGCCCCCGCCGGCCGCGGCCGCGCCGGCATGCGCCTCGTCCCGACCCCGGACGCGCCTACTGCTCAGCCTTCCTCGTAGCGCGCGGAGGCGGTCAGGGCTGCCTGTTGCGGTCCGCCGAAGCGTTTGCGAAGGCGGAAACGCTCTCTCTCCCACGGAATTGTGTATGCTGGCACGTTCAATGACGCATGGTGAACGGCCCCCTGTTCACCCCTTGAAGTTGCAGATGAAGCGGAGGTCTTCCAGTGAAGCGGATTGGGATGGGGATCGTCGGTGCCGGTTTCGTCGGGCCGCATCACATCGACGCCGTGCGGCGTCTCGGGTACGTGGACGTCGTCGCGGTTGCGGGCAGCAGCCAGGCATCGGCTGAGAAGAAAGCGGAGGCCCTCGGCGCGCGGAAGGCCTACGGCAGCTACGAGGCGCTGCTCGACGACCCGGACGTCCAGGTCGTCCACAATGCGACGCCGAACTACCTGCATTACCCGATCACTGCCGCGGCGATCGCCAGGGGCAAGCATGTCGTCTCGGACAAGCCGCTGGCGATGACGGCGGCCGAGGCGAAGAAGCTCCTCGACCAGGCGACGAAGGCCGGCATCGTTCACGCGGTGACCTTCAACTATCGCGGCAACCCGCTCGTGCAGCAGGCGCGCCACGCGATCGCGCGCGGCGATATCGGCACGCCGCATTTCCTCATCGGCCACTACCTGCAGGACTACCTGCTCAAGGACACCGACTACTCCTGGCGCCTCGATCGGGACCGCGGCGGCGCCTCGTCAGCGCTCGGCGACATCGGATCGCACTGGTGCGACCTGGCGCAGCACATGAGCGGGCTGCGGATCACGCACGTGCTCGGCGACATCACGACCGTCCTCCCGAAGCGCAAGAAGCCCAGGGGATCCCGCGACGCGTTTGCCGTCGCCGACGCGAATCAGCAGTACGACGAGGTCGCGATCACGGTCGAGGATCTCGCTTCAGTCCTGCTGCGGTTCGACAACGGCGCGAAGGGAAGCTTCTCGGCCGCCCAGGTCTGCTCCGGGCACAAGAACGATCTCCAGGTCGAGATCTGCGGATCGACCGCGTCGCTCAAGTGGCGGCAGGAGCAGCAGAACGAGCTGTGGTTCGGCCGGCGCGACAAGGCGAACGAGATCCTCGACAAGGATCCCGGGCTCCTCGACCCCGAAGCCCGGAAATACGCCCACCTGCCCGGCGGACACCAGGAAGCCTGGGCCGATGCGTTCTGCAACCTGATGCGCGACATCTACGGGTTCATTGCGGAGGGGAAGAAGCCGGGGGACGCGCACCCGCCGGCGTTCGCGACGTTTGAGGACGGCTATCGCTCCACCTGCGTCGTCGAGGCGATACTCGACAGCGCGCGCGAGGGCTCGGTCTGGACGAAAGTCAACTACTAGGTAGGGCGACGGCAGCCCTGAAGGGCTGCGCTACGCGTGCTGACGGCGCAGAGGTCAATTACCAGCGATGAAAACTCAACCGTTCAATCCGAAGTTCATGAAGGTGGGCGTCCTGACGGCGGCGCTCCAGGAGTTGACGCC
>CAYZBZ010000348.1:0-4107 GCA_964476725.1 uncultured Vicinamibacterales bacterium
GCCCGCCGTTCTTCTCCGGACCCAGCGACACGAACCACTCCGCGCCGTTCGTGATGATGGCGGGCAGGTTGCACAGCGTCTCGACGTTGTTGACCGCGGTCGGCGCGTTGTACAGACCGGACACCGCCGGAAACGGCGGCTTGATCCTCGGCTGCGCGCGCTTGCCTTCCAGCGACTCGATGAGAGCGGTTTCCTCGCCGGCTTCGTACGCGCCGGCGCCGCGATGGATCACGATGTCGCAGTCGAAGCCGGAGCCCATGATGTTCCTGCCGGCGTAGCCCTGCGCGTACGCCTTGGCGAGCTCCGCCTCCAGGATTCTCTGGACGTGGTAGAACTCGCCGCGGATGTAGATGTAGGCGACCTTGGCGCCGATCGCCCAGCACCCGATGAGGCACCCCTCGAACAGCAGGTGCGGGTTGCGCTCCATCAACACGTGGTCCTTGAACGTTCCCGGCTCGCTCTCGTCCGCGTTGCAGCAGATGTACTTCGGCTTGGAGCTGTCCTTCAGCACGAACTGCCACTTGAGGCCCGTCGGGAATCCCGCGCCGCCGCGGCCGCGAAGGCCCGACGCCTTCACGGTCTCGATGACGTCGATCGGCTTCATGCCGAGCGCCTTCTTCAGCCCCTCGTAACCCTGGTGCTTCACAAAGAAGTCCAGCGTGTAGCTGTTCGGCTCGCGAACGTACTTGGTGAGAATGGGTTCCATCTTTTTCTAATGCTCGCGGGGCCCCACCCCCGCTCGCTCTCGCTCGGCGGCTACGCGCCTCGCTCGGGCCGCAGGCGCTGCTGATTCACCGGCGGTCTTCTTTTCCGGGTCGTCCCAGCACGACCGGCTCTGAGACCTACTTCTCGATCTTCAAATGACAGCCGCTCAAAACCGTCTCACCGCCGGCCTTCATCGCGTCGACCAGCCTGCCGACATCTTCGGGCCTGACGTGCTCGTGCCAGTGCTCGTTGTTCACCATCACGATCGGCGCGCGGTCGCACGCGCCCAGGCACTCGAACTCGAGCAGGGTGAACATGCCCGACGGATCGGTCTCGCCGACCTCGATCCCCAGCTTCCTGGAGAGCGCCTCGGTCACGCGCTCCGCGCCGGCCAGCGCGCACGACAGCGTGCGGCAGACCTGCAGCACGTACTTGCCGACGCGCTCGCGGAAGAACATCACGTAGTAGGTCGCGACGTCCTCGACTTCGGCGGGCGTCATGCCCAGGATGGGGGCGACGTGCCGCATCCCGCTCGCCGTCAGGTAGCCTTCCTGCTCCTGCACGAGGTACAGCGCCGCGAGCACGGCGGACCGCTTCCGCTCCGGCGGATACTTCGTGAGGATCTCGTCGAGCCGGGCGCGCCGCCCGGGCGTGAAGGTGAACGGCGCCCCCTCGTCCAGCCGCGCGCGCGCCGACTTATGGAAGTGCTCCGCGTCGTACACCATCAACGGATGGAAGCTCATCGATCCACGTCTCCCATGACGACGTCGGTCGAGCCGATGACGGCGACGACGTCTGCGATCATGCCGCCGATAATCGCGTTCGGCAGCGCCTGACACGCATAGAACGACGGCGCCCGCAGCTTGATGCGGTAGGGCCGGTTGCCGCCGTCCGAAATCACCGAGAAGCCATGCTCGCCGCGCGGCCCTTCGATCGGGACGTACGACTCCCCGGCCGGCACGGTAAAGCCCTGCGAGTAAATCAGGAAGTGCTGAATCAGCGCTTCCATCTCCGTGTACACCTTGTCCTTCGGCGGCGGGACGATCCGGTAGTCCTGGATGTCGTAGATGCCGCGCGGAGTGATCCGTTCGAGGGCCTGGAGCGCGATGCGCGTGCTCTGCCGCATCTCTTCGACCCGGACCAGGTAGCGGTCGTACACGTCGCCCGCGGCCCCGGTCGGCACGTCGAAGTCGTAGGTCTCGTACCCGAGGTACGGGAACGTCCGCCGCACGTCGTAGGGCACCCCTGCCGCGCGCGCCATCGGGCCGACCAGCCCGTACGCGATCGCGACCTCTTTCGAGATGATGCCGACCCCTCTCGTGCGCTTCAGCCAGATCTGGTTCTGGGTGAGCAGGGCCTCATATTCGTTCAGCTTGCCGGGGAAGGCGTCGAGGAACTTCTTCACCGCCTGGTGGAAGCCGCTCGGCAGATCCTCGCGGAGCCCGCCGATCCGCAGGTAGCTCGGGAACATGCGGAAGCCGGCGAGCATCTCGTTGATGTTGAGCAGCTGCTCCCGCTCCCGGAAGCAGTACATCATGACGGAGACCGCGCCGATCTCGAGGCCGTGGGTGGCGAGCCAGACGAGGTGGCTGGTGATGCGCTGCAGCTCCGCGATGAGGACGCGGATGTTGCGGACGCGCTCCGGGACCTCCACGCCGAGCAGCCGCTCGACCGACATGCAGAACGCCAGGCTGTTCGACTGCGCCCCCAGGTAATCCATGCGCTCGACGAGCGGGATGACCTGCTGCCACTTCTTCTGCTCCGCCGTCTTCTCGATGCCCGTGTGGAGGAACCCGATGGTCGTGTCCGCGCCGACGACCGTCTCGCCCGAGAGCTGCAGCACGATCCTCAGCACGCCGTGCGTGCTGGGGTGCTGGGGCCCCATGTTGACGGTCATGATCTCGCTGCGAAGCTCAGGCATATGGCGACACTCGACAATTGCTGATATGTGGATCGCTGATTGCTGATTGGTGCGCGGGGGCGCTTTTCAATCAGCAATCAGCAATCGCAAATCAGCAATTCACAGCGCTCTCTCCACCAGCTCGCAAATCGCGTGGATCAGCGTCATGTGCACTTCCTGCACCCGCGCGGTCGAAGCCTCGGGGACGTTGATGTGTATCTCGGCCGCCGCCCCGAGGAGGCCGCCGTCGCGCCCCGTCAGGGCAATCGTGCGCAGTCCCTGCCGCCTGGCCGCCTCGAACGCTTTCAGCACGTTGGGCGACCGGCCGCTCGTCGAGATCCCCATCGCCACGTCGCCGCTGCGGCCGAGGGCTTCAATCTGACGGACGAACACGCGCTCGTACCCGTAGTCGTTGCCGACGCTCGTCAGGACACTCGTGTCCGTGGACAGCGCGAGCGCCGGCATGGCGGCCCGCTCGCGGGCGAAACGGCCGACCAGTTCGGCGGCCATGTGCTGCGACTCCGCCGCGCTGCCGCCGTTCCCGAAGATCAGCAGCTTGCCCCCTGCCGCGAACGCCGCTCCAATCGCGCCCGCCGCCCGCGCCACCGGGTCGAGGTCCATCCCCCGCACGCGCGTATGCAGGGCGATCGCGTCGTCCAAGATGCCCGCAATCACGGAACGAGCGTCCTGCACCTGTCAGTCCTTCCGCGCCCGATCTCTCGTCGCCTGGATGTTCGCGACAAACTGCTCCTGCGAGACCTGCAGCGGCTCGTACGTCTTCACGGGCTGGTTGATCTGCACCGGATAGTCCTTGCGCAGCGGGAACCCTTCCCAGTCTTCCGGCATCAGGAGACGCCGCAGGTCGGGATGATCGCTGAAGTGGATCCCGAACAGATCGTACGCCTCGCGCTCGGCCCACGCGGCGGCCGGCCAGATCGACGACACCGACGGCACGGCCGCCGACGCCCCGTCCGGCACGCGCAGCTTCAGGCGCAGCCGCTTCGGCGTGTCGCCGAACCCGGCGATCCCGAGACTGGCCAGCAGATACGTGATTTCGAAGCGCGGCTGGCGCGGCAGGTAGTCGACCGGCAGCAGGTCGGCGAGAAACGCGAACCGGAGCTCGGGCGCGTCGCGCAGCGCCCGGCACGTCTCGATGAGCTCATCGGGCGCCACGTAAATCGTGGGCATGCCGTCGGCCGACTGGACGGGTTCGGGCCGCGCGCCCGGCACCACGCGCGACAGCACCTCGATGATGGCGGTCGAGTCCATATGCTTCACCGCCCGCGCGGGCCGCAGGCGCCGTTCACGCGAACGCCTTCGACTTGTCGATTTTCTTCTGGAGCTGGACGATCCCGTAGATGAGCGATTCGGGACGCGGCGGACAGCCGGGCACGTACACGTCGACGGGCACCACCTGGTCGACACCCTGGACGATGGCGTAGTTGTCGAACACGCCGCCGACCGAGGCGCAGGCCCCCATGGAAATCACGTACTTCGGCTCC
>CAYZBZ010000349.1:0-4058 GCA_964476725.1 uncultured Vicinamibacterales bacterium
TCAACACGAAGCCGCAGCTCGAGATTTTCGCGGACGACGTGAAGTGCACGCACGGCGCGGCGATCGGGCAGCTCGACGAAGACGCGATCTTCTACCTGCGTGCGCGCGGCCTGACGTACTTCGAGGCGCGCGACATGCTCATCCACGCGTTCGCCGGGGACATTCTCAATCGCGTGAAAGTGGATCCGCTGCGGATGGCGCTCGAGGGAGAGCTGTACGCCCAGCTCGCCAAGGACCTCGCGGAGATTGATGCCGCATGACTCCCTCGGCAACGGCCGCCGCGCGCACGACGTTTGATGTGCAGAAGATCCGTGGGGATTTCCCGATCCTCTCGGAACGCGTGTACGGCAAGCCGCTCGTGTATCTCGACAGCGCGAACACGAGTCAGAAGCCGCAGTCCGTGCTCGAGGCGATGGACGACTACTATCGCCACGCGAACGCGAACATCCATCGTGCGACGCACCTGCTGAGCGAGCGCGCGACGGCGCTTTACGAAGGGGCCCGTGCGAAGGCCGCGGCGTTCATCAACGCGCCCGATGCCCGCGCGATCGTCCTGACCAAGGGCACGACGGACGGCATCAATCTCGCCGCTCAGAGCTACGGGCGGTCGACGCTTCGGGCGGGGGACGAGATCGTCATCTCCTGGCTCGAGCATCACTCGAACATCGTGCCCTGGCAGCTTCTGTGCGAGCAGACCGGGGCGGTGCTGCGCGTGGTGCCGATCAACGACGTGGGCGAGATCGACCTCGACGCGTATGCCGCGTTGTTGTCCTCGCGCACGCGGATCGTCGCGGTCAGCCACGTGTCGAACGCGCTCGGGACCATCAATCCGGTCCGCCAGATCATCGAGCAGGCGCACGCACGCGGCGCCGTCGTGCTGCTCGACGGCGCCCAGGCCGTGCCGCACCTGCCGGTGGACGTGCAGGCGCTCGAGTGCGACTTCTACGTGTTTTCGAGCCACAAGATGTTCGGACCGACCGGCGTGGGCGTGCTGTACGGCCGCCTGTCGCTCCTGGAAGCCATGCCCCCCTACCAGGGAGGCGGCGACATGATTGCGTCGGTGACGTTCGAGAAGACGCTCTACAACGTCGTGCCGTACAAGTTCGAGGCCGGGACGCCAAACATCGGCGGCGTCGTGGGCTTTGGCGCCGCGGTCGACTATCTGATGGCGATTGATCGGGAGGCCGCGCTCGCACACGAGGATGCGCTCCTCGAGTACGCAACGGCACGCGTGCGCGAGATCCCGGGCACGCGCATCATCGGCGAGGCCCGCAGGAAGACCGGCGTGCTGTCGTTCGTGCTCCAAGGCGTGCATCCCCACGATGCCGGCACGATTCTCGACCACGAAGGCGTGGCGGTCCGGACCGGTCAGCACTGCGCCCAGCCTGTAATGGATCGCTACGGCATCCCCGCGACGATTCGGGTCTCGCTGGGCATTTACAACACGCGCGAGGATGTCGACGTGCTGGTTCGCGCCCTCGGCCGCGTGCGCGAGGTGTTCGCATGATGTCGGACCTGAGCGATCTCTACCAGGAGGTGATCCTCGACCACAACAAGAGGCCGAGAAACTTCCGCACGATTGAGTCGCCGAGCCATCACGCCGAAGGCTACAACCCGCTCTGCGGCGATTGCCTGAAGCTTTACGTGACCGTAGCCGACGGCGTCCTCACCGACGTGGCGTTCCAGGGCTCCGGCTGCGCGATCTCGAAGGCGTCGGCCTCGCTCATGACCGACGCCCTGAAGGGCAAGACCGTCGCCGAGGCCAACGCGCTTTTCGAGCGTTTCCACCGCGTGGTCACGACGCCGCCGGACCAGCCGGTCGAAGAGCTCGGCAAGCTGTCGGTGCTCGCCGGCGTGCGTGAGTATCCCGTGCGCGTCAAGTGCGCCAGCCTCGCCTGGCATACGCTCAAGGCCGCGCTCGGGCGCGAGGAGCGCGCGTCGACGGAGTGAAGAAGGAACCAGCAGGCGTCCCAGATGAAAACGTTACCGATGATTCCTCCTGATGCCGGCTCATCGCCCGTGGAGACACCGAAGACCGCGCTGGCTGCCGACCCCGGAAAGACCGAGGCGTTGAGGCCCGCGATCGTCCAGGCGCTCTCCACGGTGTTCGACCCGGAGATCCCGGTGAACATCTGGGAGCTCGGACTGATTTACGATATCGCGGTCGATGCGTCCGGCGTGGCGCTCATCACGATGACGCTGACCGCGCCGGGCTGTCCCGCGGCTCAGTCGCTGCCGTCGGAAGTCGGCACGAAGGTGAAAGCGGTCGCCGGCGTGACGGACGCGAAGGTCGACGTCGTGTGGGAACCCGGCTGGACGAAGGATCGGATGTCGGAGGCCGCGAAACTTCAACTCGGTATGTGGTAGCTTCCACCTTCGATAATCGATGTAGCTTCCGCCTCTAGGCGGAAGGACCATGTATGCTCAGACTTTCCAAAAAAGCCGACTACGCGCTGATGGCGATGAAGCATCTTGCGACGCGCACCGACGTGGCGTCGGCGAGCGCGCGCGAAATCGCCGAGCAGTACGACATCCCCGTCGAGCTGATGGCGAAGGTGCTGCAGCGGCTGGCCCGTCGCGGCCTGGTGACGTCGCACCAGGGCACGCGCGGCGGATATCGTCTGTCCAAGGCGCCGAGCGCCATTTCGGTGGCCGACATCATCCAGGCGATTGAAGGCCCGCTGACAGTCACCGCCTGTTCGACCGAGGCGGAGAACTGCGGCCAGTACTCCAAATGCAGCGTCCGCGATCCGCTGTGGCGGATCAAGGATCGCATCCTCTCGGCGCTCGCGACCTGCTCGCTGCAGGAAGTCTCCGCGGAAGCGCCGGCCGAAGAACCCGCCGTGCCACTGGCGTTCACCAAGACATCGCGCTGAGATCATGGGTCGTCCTGTCTATCTCGACTTCCACGCCACAACGCCCGTCGACCCGCGCGTCCTCGAGGCGATGCTGCCGTTCTTCAGCGAGCACTTCGGCAACCCCGCGAGCCGGCAGCACTCGTACGGCTGGGAGGCGCAGAAAGCGGTGGACGCCGCGCGCGGCCAGGTCGCCGCGCTGGTTGGCGCGTCGGCGGCGGAGATCGTGTTCACGAGCGGCGCGACCGAATCGAACAACCTGGCGATCAAGGGGGTCGCGCACGCCCTGCGCGAGCGCGGCGACCATATCATCACCGTCGCCACGGAACACAAGTCCGTGCTCGACTCGTGCAAGCGCCTCGAGCGGGAGGGCTGCCGCGTGACGCGGCTCGGCGTGGATCCGCGCGGCTTCATCGACCTCGACGAGCTGCGCGCCGCGATTTCCGAGCGTACGGTCCTCATCTCCGTGATGGCGGCGAACAACGAGATCGGCGTGCTGCAGCCACTCGCCGCGATTGGCGCGATCGCGCAGGAACGCGGCGTGCTGTTTCACACCGACGCCGCGCAGGCCGCCGGCAAGATTCCCCTCGACGTCACCGCCATGGGGATCGACCTGCTGTCGCTGACGGCGCACAAGTACTACGGGCCGAAGGGGGCGGGGGCGCTCTACGTGCGAAAGCGCAAGCCGAAGCTGCACCTCTCCTGCCAGATTGACGGCGGCGGTCACGAGAACGGCCTCCGCTCCGGCACGCTGAACGTGCCCGGCATCGTCGGCCTCGGCCGCGCGGCGGAGTTCTGCCGCGACGAGATGCCGGCCGAGGCTGCCCGGCTGGCGCGGTTGCGAGATCGACTGCTCGCCGGCCTGGAAGGCGGGCTCGACGGCGTCCGCCTCAACGGACCCACGAGCGAGCGGCGCCTGCCGCACAACCTTCACGTCAGCTTCGATGGCGTCGAGGGGGAGTCGTTCGTCATGGCGCTCGGCGACCTCGCCGTCTCGACGGGATCGGCGTGCAGCTCCGGGAGCCAGGCGCCGTCGCACGTCCTGCAGGCGATTGGGGCGACCAGCGATCGCGCCGGCGCGTCCATCCGGTTCGGCCTCGGCCGCACGACGACGGACGCCGAGATCGAGGCCGCGATCGAGCGCGTGACGACGGTGGTGCGAAGCCTTCGGATGGTGAAGATCTGAGTTCCGCCAGGTTCTTC
>CAYZBZ010000350.1:0-4045 GCA_964476725.1 uncultured Vicinamibacterales bacterium
TCGCCTTCCCGCCCTTCACGCTGTCGTAGGTGACGGTCATCGTGCCCGTGCCGCGCACCAGGTACTCGATGGTGCGCGTCGTCCGCCCGGCATGACCGGTGCGAATGAGGATCCGCTTCGGATCGTGCTGATCAATGAGCTCGGTCGCCCCGGGCCTGAACTTGCTGACCACCCAGCCGGCCGAGAGCACCTCGATCCCTGCCCCCTCCACCGCCAACAGGTCTGGCCGGACGACGTTGTTCTGCGCCGCCTTGGCAAGAATCGTCGGCGTGAGCTTTGGGTTCGTGAAGTCGACGCGCACGCGAGACACCCCGCCGCCGATTGCCTCCACCGCCGTCCCGCCGCTCTTCATCAGCGGCATCTCGTCGGCCTGGTAGAGGGAGAACGCCATGTTCCGGTGGCACAGCTCTTCGTTCATGAAGCGCGGGGGCACGCGCCCCTGCGTTTTCTTCCACCCGCCCATCTCGACCTTGCCGAACTGCGGGTGATCGAATTCCTTCCACTCCACGAACTGATCGCCGAACTCCAGCATGTCGTCGAAGAAGTACTGCGCGACGCGGTTGTTGATGGGGCTGTTCGGATCGCGCTGCTGTGTCTGGAGGTCCGGACTGTTGAAGTACTGACCGCCGTTCCACAGCTCGTTCGAGAACGACAGCATGCCGAGTCCGTCGTTCGTCCAGTCGATGAAGCCGCCGTGCACTGTGTAGAGGCCGCTCCAGATGACGAGGTAGCGGTAGTACGGCAGCATGCGCTCTCCCTGCCGTCCGAGCTCGTCGTAGACCACGACGTCCGCGCGGGGGTATTCGCCCTGCCATTCGGCGCCCGGACCACGAAGGATCATGCCGCCGTTGTTGTGGTACGACTGCACGCCCGCGATGTTCGGGTGCGTGACGAGAAAGTCGTTGACCGCCTTCGCCTCGGGAAGCTGAAACGGGTAGTCCATCGATCCGTTCTGGACGTAGTTCGGCTGCCAGTTGGACGCCCAGTTGCGGTTCCCGTCGTACCCGCCCACCGGATCTTCGTTGACGCGGCCGTCGCCGTCGTTGTCGATGCCTTCGTTGCCGAGGATGACGTAGTCGCCGGCCTCGCCCGCGGGCGCCGGATCGAGGAGCCGGGGATCCGCAGCGCTCTTCCGGTGCGTCCCCTGCCCGGGCACGTACTTCCGGATCTGCTCGATGACGCCGTTCCCGTTCAGGTCGTCGTCTCCATCCTCGTCCTCGGCGCCGTCGTTGTCGTCGTCAACCGGCACATGCCCCGTGCGCGCCCCCGCTCCCGTCCCTTTCAGAAAGTAATCGCGGCCATCGGGGTTGACGGTGGGGACGACGTAGAAGACGCGCTCGTTGACGAGCTTGGTAATCCGATCGATGCGGCCGTAGTTCTCCATCAGATACCAGACGGTGTACAGCGCGACCTCGGCTCCCTGGATTTCGTTGCCGTGGACGTTGGCCTCGATGTACATCGCCGGCTTACCCGTCCCGGGACCCGTGTCCGGGTTGTTGACCGTGATCATCATGATCTCGCGCTTGCCGTGGCTCAGGCCGAGCGACGAGTACTTGAGGAACTTCGGCCAGGCCTTCTCGAGGCGCTGGAAGTCGGACTTGAGCTCCGCGTGGTCGTGCCAGCGGTTGAAGTCGAGGCGAACCTTGAACTGCGGGTCGGATCCGGGCGCAGGGGCGGGCCGCTCAGCCGGCTGTTGGGCACCGACCAACGCTGGCGCGATGCCGATGAACGCCGGCGCGATCGAGAGCGCCGCGGCGAGTGCGACCTGCACGGTCATCTTCTTCCTGATCACCATGTCTCTAGAACCTCGGGAACCTGCGAACCCGTGAACCGTGAACCCCCGAACCCTATTTGAGGACGAGCGCCGCCGTCGCGGTTCCGGCCTTCTGCGAGATGACTTTCAACGTGACGGTGGATCCCGGCTTCCCCCTGATGATCCACTCGTAGGTCTGACGACGGCCGGAACCAGCGAGCGTCGGGAAGAAGTTGGTCTTCGGCGCGCCGGACACGATGTCCGCGGGGTCGACGCCGAGTTGCACCATCGTGGGCTTCACCGACCGCGACCGCACGCCTTGCGCCGTCGACGTCGGCAGGAATCCGCTGTTCTCGACTTCGGCCTTGACGCGATAGAGCCCGCCGCCGAGGCTCGTCACCGATGTGCTGGCGATCGCTACCTGCGGGAAGATCGACGCAAGGTAGGTCACAAACTCGGTGTGCGATTTGCCCAGGTCGGCAATGCGCGCGGCGGGCGGGTTGCCCGACGCGTAGGGCTTGAAGCCACCGATCTCGACGTCGCCGAGCGTCGGATGTTTGAACGGCTGCCACGCCGTGAAGCCGTCGATCTTCTCCGCGTCCATCCAGCGCACGAGGCGCAGGTCGAACGCCGCCGTGCCTGTGGCGCCCGCATCGGGAGCACCGGCGCCGCCCGGAGCGTCGCCGCCCGGTCCGGCCCCGCGGCCGCCGCCAGGTCCGCCAGCCCGCCCTTCACCCTCACCGCCGGCCGTCGGCTCGCTGATCCCCCAGCCTGGCGTCGAGAACGCCGGGATGCCGAACTGATAGTAGGCGTACTCGAAAAAAGCGCCGCCCGGAATCCTCGTCGCCGACGCGCTGCGGATGCCGGTCAGCTGTCGATACCTGTCGCCGATCGTGCGGAAGTACTCGACGTCAGCCGCGTTGACCGTCGTCGCTGGCGGCGTTGGACCGCCGCGCCCGCCCCCGGCGGCTCCTCTGCCGCCGCGGCCTGCGCCGCCCGCAGCCTCGTCGTCGCCACCACCACTACCGAAGCCGCGTCCGCCACGGCCGCCGAACGCAACGGGCGGCTGGAATCGGCCGACCTCGCGGGCGCCCGCGGCGTTTTGGTTGGCGAAGCCGACGAGATCGACGACCGATGCGGGAGCGTGAGCGCCGGCGCGCGTCGGCGGCGCGATCAGGTTGTCGCTCTCGCCGAACGTGAGGACCGCCGCGATGTTGCGCCGCCCCACGACGTAGTCCAACACGCCGCGCGTTTCCGGCTCGCTGACCATGTGCGGCCCGGCGTCGATCTGATAGTAGGGATACTGGTGCTGGAAGTTACGGTTTATGTCGATGCCGCCGACGGGATCCTCGTTGTAGAACCCGTCGCCGTCGTTGTCGGTGCCTTCCCAGTAGATCGCGTAGCCGCCGTGCTCCCCTTTCTGCGGATCGGCCCGTCGCATGAGGCGCGAATCGTCGGGGTGGATCATGTACGGCCCAAGCGGATCCTTGACACGCATCATCGAGATCACGCCGTCCTTGTTCAGGTCCTCCGGTCCGTCCTCGTCGACGCGGCCGTCGTTGTCGTTGTCGTACTTCGACGTGTTGGTCTTGCGGCCGGTCTTGAGCGACGCGAACATCAGCTCCGCGGCGTCGGGGTTCACGCGGGGCAGGATGTAGAAGACGTGCGCGTCCAGCCGCTGTTTGATCGCGGGGGTGCTGGCGTAGCCCGTGAGCAGCGCCTCGGCGACGAAGAGGGCGAGCTCGCTGCCGATGACCTGATCGCCTTCGAGGGTGGCCGCGATGAGGAGCGCCGGGCGCTCGGCGAACGGCGTGCCCGCCGGGTTCCCGATCTCGATCGCCCAGACCGTGCGTCCCTCGCGCGTCTTCGCAACTTCGACGAGCCTGGCCAGGTTCGCGTGCGTCTTCGTCAGCTCTCGAAGCGCGGCGGTCAGCTCGTCGTAGGTGTGATAGCGCGTGTAGTCGGCCGCGGCCACCGGCGCATATCCGCCGCCGGTGCTCAGCGCGAGACCCGCCGCTACCAACGACGCGATGCTCCCGCGCAGTAGTCCCCTGATCGGCACAACGTCCTCCCCCCGACCGAAGCGATCGAAGAACTTCCGGTGAGTGGACGTTACGCTATCACAGCGTCAGGTGGGCAGGTCCGGCGGAAGCCGCTCACGGAGCGGCGGTTCATCCAGGGTGCCCCCGAGGCTGGATCACTCCGCGCGCAGGGCCGCCAGCGGGTCGACCGACCGCCGGGGTGTGTCCGGCCGGTGCCGGACCGCGTGTCGGACCAGAGGCTGCTCGGGGT
>CAYZBZ010000351.1:0-3987 GCA_964476725.1 uncultured Vicinamibacterales bacterium
TGATCATGTAGTTCTGCTGCTCCTGGCTGCGTGCCACGACACTTTCGCGCTGCGGGATCAGGACGTCACGATGGGTTTCGACGATGTCACGGAGAATGCGCACCCGTTCTGAGCCGAGGCGCACGGCATTGCCGGCCGCCAGTTCCAGCTGGGCAAGGCGGGCACGCGCCTGCGCCGCCAGCGCCTGCGCGCGGGCGACGCGCGCCTGCCCCTGGTTGAAAATCGGCAGCTCGAGATCGAGCGTTGGGCCCTTCACAAGCGGCCCATTCGTCTCAGGCTCGCGCTCGCGCTCGTACCCGATCTGGGTGCCGCCGAGCAAACGGAACCGGCGAGTGACGGCGAGCGACTCTTCCATTACGAGTACTTCCTGCCGGGCGGCCATCAACTGCAGGTTGGCAGTCCTGCTCAAGCTCTGCAGGACCTCGGCCGAATCCTCTTCAGAGCTTGGTGACGGCAGCTCCGCGCTCACAGGCCACTCCGCGTCCGGACCTGACAGCCCGATCAGCGTATTGAGCTGCAGACGCGCCCGCTGCGCGTCCGCGCGCGCACGCGCCGCGTCGATGCGCGCCTGACTAGCCGCGGCCTGCTCCTGTTTGAGTTGAAGCTCATTGATGTTGCCGGCTTCGAAAAACCGTTGCGCGAGATCGGCCGATGTCACCATGCCCTTCGCCACAGTCGCGCGCATGTCGGCGATCTGCTGGGCTCCGACGTACTCGTACCAACCGGCCTCGACGTCAACCGTGACCGCGAGAATCGACGCGGCGATCTCGCGCTTCGCGCGTTCATGGTCAGCCCGCGCCAGGCGAACGCGGCTCGGCAGCACCAGAAGATCGACCAGCGGCATCGCCAAACCCACCGTCGTCGATAAGAGCCCTCCGCCGGAGAGGCGCCTGGCGTTCAGCCGCGGATTGGCAATCTGAATAGCCTCCTGTACGTCCGCGCGGATCAACCCGAGTCGTGCGTATTCCTGCTGCAGTCGCGGGCTCCGCAGGAGCGCCATTTGTACGGCGTTAACCGGTGTCATCGGCTGCTCCCGCAGCCTCGCGGCATCGGCGTCAGCGGTCGGTGATTGCGCCCACTCGAGGGCCGGGTTGCTGCGCGCGCCGACCAGCTTGTCTGTTTCGATGCGCCCCCGATCCGGGCCAAGCGTGGCGCAGCCTCCGGCGGTCACCGCTATCAACAACACTGCCAGGCGGGCGACGTAACGAGACGTCATTCAGAAAGCCTCCACCACGTAGTGCCGACCTTCAGGTCGGCAAGGGGTGTGCAAAGGATCAAGTTGTAGTCTGCGAAACCGGTGAGATGACCTGCGTGTCGGAGATCACGGCCGGCGCGAGCGTGAGGTGTACCGTGAAACGCGCGCCGGCGCCCGGGCGGCTCTGAACCACGATGCGCCCGCCATGCGCTTCGACGATGCGCCGCGTAATCGCCAGGCCGAGACCGGCCCCTTCCGTGCGATGACCGGCTCGCCGGGACCGGTAGAAGCGATCGAAGATATGCGGGAGGTCCTCTTCCTGAATACCGACGCCGGAGTCCGATACCGTCAGCACGGCGTGCCCGCCGTCGCGCGCAAGACTGATGGTAATTCGTTCGCCGGGACGGCTGTATTTCACGGCATTCTCCCCCAGGTTGAACACGATCTGCTGCAACCGTACGGCGTCGCCCTGGACGAAAATACGAGGCTCGATCGAGACGTCGACAACGAGATCGGATGGCTCAGCCAGCGCGACGATGAGATCTGCCGCCTCCGAGACGACCTCCGACAGGTGCACCGACGGGCCGCTGGATGCGTGGACGGGGGCGTCGGCAAGGCTCAGCGCGCGCAGGTCCATCAGAATGGCGGACATCCTGTCGGCCTCCTCTGCCACCTGCTCGAGCACTTCGCGGTACGCGTTCGAGTCACGCGGCGCCGACAGTGCGACATCAATAGAGCCCTTCATGACCGTGAGTGGTGTCTGCAACTGGTGAGAGGCATCGCCGGCAAACTCGCGGAGTGACGCGAAGGCGCGCGCCAGCCGATCGAGCAGGCGGTTGAGCGTACCGACGAGTTGTCCCAGTTCCACCTCCCGCGGATGTACATCGATGCGTCGCGACAGGTCTTGCGCCTCAATGTCCTCGAGGGTCGTGCGTATCCGGTCCATGGGCGCGAGCGCCCGCCGCGCAATCACGAGCCCCCCGAAACTGGTCACCGCCAGCACCAGCGGTATCAGCACGAGCGAGGCAGCCGTGAAGAATCTCAACGTCTCTCCCACTTCACCGATCGGTTGGCCCACCTGAAGGTAGAGCCCCCGCGGGTTCGGCAGGGGGACGCAGATGAATCTGACGGTGCCGGCTGATTCGAGGACGGCCGAAAAGAACTGTGCGCGTCTGGCTCCGCGCGCGGCGGCGTGGACGAGTACCTCGTGACGGCCGAGAGCCGGCTCGCCGGCGCTCAGTGCCGCCGAGCCATACAACATCCGGCCCGAGGCGTCCCGCACCAGGACCAACGATTCATGACCCCGCGCGTCGTCCAGTACCGCGGCCATCTGGTCGGGGGAAGGGACGTCGGCGAGGAGCGATGTGATCTGCGCCGCCTCGGCTGTCAGCTCATCGTCGTGGTGTGCGTACAGTTTTTGAGAGAGCGAGCCATAGAGAAGAGCCGCGAACATGAACAGCGCGACGGCGAGCACCGCCACGTACCAGGCGGTCAAGCGTGCGCGAAGGCTGCTAAGCATCCGGAGCGCCATCCTCAGCCCGCATCACGTATCCGACGCCGCGGACCGCGTGGATCAGCCGGGGCTCGCCGGCCTCTTCAAGTTTCTTGCGCAAATGGTTGATGAAGACGTCGATGACGTTGGTCAGCCGGTCCCAGGTGATGTCCCACACCCGTTCGGCGATCATGGCCCGCGTCAGTACCTGCCCCGCGTTGCGCATCAGGTACTCCAGAAGAGCGAGCTCCTTCTGCGTCAAGTTGAGTCGCCGGCCACCACGGGTGACCACGCGGCGCACGCGATCGAGAGTGACGTCGGCGACAGTGAGGACCAGGAACGCCCCCGCGGGCTGTCGACGCAGGAGGGCGCGGATCCGGGCACTGAGCTCTGAAAAGGCGAAAGGTTTCGTGAGGTAGTCGTCGGCCCCCGTGTCGAGGCCGCGCACACGATCTTCGATCATCCCGCGGGCCGAGAGCATCAGGATTGGCACATCCGGCTGTATACCGCGGATCCCCACACACACGTCGAACCCGTCAATCCCAGGCAGCATGATATCGAGAACGACAATCTGGTAGGCATTGGAGCGGACGAGCTCAAGGGCGGTCTCCCCGTCGGCCGCCATGTCGACGGTAAACGCCTCTTCGGTGAGCCCCTTGTGGATGAAGGCCGCGAGCTTTGGCTCATCCTCAACCAGTAGCACACGGAGCACTGTGTCGGTTGGTGACTGTGGCATCGCCCCGTGATGCGATTGTACCTTGCGTTCTCGCAGGCGCCGTGCGCGGTGTCACATTAAATTGTGTTCACGATCGCCGCGCCGCTTATATCCGCGAACGCCGGTAGTACGATAGTCCCAGCGCCGGAGCGGCTCAGGACGTACCAGCCGAGGACCATCATGAGAGCACGCTGCACGATCTTTGCGGCCGTCGTCGTCATGTCGCTCGGGACCGCGGCCGACGCACGGGCCCAGCACGAGGGGCATCAGATGCCGGGTGCGGCGGCTCCGGCTGCACGCAATGCGAGTTGCGCGCATGGAGGGCAGAAGGCGCTCGCAATCGTCGAGGCCGCCAGCACGCGGCTCGAGACGGCACGCCGCGCGAACAGCCCCACGGACTTCCAGGACACGATGTCCGAGTTGCAGAGGGCGGTGGCCGCCGCGCAGGCCGAGCTGTTTACATGCCGTGCCGCAGTCCCGACCGCGTCCGCTGCCACAGCGCCCCCTGACGCGATGGCAGGCATGGACCACTCGAAGATGAACATGGGCAAGCCCGCGCCCGGCGCCAAGCCGGCTGTACCGGGA
>CAYZBZ010000352.1:0-3978 GCA_964476725.1 uncultured Vicinamibacterales bacterium
GGCGCGCTTCAGGCGTACTACGTGCGCGCCGACGACCTGCTGGCGGTGATGCGTCTCACGGGCCCCACCAGCTGGACCACGCGCTTCGTCCACGCCGGTGGCATTGGCTCCATCCGGCGGCTCACCGATGAAGCCGCGCTGATCACCGACGGCTACACGTACACCGCCTTCGGCGAGCTGATCGCGCACACGGGGACCGACCCCCAGCCGTACGTCTTCGCCGGCGAGCCCTACGACCCCAACTCCGGCTTCCAGTACCACCGCGCCAGGTGGATGGATCCTCGGGTCGGGAGGTTCCTCGGGATGGATCCGTGGTCAGGATTCATCTTCGAACCCCCCACGCTGCACAGGTACCTGTACGGAGCTGAGGATCCAGTCAACAAGGTCGATCCGACTGGTCTCGACTTCCAGCTACCGTCCACCTTGGCCGCACTTTCCGGTGCTGTGACGGTGGCGCTTGCGAACTTTGGCGCCCGACTCGCTCCCGCGTTCTCCCAGGGAGGACCGGTTCTTGGGCAGTTCTTCCAAAGTATTGGTCGCTACGCCCAGGTGACTGGCTTTCAGATCCTCCAGTACTACCAGCGGCTTCGCCCGGGCCTTGAAATTGTCCCAGAGAAGCTGGCCCGCACGAGAGTCATCGACTCGTTCCTGAGGCTCGGGGACAAGGCCGCTTGGCTGGAGATGAAGTATGGCCTTCCATGGAAGTGGGGTGAGGCTCTGTCGCGAATGGCGGATCAAGCTAGGCAAGCGCTCGCGACGGGTGAGGGTGAGGTCATTGTTTGGTCCCTCAGGGAGCCGGTGGTAAGGCAGCTAAACTTGGCACGCGAAGCCCTTGGGAGTGATGCGGGGAGGGTACGGTTTATCCACGGTGTTCAAGGCTTGTGGACGTGGATGGTAGAGTTCTTCGGGCCAGTGTGACAACGGATTGCGGCTGAGGCATGCGGGCACCAGTGGCGAAAGCCACGTGGAGCTTCTTCGCGCGTCGCTTGAAGGAAGACATGCCGCAGTTCCGGCAGTTACGTGGTGTCCATCTGCCCAAACACTATCGAGTGTACGAGTGGAGGGTCACGGATCGCTTTCGCCTCTATCTTCTGCTGCAGCTTCATCGGTCTGAGGATTCATTCACTGTGGAGATAGCCTGGACTCTCAATGGCCGGTGGCCGGAGGATGTACCGCTGCCAGACTCACCTCGGGAGACCAGCGAGAGCGGCGATATGCGATTTCGGATCGGGCTGCTTTGGTCGCCGATGGCCGACTATTGGTGGGATCTCGCGCCGCAGCTATCCAAGGTCCCTTTGGGAGATGCGCTGCGGGACTACGAGGGATTCCTTGGGCGCTTTAGCAACCCACCGGATATCGATGAGGCGATGTCACGGGTGGAGCCTCAAGTGAACGATGCGATTCGTCGGGTCCGGGAGTATGCGATCCCTTACTTCGGTAGGGTGGCCAAGGCAGCTCAGATTCATTTCTTGCCAGATCCTGTCTGACGCCTTGCTCCCTCGGAGCGTGACGGAGAGCCATTCATGAGTGCTGCCTTCTATGCGGTTCTGGACCGAGAGGTGAAGGGCATGGATCCTCTCGCGCTCGATGGCAAGGCGCTTTCCACGGCGCAGGAACAGCTTGACGCTCTTGCTGTCAGTTTGGGAACACGGCCACTCATGGAGTTTGTAAGCTTCGCCGAGGAAGAGCAGGCGGCCATGGCTGAAGAGTTCGGTATCCCCACGGTCGAGGTGACCATTCGCAAAGAGGAATGGTTTGATCCGTCCGAAGGAATAGAAACTCTCCAAGCGATGCTGCGCCACTTGGCCTCCGGCCGCCACCCTCTCGCGGGCGATAGCCGGGTCAAAGAAGAGCTGAATCACTTGCTGCGCATTCTTGCCGGTGCGGAGGCTGCGGGAGCAAGGTTCCACATGAGCGTTTCGATCTAACGTGGTTTCCGGCCGCATCGCGCTGGCTTTGAAGGTGGCCGCCACGGCGCCCCCGCGCTCGTCCGGAAGGCAGCGGCCCGCGTCGTCGCGGCGTCGTATTTGAGAGCTTAGTTGGCTTGGCCGCCGCCGGCGATGGGTCGCAGTAGAGCCGGTGGCCCGGCCGATCAGCGAAAGCGGCGGTCGTATTCGCGCGAGATACGGGTGAGGATGGCTCCGTAGTCGAGCTCGGTGCCTGCAAGGTCGACCCACTCGAACTCATAGGGCTCCGCGTTGGTGGCCCGGTAGCGAAGGATGAGGAACTCGTCGAAGGGTGGCTTGGCCTGGGCCACCAGGCGGTCCTCGGCATCAGCAGCCTCCTGGCACGGATGCTTGTGCTTCTTGCCGTCGGTGGTGAAGGCGCGGTCGCCCTCGTAGCCCGTGCAGACCTCGGCCTGATTGATGCCGACGATTCCCACGCAGATCGGCGAGCCCGCGCCGCGCTTGAAGTGGGCGACCTGCTTCACCAGATCGCCGATGACGCGGTCGATCTGCTTGATCATGGCTTGGCCAGGATCTTCACCTCGACGCCGATCTCGACCGTTGCCACGGGTCCACCGGCCACAGCGTGGCCCTGCTCGGCGACCACCGAGACACCGGGAATGAGCTCGCCGAAGGTCCCATCACCGCGACGGGCGGCGATCCCACGTCGGCGGTTCTGAACGTTGGTGACGCGCTCCGTCTGCTCCACCCGACGGCGATACGTCGCGGACTTGTTTACGGCGTAGAGGTCCTCGTAAAGCTGCATGGCGACGAAGTCGCCGCGGCTTGAATCGCGGTGGATGTACCTGCGGCCGCGAAAGACGCTCTCGAAGGCGTCGAGGAGGCGATAGCTCAAAGCACCCTCGCATGCGGCGCGAGGGCGTCCCCGCTACCGCGTCACTGCGCTGAGCGCTCGAATGTTACCTTAGCCTTCTCGAAGAGTGACTGGTCCGATAGCCGCCGTCGGGCGGTCATCCAGTATTGCTCCTCGATCTCAAACCCGACGCTGCTGCGAAGTGTCTCCATGGCAGCGAGTGTCGTGGATCCGGAACCGAGAAACGGATCGAGCACTACGTCTTCGACGTAGGAGGAGATCCGGATGAGTCGAGAGCTGAGTGCCACGGGGAAGGGCGCCGGGTGACCGTTGCGGCGCTGCGCACCGGGGATATCGCTCCATACCTGGCGCATCGAAGCGTCGTACTCGTGGGGCGGGATCATGCTTCCGGCGCGCTGCAAGGGAGTGGGCTTCCGGTAGGGCCCGGGCTTGCGCAGCCGGAGCACGAACTCGACGTCGTTCTTCACGACTCCGTTGGGTTCGTAGGGCTTGCCGAGCGTCGCTCCCGGCCCGCCAACCTCGGTGGCAGCGTTCGCTATCTTGTGCCAGAAGATCGTGGCCACTGCTTCGAACCCGAGGAGGCGCGCCCGCACGAGAAAATCCGCGTGGAGCGGGATGACCTCGTGCTTTCCGAACCGGCGACGTGCCCGGCAGACGTCGCCCACCACGATGCACAAGCGCCCGCCAGGGATCAGGACGCGCAGGCACTCCTGCCAGACCTTGTCGAGCTCGGCGAGAAACAGGCTGTAGTCATGGAGATGGCCAAGTTGGTCAGGACCGGCCACGTATTCGACGAGATCAAAGTAGGGCGGTGAAGTGATGACGAGGTGCACGGACTCATCGGAGAGAGCGCTCATCCGGCGAGCGTCACCAAGGATCACTCGGTGTGTCGTCGAAAACGAGTGCTGGGCCAGGACGGTACGGTGAATCCGGAGCTTCTCGGCCACCGAGGGCTCGCGTCCGTTCAGGTTATGGATCCCCAGCTCGACCGCCTGACTCATGCGTCCTCCGGTGGCGGAGTATAGGTGACCCGGGCGTCGCCTCAGGACCGTCGACGGACGCCGAGGTAGGCTCCGTCTGAGCCGTCTGGCCGGCTCGGATACTGCTCCGCACCGGCTCCCAGCCGTGACCTCTCCTCACGCGCTGCGGCACACCTGCGCCACCCACCTGCTCCAGGGCGGCGCCGACGTGCGCCAC
>CAYZBZ010000353.1:0-3951 GCA_964476725.1 uncultured Vicinamibacterales bacterium
GATGCTGTCGTGCAGCAGTTTCGACACCTTCGAGATCATGTCCGTGCCCAGATCCCGGCGGATGATGTTGCCGCCGAGCGGCAGCGGCAGCCCGTCCGTGCGCTCCGCCCACCACTCGCCGAGGTCCACGATCTTCCGCAGCCCCTCGTCCTGGTACGTGAGCTGCCCCTCGTGGATCAGCAGCCCCGCTTCCGCCTTGCCATCGAGCACCGCCTGCTGGATCTCGTCGAACGGCACCACCACGTACTCGAAGTCCGGCTCGTAAATCCGGAGCGCGAGATAGGCGGTCGTGAGCGTGCCTGGAATCGCGATGCGGCTCCCCTTCACGCCTGCCACGCCGTAGCTCCCCGGCGATCCTCCTGGCGCTACGACGATAGGTCCGTAATTGTCCCCCATGCTCGCGCCGTGCGGCAGCAGCGCGTACTTGTCCACCAGGTGCGCGTAGGCATGGAATGACACCGCGGTCACTTCGTACGTGCCCGAGAACGCCGCGCGGTTGAGCGTCTCGATGTCGGCAAGCACCTGGTCGACGACGATGCCGCCGGTATCGACGTTGCCGCTCGCCAGCCCGAAAAACATGAAGGCGTCGTCCGAGTCAGGGCTGTGCGCGACGGTAATCCGTGTTTCTGTCATGTTGCTGTCGTTCCTCGATCGTGTCTGTCCTGTCGCTCTGGCGCATCGGCTGTCGATCCTAATGCATTTCTGCATGTTCCACCGTTCCACGAAATGCACGCATGGCGTGTTGATGATCCGCGCCTCGCGATGATAATAGCCACGTGCGAAAGCTCCTGGCCTCCCAGCAGGCAGGCCTCATTCTGGTCATCCTGTTGCTGGGCGGTCTTCTCACCGTTCTGGCGGGCTCTCACGCTGACCGGCTGACGGGACAGCCGGTTAACAATTTTCTCAACTCCCACACGCTGATCCAGACCGCGACCGACGCAAGCTTCTTCGCCGTCATGGCGATCGGCGCGACGATGGTCATCATCTCCGGCGGCATCGATCTGTCGGTCGGGTCCATCTACGCCCTGGCCGGCGTGGCCACCGCGATGGTGCTGCGCGCGCATGGCCCGGCCGGCGCGACCGAGACGATCGCCATCGGGCTGGCGGTATCGCTCGGCGTGGGGCTCGCGTGCGGCGCGCTCAACGGGCTGCTGGTTGTCGGCCTGAAGGTGCATCCCTTCATCATCACCCTCGGCACCATGTGGATCCTGCGCGGGATTGCGTTCGTTGCCAGCGACGCGGAGAGCATCCTGGTGCCTTCCGCCCTCACGAACCTGGCCAAAGCGTCGGTCGGGCTCGCCGAGTCGCTCTACCCCGTGCCGATGCTGACGATGCTGATCGTCACGGCGCTCGGGGCCGTGTATCTCAGACAGACCGTCATGGGACGCCACATCTTCGCCGTAGGCGGAAACGCCGAGGCCAGCCGCTTTTCGGGGCTGTCGCTCTGGCGGATCCAGAGCAGCGTCTTCGTGATTTCCGGACTCACGGCGGGGATTGCCGCCTTCATGGGGGCGAGCTTCTACGGATCGGCCTCCTGCGTCGACGCCACCGGCTACGAGCTGTACGTGATAGCCTCCGCCGTCGTCGGAGGCGCGAGCCTGGCCGGGGGCAAGGGCAGCGCGGTGAACGCGATGCTCGGCGCGCTGCTGATTGTCCTGATCCGGCAGTCGATTCGCACGCTGCATTTCGATCAGAACTACGAGTGGATCATCATCGGCTGCGCCATCATCATCGCGGTCGTGCTCGACCGCGCGAGCGCGACCTTCACGGCGCGGCATCTGGCGCGCGCGGCCGCCCGGTAAACAGCCTAGGAGCACTGGAGACATCGATGACGAAGAGACTGACAACGACAATGGCCATCGCGCTGATGGCGGTGTGGCTGGGCGGTTGCCGCGGCGAGCAGAAGGCTCCCCCGAGCAGTGCGCCGGCAGCCGGCGCCGGATTGAAGATCGCCCTGATTGCGAAGAGCTCGACGAACCCGGTGTTCCTGTCGGCCCGCACCGGAGCCGAAGCGGCGGCGAAGGAGCTGTCGCAGAAGCACGGCGTGCCAGTCGAGATCGTCTGGATGACGCCGCCGGCCGAGGACGGCCAGGTGCAGGCACAGCGCATCGCGCAGGCGGTCAACGAGGGGGCGAGCGCCGTCCTCATTTCGTGCTCGGACGCGGGCAAGGTCACCGGCGCCATCAACGACGCCGCCGCGCGAGGCGTCCCCGTGATGACGTTCGACAGCGACGCGCCGCAGTCCAGCCGCTTCGCCTTCTACGGCGTAGACGACGTGATGACGGGCGAGAAGGTCATGAAGGAGCTGGCCGTGCTGATGCACGAGAAGGGATCCGTCGCGATCCTCGCCGGCAACCAGAACGCGCCGAATCTGCGGAAGCGCGTCGACGGCGTGAAGCAGGAGGCGGCCAAATACCCCGGCATCAAGATCGTCGACACCTTCTATCACATCGAGACCCCGCAGGACGCGGCGGCCGAGGTGATTCGCGCGCAGAACGCCTATCCGCAGATTCAGGGCTGGGCCATGATCGGCGGCTGGCCGCTCTTCACGCAGACGCTGCTCGCGGATCTCGATTCGAACAAGGTCAAGATCGTCGCCGTCGATGCGCTGCCCGCCGAGCTCGCGTACGTCGAGAAGGGGCTGGCCCCCGTGCTGCTCGCGCAGCCGACCTACCTCTGGGGCTATGTCTCGGTTCAGCGTATCTTCGACAAGGTCCACCTGAAGCAGGACGTGCCGCAGATCATTCCGATGGAGCTCGTGCGCGTCACGAAGGACAACCTGGGCACCTGGGCACGTCAGCTCAAGGCATGGGGCTTCACCGACGTGCCGGACGCGTACTTGAAGATGCCGTAGGCTATGAGGCCGTAGGCCGTGAGGCTGTAGGCCGTCGAGAACGATGAGCGAGCCCGCGATTCGGTTCGAGAGAGTCACGAAACGGTTTCCCGGCGCGCTGGCGCTCGAAGACGTGAGCTTCGACGTCGCCGCCGGGTCGTGCCATGCGCTCTGCGGAGAGAACGGCGCCGGGAAGAGCACGCTTGGCCGGATTCTGGCCGGGATCCATCCGGTCGATGGCGGCCGCGTTGTGGTTTTCGGCCGGCCGGCGGCATTCACCGGGCCCGAGCAGGCGATCGCCGCCGGCGTCGCCATCGTCCACCAGGAGCTTGCGTTCTGCGAGAACCTTTCCGTCGCCGAGAACCTCTGTCTCGGCTCGCTTCCCGCAAAGGCGCTCTTTGTGTCGCGCCGTGACATGCGCCGGCGAGCCACCGAGATGCTCGCCGCCATCGGAGCCTCCATCGACGTGGAGCGCCTGGTCGGCGGACTGAGCACGGGCCAGCAGCAGATGCTGCAGATCGCCGCGGCGGTCGGCCGGGGCGCCCGCATCATCGTGTTCGACGAGCCGACGAGCAGCCTCTCGCACCACGAGGCGCAGAAGCTCTACGAGCTGATCGGGCGCCTGCGCGAGAGGGGCGTGACGATGATCTACGTCAGCCACAGGATGGAAGAGATCTTCCGGTTGTGCGACACCGTCACGGTCCTCCGCGACGGGCGGCACGTGAGCACGCAGCCGGCCGGCGCTCTCAGCGAAGCGACCCTCGTGGAGCTGATGATCGGCCGCCCGCTGAAGGAGTACTTTCCGGGGCACCTGCAGGGGGAGCCTGGAGCGGAGCTGCTGCGCGTCGAGGGCCTCTCGAGCGCTGCATTCCACGACGTGTCGTTCACGCTTCGTGAGGGCGAGGTGCTGGGTCTGGCGGGGCTGGTGGGTGCCGGCCGCTCCGAGGTCGCGCACGCGCTGTTCGGTCTCGATCCAGGCGCCACCGGGCGCGTCTGGTTACGCGGCGGGCCCGTCCATCCGCGCACGCCCGCCGAGGCCATGCGGACCGGGATTGGCCTCGTGCCCGAGGATCGCAAGCGGCAGGGGCTCGTCCTGCCGATGAGTGCGCTCGCCAACG
>CAYZBZ010000354.1:0-3919 GCA_964476725.1 uncultured Vicinamibacterales bacterium
GCTGATCGGGTAGACCGACTGAACGAGCGCCTTGCCGACCGTCGTCTCGCCGACGACGAGCGAGCGGTCGTGATCCTGCAGCGCGCCGCTGACGATTTCGGACGCGCTCGCGCTGTTCCGGCTGACGAGGGTGACCATCGGCAGATGCGTGTAGTCGCTCTGCTCGGTCGCGCGGTAATCCTGGTTGGCGTTGGGCACGCGTCCGCGCGTGTAGACGATGAGGTTCCCGCGCGGCAGGAAGCGATTCGAGATGCGGATGGCCTGGTCGAGGGCGCCGCCAGGATTGTCCCGGAGATCGAACACGAGCCGCTTCATGCCGCTGGCGGTCAGCCGCTGCAGCGCATCACCGAGCTCGCGGTCGGATGTCTCCGTGAACTCGCTCAGCCTCACGTACCCCGTCTCCTTGTCGATCATGAAGCTGGCGCGGACGGTGGTGAGGTTCACCTCGTCGCGCTGCACGTCCATGTCGATCAGGTCGTCGGCTCCGCGGCGTCGAATGGAGATGTTGACCGACGTGCCCTTGGGCCCCTTCAACTTCTTGACGGCCTGATCGCTCGTCCATCCTTTTGCGTCCTGCCCGCCGATCCGCGCGATCACGTCGCCGCGGCGAAGACCTGTCTTGTAGGCCGGAGAGCCTTCGAAGACCGACTCCACGGTGATGTCGCCGTCGATGACCTGAATCCTGATGCCGAGGCCGTAGTAGCTGCCCTGCTGGCGCTCGCGCATCTGCGCGTACATCCTCGGATCGAAAAAGCTCGAATGCGGATCGAGCGTGTGGAGCATGCCGTCGATGGCTCCGTACACGAGCCGATCCGACTGCACCTCGTCGACGTACTCGCGCTCGATCGCGGCCAGCGCGGCGGCGAAGACGCGATACTGCTGGGAGACCTCGTCCTGCGTCGCCAGGGCGCTGCTTCCCAAGAAGCCGCCGGCAAGCGCGGAAAGCAAGATCGCGAGAACGGCAACACTCAGGAACCGGGGACTTCGCATCTTCAGATCGTAACAGACCAAGTGTCGTTGTCGCAACGAGTTCCGGGAACGGCTCGCCCCGACGTCCCTTGACCCGCCGGGACGAGGTTCCTATAATGCATTGAGGGGCCTCTTGCCCCTCCCGACCGCGTCGGTAACTCTCAGCCAGCCAAGGATTTCTATATGTTGGGTTCCATCGGGATGCCCGAGCTGATCATCATCTTCGTGATCGCGCTCATCATTTTCGGGCCCCGAAAACTGCCCGAGCTCGGCCGTTCGCTCGGCAAGAGCCTGAATGAGTTCAAGCGCGCGTCGAACGAGCTCAAAAACACCCTGGACGAGGAAATCCGCGTCGAGGAGAACCGCAGCGCGGAGCGCCAGCGCACTCCCGATCCCGAGCCGGCGCGCCCTTACCCCGCTGACGAGCAGGGCGTGCCCCGCCAGTCCGGCGAAGCGTAGCCCGCTCCATGGGGCTCGTTTCGTTCCCCGGCGCGAACGCGCCGGATCCTGACGACGATCGGCACGTAGAGCTCACCGATCCCGACGTCCTCGAAGACGCCTCGGGAAAGATGTCGTTTCTCGACCATCTGGATGAGCTCCGGAAGAGGCTGATCGCCTGCATCTACGGCCTCGTCGCCGGCTGCGCGATCGCGTTCTTCTTCGTCGATCGCATCCAGAACTTCATCTGGTATCCGCTGTACCGCGAGCTGCACGCGGTCGGCGGCGCGAAGTTCATGTTTACGCAGGGCTTCGAGCCCTTCATGTTGACCATGAAGATCGGGGCGCTTGGAGGACTCTTCCTCGCCCTGCCGTTCGTGATCTATCAGTTGTGGCTGTTCATCGCCCCAGGGCTGTACTCCCACGAGAAGAAGATGGCGGTGCCGTTTGTCGTCTTCTGCACGATGTTCTTTCTGGTCGGCGCCGCCTTCTCCCATTACGTCGCGTTTCCGTGGACGTGGAAGTTCTTCCTCGGCTGGCAGACGCCTTACATGGAGTTCCGCCCCTCGATCGGAGAGGCGTTCGGCCTTTACGTGAAGATGCTGCTCGCCTTCGGGCTGATTTTCCAGATGCCGACGGTCGTCTATTTCCTCGCTCGCATGGGCGTCGTCACCGCCAGGTTCCTCCTTCGGCACACGAAGTACGCCGTCCTGGCCATCTTCATCATCGCCGCGGTCATCAGCCCGGGGACCGATGTCGTCTCGCAGTGCCTGATGGCCGGACCGATGCTGGGGCTGTACGGCGTCAGCATCCTGGTTGCCTGGGTCTTCGCCAAGCGCACGCCTGTTCTCTAGCGGTCGGGTCTGACCCAAGCTCCAGCACACAAGTACCCCTCCTGTGGCTTCCGCCTGAGAAGGCGGAAGCTACGGATCTCAAGTCCCCCCTCCTGTGGCTTCCGCCTTCAGGCGGAAGCTACGGATCTCATAGGATTTCCGGCGGTATTCTGACTGAGTGCGTTGACGCTCCCCCTCCGAGGTTCTACACTAGATACTGCCGAGGTGGGGCCTCGCAGCTGAGGCAGAGAAAGGTCGGCATGCAGATGAGAACGTTCGCGACAAGGCTGGGCCTGACGACGGCGCTGATGGCCATGGCACTCCCGGTGTTCGCCCAGGCCCCTGCCGCACCGGCCGCGCCGGCCCCGCTCGAGACGCGTCCGGCCACGACGACCGCTTCCGGCGATACCGGGCTGTGGTTCGTGCCAACCGCCGAAATCCTCACCGATCGCAGGTGGTCGCTCAGTGCGTATCGCGTGAACTTCGACTACCACCAGGGATTCACGGACGTCTCGAACTGGCCGATCACTTTCGGCATCGGCGTGCGCGATCGGGTGGAGATCTTCGGCGCGCTGGCGGCCGTGAACCGGATCGATCGCGACGTGCGCCCGCTTTTCGCAACGATGCTTCCGATTTTCGCCGGCGGCGTCGTCAACGAGTATCCGTTCGTCAGGAAGGGATGGACAGGGAATCAGCTCGGCGATCTGTGGGCCGGCGCAAAGTTCAACATCACTTCTCAGTATCAGCAGGCGCCGGCGGCCGTCGCGCTCCGCGCCATGGTGAAGATCCCCACGGCAGGATCGGACAGCGGCGCCGGGACGGAAAAAGCGGACGTCGCCGTCGATGCGATCGTCAGCAAGGAAATCAACGAGCGCGTCGAGCTTTCCGGTTTCGGCGGCTACATCGTGCGCGGGGATCCGGACGAATACGATCTTCTCAACGGGTTCCGGTGGGGATTCGGCGTGGGACTGCCGACGCGCAAGTCACTCCGGCTGACCGCCGAACTGCACGGCGAGGCGTACACGGGCGACAGGGTGACGTTCCGTGGCCCGACCGTCCAGACGATTGACGGTCAGTTCGCGCCGGGAGTGTCCGCGCAGAAGAGCCCGGTCACTACTACGCTCGGTCTGACGTGGCTCGGAAAGAGCGGCGTGTTCGCCGGCGCGGGGTTGAATTGGAGCCTGCGCGTGAAGGGGCGCAGCGACTTCGGTTCGTTCGAGGATCGGACGGGCGACGCCGCGGGCTTTCAGTTCCGCCTCGGCTATCACCCTGGCGTGCGCATCTACGTGCCGCCGCCACCTCCGCCGCCGCCGCCTCCGCCAGCGCCGGCGCCGCAGCACGACCTGAGCGTGCGCGCGCAGTGCGATCCGTGCACGGTCGAAGTCGGCAAAGTGTCGACCGTCACCGCGACGGCGCTCGATTCGATCGGCTGCGCCGTGACGTATGCGTGGAGCGCGCCGACCGGCACATTCACGAACCGGACGGCACGGCAGACGCCCTGGACGGCGCCGATGCAGGAGGGGACGGTACCGGTCACGGTCACCGTGACCTGCCCGACCGATGGCAAGACCGCGACCGCCAGCGTGAACATCCAGGTGGTACGGCCCGTCGTACGGGAGTTCACCTTCGAGGACGTGCACTTCGACTTCGACCGCTACTCGCTGCGGCCGGAGGCGACG
>CAYZBZ010000355.1:0-3902 GCA_964476725.1 uncultured Vicinamibacterales bacterium
AAGGGCTCGCTGCGATTCCGAAGCGCTCACGATAAGAACGTCCGATAAACAGTGCGGCGTTGAGCAGGACCTATCCTGCGGATCTAGCGCCATGGGCGGCCGTCATGAGGACCGATCTCGACGCTGCCGCAACGACAGGACAATCGCCGCGCCGTCGAACCTCGTCTATCTTGACCTTCCAAAGCCAACCGCGCGAGCCGAGCCCACGGTTGATTGAGTTGACACCTGATATCTGTCGACATACTATCTGTTCATGACAGATATCGACACACGCGCGCTCGACCGCGAGCTGAAGCGGGGAGCCGCGGAGCTGCTCATTCTGTCACTGCTCGACGCGCGGCCCCGGCACGGCTATGAGCTGAGTAAACTGATCCACACGCGTTCCGGCGGCCAGCTGACCTTCCACATCGATTCCCTCTATCCCCTGCTCTATCGCCTCGAGGAGCGTGGATGGATCAAGGGCGCCTGGGTCGAGAGGCCCGAGGAGCGGCGCCGCCGGTTCTACAAGGTGACGGCCGAAGGGCGACGCGTACTTGCTCAGCAACGGAAAACGTGGGCTGCATTCGTGGACGCTGTGCGGCGCGTCACGGGAGGCGAACATGCCTGACTGGGCACAACACGTACGCCCGCGATTATCGCGGCTGCGCCTCTCCGCTACCCGTGAGGCCGAGATCGTCGAAGAGCTCGCGCAGCATCTCGATGACCGTTGGCGGGAGTTGATGGCCGGTGGCGCATCGCCTGATGAGGCCACGCGGTTGACGCTCGCCGACTTTAGGGATGGAGATGTCCTGGCCCAGTACATAGCGCCGCTTCGGCAGGCGAATCCGCAGCCATCGTTTACACCAGGAGTCCCCAGCCGCCATTTGATCAGCGACCTCTGGCAAGACCTCTCCTACGCCGCGCGGACGCTGCGAAAGCAACCCGGTTTCACAGCCACGACGATTCTGACGCTGGCGTTAGGGATCGGCGCGAACACGGCCATCTTCAGCCTGCTGAATCCAATCGTGTTTCGCCCCCTCGGCGTGGAAGATCCGGAGCGTCTCTCTCGAGTGTTCTCCGGCCGCACGGGCGGGGACCGCTACGGGCGTTTTTCCTACCCGAACTACCTGGCCGCCCGTGACAGCGTCCAGTCGTTCTCCACGCTCGCGGCCTACTCGTGGCCCATACCGCTGGGCCTCGGCGCCGATCGCTCGCAGGGAACGACGGCACACACGGAGCGCCTGTGGGGCGCGGTGGTCACGGGGAACTACTTCTCGACGCTACAGGTCTCCGCGATGATGGGACGGACTTTTCTTCCGGAGGAAGACGAAGTTCCCAACCGTCACCCCGTGGTCGTGATCAGCCAGCGGCTGTGGGAGACAAAGTTGGGTTCCCGGCGAGACGTCATCGGCCGGACCGTGAAACTAAATGGCCCCGAGTTCACTATCGTCGGCGTTGCATCGGATCGCGCCCCGCAGCTGGAGCTGTTCTTCCCCGTCGACGTCTGGATTCCGACGATGATGCAGGGGGCGGCGATGCCGGGACAAGAGCAGAAGCTCGCGAGCCGGACGCAGACGTGGCTGTCGGTCATCGGCCGGCTCAGGCCCGAGGCAACGGTCGCGGCGGCCGGCGCGGAGCTGGACGCCGTGGCTCGCCGGCTGGAGCAGCAGTATCCAGACGACAATCGTCGCCTCGTCATCTCGGCGCTGAGCGAGCAGGACGGTCGCGCGCTCACCCTTCCCGGCATCGCGCCGGTCGGGTGGGGACTGCTCGCGATGGTAGGACTTGTGCTGCTGATCGCCTGTGCCAACATTGTCAGCCTGGCGCTCGCGCGCTCGTTGAAGCGCCGCAAGGAGTTTGCGATCCGCCTGTCGATCGGCGCCGGGCGGTGGCGGCTCGTGCGGCAGCTGCTGACCGAGAGCCTGGTGATCTCCATGCTGGGCGGCGCGGCCGGCCTCATGGTCGCGGTGACGGGCACGCAGCAACTGCTTCGTTTTATTCCCCCGCTGCCCATCAACGTCGAGGTCGAGGCGTCGGTTGACATCCGCGTCCTCTTGTTCACGGCCGGGATCTCCGCCGTCACCGGGCTTTTGATCGGCCTCTTCCCCGCATATCGCGCGACGCAGGTCGATCTCGTCTCCTCGCTGAAGACGCGGGATGCGGACGTCGGACGCGGGCGCCGCCGGTTCATTACGCGCGACATCCTCGTCGTGGGACAGCTTGCCGTCTCGGTGCTGCTGCTCATCGTCGGAGGACTGTTCATCCGCTCGCTGCAACACGCGCAGCGGATCGACCTGGGCTTCGAGCGCGACAACCGGGTGCTCGCGGCGATCGACCTGGTGCCGGCTCGCTACAGTGAGGATGAGGGCCGGCGGTTCCAGGCCCGGCTCCTCGGCGACGTGAAATCCCTTCCCGGAGTGGTGTCTGCCAGCGCGACGGCGCACGCACCGCTGGGGCCGGGATATCTCGGCGACGGTAGGGTGTACATCGAGGGCGCGCCGCAGGTGCCGGATGAACAGCGGCCGGTGGTGTTCTACGACAAGGTTGGCCCGGACTACTTCCACACGATGGGGACGCCTCTGATGCTCGGACGCGACTTTGCCGAGCAGGATCGCATCGACGCGCCGCGCGTCGCCGTTGTCAACCAGACATTCGCACTCACGTTCTGGCCGGCGCAGTCCGCGATTGGCAGGCGCTTCGCGCTCGGTGCGAATTCGCCGCCCCTGGAAGTGGTCGGGGTCGTCTCGGACGGGAGGTATCACCGGCTCGGTGAAGCGCCGCAGCGCCATTTGTACCTTCCGCTCCTGCAGGGGTACCAGCCCTCGATCACGCTCGTGCTGCACGTATCGGCCGACCGGGGTACCGTGGTGCAATCGGTGCGCGAGACCGTGCAGAGGCTCAATCCCGATCTTGCGGTGACCGATGTGCGCACGATGCGTGAGCATCTTGGATTCGCCCTGTTTCCGGCGCGCGCGGGAGCCGCGCTGCTCGGCGGCGCGGGACTGCTCGGACTGAGCCTCGCGATCGTGGGATTGTACGGGTTGTTGGCGTTCGTCGTTCGGCAGCGTACGCACGAAATGGGCGTGCGCATGGCGCTCGGCGCCGGCCCGCGCGACGTCGTCCGGCTCGTCCTGCGCCGGAGCCTCTTGATCTGCGCCTGGGGCATTGGCCTGGGGCTCGGCGCGGCCTGGATCGCAGCGATGCTGCTCGCCGGCGTCCTCTACGGCGTCAGCCCCCACGATGTGGCGGTTTTTGCGGGCGCGCCGCTGGTACTCCTGATCGTGGCCGTCGCGGCCACGATCCCCGCTGCGCTCGCCGCCGTGCGCGTGGATCCGATTACCGCCCTCCGTCAGGAGTGACCGGCGCCCGGCCCTCGCGGTACCTCCGGCGTTTCGATCCAGGGAGAAGACCTTTCGGACATCGGCGCTCACCCTACTTGTCGGCACCGGCTCTGTCCCAGTGCGGACGCGTCTCGGGTTTCCAGCCACGACTATTTCACCGTGCTCGGCGTCGGCATACCACGCGGCCGAACGTTCACGGCCGCCGAGGATCGCCGTGGTGCGGTTTGCTCCATAGGCCGCCACAGTGGCCGCGCTTAACAGCCTGACGGGTTGGAGCACCTGGCTGCTATTAAGCAGCTGTTCCCTCGATATCAGGGCCGTGGTGTTGCGTGGGGAGGGGTTGCGGATGCGGTTCGCGTGCGCTCGGATCTGACTGGCGCCCTTTGCCACGCGGACCGTGATCGTGAATAGTTCACCTCGTTGAACCTTTCACGCGATCTCGTCTATTCGGTCGAGAAGCCGGCAAGGTTGCGTTCTGACGGGTTACTCCTCATGAGTCGCGATATGTCGAGGAATGCGCCGGTCCGGGATGCTCGATAATGGGTGGGTGTCCGTCATGCCCCACGCGATGATTGCGCGGGC
>CAYZBZ010000356.1:0-3888 GCA_964476725.1 uncultured Vicinamibacterales bacterium
CGCTCCGGCACCATACGTTCTTCGAGATGCTCGGCAACTTCTCTTTCGGTGATTACTTCAAGGCCGAGGCGATCCCGTTCGCGTGGGAGCTGCTGACCGACGTGTGGAAGCTGCCGCCCGAGCGGCTCTACCCCACCATCTTCAAGGGCGAAGGGGGGATCCCGCGCGATGCGGACGCGCATGCGATCTGGTCGAAGCTGGTGCCCGCCGACCGCCTCGCCGAGCTTGGCCTGGCCGAGAACTTCTGGTCGATGGGAGACACGGGCCCGTGCGGACGGTGCTCCGAGATTCACTACTTCCGCGGGCCGGATCTCCCGTGCGAGGAAGAGCGCCAGGGGCGGACGTGTCTCGGCATCGACTGCAGCTGCGATCGCTTCGTCGAGATCTGGAACAACGTGTTCATGGAGTTCGACCGGCAGCCGGACGGGGCGCTCACCCCGCTGCCGGCGCCGTCGATCGATACGGGGATGGGGCTCGAGCGCATCACCGCGGTGATTCAGGGCAAGCTGTCGAACTACGACACCGACCTCTTCACGCCGATCCTCACGGCCATCGGCGAGCGGGCGGGCATCGCCTACAAGGCGACCGCCGGCGATGTCTCGATGCGCGTGATTGCCGATCATCTCCGCGCGATGACGTTTCTCATCGCCGACGGCGTCGTCCCCTCGAACGAATGGCGCGGGTACGTGCTGCGCAAGATCATGCGGCGCGCCATGCGCCACGGAAAGAAGCTCGGCTTCCACGATCCCGTTCTCCACGACCTCGTCGATGTCGTCGTACGGGAAATGGGCTCCGCGTACCCCGAGCTCAACACCAACCGCGACGCCATCGTCCGGGTCGTCCGCAGCGAAGAGGAACGGTTCGATGCCGTCCTGACCGCCGGCCTGCCGCGGCTGGAGGAGGCGCTCGATCGCGCGGCCGCCGCCGGCACGGCGATGTCGGGCGTCGAGGCGTTCCGGCTGTACGACTCGCTCGGCGTGCCGCTCGATTTCATGGAGGACCTCGCAGGCCAGCGGAACATCGCCATCGATCGGGAGGGATACGAGCGCGCGATGGAAGGTCAGCGCGTGAGAGCGCGCGCCGGCAGCGCCTTCAAAGAAAAAGCGGCGCAAATCAGCTGGGCGATCACCCGCGGCGGCTTGGAGCGTGAGCTCGAGGCAATCGGCGACAAGTTCGAGGGCTATGACTCGACTCGAGTAGTTGGAACGCAGGTCCTGGCAGTCTTCAACAGCGCTGGCGTCGAACAGGGCGAACTGACGGAAGAACAGCGTGGTTTTGTCGCATTGGCGCAATCGCCCTTCTACGTCGAGGCTGGAGGACAGGTTTCTGACTCAGGGACCATAACGGGCTCGCGTGGCGAAGCAATCGTCGAGGGTCTGACACGGTTTGGCAATTGGCCCCGGCTTCATTCAGTTCGGGTGGTGAAGGGCCAGATCGCGCAACGCGATGTCGTCACTGCGGTCGTCGATGAAACGCTTCGCGACGCGACACGCCGCAATCACACGGCGACGCATCTCCTGCACGCCGCGCTGCGACAGGTCCTGGGGACGCACGTGAAGCAGGCCGGCTCGCTCGTCGCGCCGGATCGGCTGCGGTTCGACTTCGTGCATGTCGCCGCGATGACGCGGGAACAGATCGAGCAGATCGAGCGCATCGTCAACGAGCAGATCTGCCGCAACACGACGGTGCGGACCGAAGTCCGCTCCACCGAGGAGGCGATCGCCGGCGGCGCCACCGCGCTCTTCGGAGAGAAGTACGGCGACCGCGTCCGCGTCGTCTCGGTGCCGGGGTTCAGCATGGAGCTGTGCGGCGGCACGCACGTGCGGGCGACCGGCGACATCGGGTTCTTCCTGATCACCGAGGAGGGAGGGGTCGCCGCCGGCGTGCGACGGATTGAAGCGGTCACCGGCGACGGCGCGGTCGCGCGCGCGCAGCAGAATCGCGCGCTGCTGGAGGAGGTGCTCGGCGCGCTGACGGCGACACCCGCGCAGGCGGTGGATGCGGTGCAGCGGCTGCTTGCGGAGAGCAAGCGCCTCGCGCGCGAGATCGAACAGCTCAAGATGACGGCTGCCCTCGGTGGCAGCGGGGCATCTCTGGAGGAGCCGGCGGACGTGGGTGGGGTCAAGCTCGTGACCAAGCGCGTCGCGGGACTCGAGAAGGGAGCGCTTCGCGGGATCTCGGACTCCCTCCGCGATCGTCTCGGCAGCGGCGTCGTCGTCCTGGCGTCCGAGAACGACGGCAAGGTCAGCCTGGTGATATCGGTCTCGAAAGATCTCACCGGACGCGTGCAGGCAGGGCGGCTGGTGAAAGAGCTGGCCCCCATGGTAGGCGGTGGAGGCGGCGGACGCCCGGAGTTTGCCGAGGCGGGGGGCAGGGACCCCTCGAAGATCGACGAGCTGCTCGCCAGGGCCCCCGAGGTCCTGCGCCGTCTGCTGGGCTGAGCACAGTTCTGTAAGTTCCGGCACCAATCCGATACAACTACTCGGCAGCGGTCCCCGTAAGTCATTGAAAAACGGGGGCACCGCCCTTGCCTTGTCCTGCCTCGTCCGTTCGCGCTAAACTACTGACTTCAACCCTCTTGGCAAGAAAGATGAGCTCGAGACCGATCCGGATCGCGGTCGCCGCCGCGGCCCTGTTCGCGACCACCCCTGTGGCCGTGCACGCACAGATCTACACGTGGCGTGACGTCTCGGGGAATCTGGTGCTGTCGGACCGGCCGAAGGACGCGGCTGCGCGGAGCTTCGCGGTGGCTCGTGGCGATGCCTTCCTCACCACGCGGCCGGTGAACATCCGGCGCGTGAGCGCCTACGACGGGCTCATTACCGAGCATTCGGCGACCCATGGAATCCGGGCCGACCTGGTCAGGGCGGTCATCCAGGCCGAGTCTGGATTTGATCCGGCCGCGCGGTCGATCAAGGGGGCCATGGGGCTGATGCAGCTCATGCCTGCGACCGCGGTCGCATATGGCGTCCGAAACCCATTCGATCCGGCAGAAAACATCCGCGCCGGGGTCGCGTATCTGAAACGGCTTCTCGAGAAGTACTTCCAGAAAGAAGAGCTGGCGCTCGCCGCGTATAACGCCGGCCCAGGGGCCGTGGAGAAGTACGGCGGCGTGGTGCCTCCCTACCGCGAGACGCGGAACTACATCGCGAAAATCCAGAACCAGGCCGGATCGAAGCCCCCTCCAACCCGCGTCTACAAGGTGGTCGAGATCAAGGACGGCCGAGAGATCACCCGCTACACCAATACGCCTCCGCCCGCCGTCGCCGCTGCCGAAAAGCGCAGATAGCGCCACCACCAAAAGCCCCAGAGGCTTGAGCCGCGAGCCCGGAGCCGTCAGAATGGCGGTGTGGACTCCGTCCGTCTCGATATCTGGCTCGATGTCGCCTGCCTGTTCAGGACGCGATCCGAAGCGCAGAAGGCGTGCAAGGCGGGCAAGGTCGATGTGAACGGTCAGGCGGCCAAACCGCACCGCGAGATACGGCCGGGTGATGAAATCGTGATCGGCCGGCCGCTGGGGAGAAAGCAGCGGCTGGCCGTTTACGCGCTGGCCGACACGCACATCGCCAAGGCGGACGCGCGCGCGCTGTACGAGGACCTGACGCCTCCGCCCACCGCCGAGGAGATCGAGCTCCGCAGAATGGCCAGGCTCGCACGGCCCTTCCTCCGGGCCGCTGGCGCCGGGTCCCCCGACAAGCGGGAACGGCGACAGATCCGCAGAATGAAGGAGGGGGGATAGTGCTATAATCAGCGGTTTGCAGCTCCTGCGCGAGCGGCGTTAGGGCGTGCAAGCATTCTAACTTCAGCCTTCAGACTTCAGACTTTCAAGGATTCCAACTGTGGCCAGTCACGATTCCGCGCTGAAAGCGCACCGCCAGAACGAAAAGC
>CAYZBZ010000357.1:0-3885 GCA_964476725.1 uncultured Vicinamibacterales bacterium
GGATTCCGGTCGACAAGATCCGCGACGTCATCGGGCCGGGCGGCAAGATGATCCGCAGCATCATCGAGCGGACCGGCGTCAAGATCGACGTCGAGGACGACGGCCGTGTGAACGTCGCGTCCGCGGACGAGGCCTCGGCGCAGAAGGCGATCGGGATCATCCAGGAACTGACGGCGACGCCGGAGCTGAACAAGAGCTACCTGGGGAAGGTCCAGCGGATTACGGATTTCGGCGCGTTCGTCGAGATCATGCCAGGACTGGACGGGCTCCTGCACGTGTCCGAAATCGCGCACCACCGTGTGAAGGACGTGCGCGACGAGCTGAAGGAAGGGGAACAGATGATGGTCAAGGTGATCAACATCGACCCCTCGGGGAAGATCCGACTGAGCCGCAAGGCGCTGCTCCAGCCCGAGGAAGGGCATGCGAAGGCCGAGGGAGCAAAGAGCTAGGCTAGGCTCAGGCCGGCAGACCTCCGACCGCCCGCGGCGGCGACGAACCAAATGTCCCGCCCGGGCGTCTTTATCCGTATCCGTAGGACCAGCCTTCCCGGCTGGCCCACAGGAGCCTCCAGGCCGGCCTGGAGAGAGGGGGCCCAATGAACCAACTACGGCACAAGACCATCGTGTTGTCGGCGTGCCTGGCTGTCGTTCTGCTCGCCACGTCGTTCGTCCGGATCGCTCCCGTTCAGGCCCAGGGCACGCGGGAGTTCACGATCAGCGCGAACCAGTTCGCGTTTTCCCCGGTCAGGATCGAGGTCCAGAAAGACGACCTCGTGAAAATCATCTTCACCGCCGTCGACACCGCCCACAGCTTCACCATCGACCAGTACCGCATCGCCAAACGCGCGGCCGCTGGCCAGTCGGTCGTCTTCGAGTTCCGGGCCGACCGGGTCGGCACGCACCGGTTCTACTGCAATCTCACGCAGGACGAGAGGTGCCGGAAGATGGAAGGGGAACTGGTGGTCAAGTGAGTTCCCACCTCGGCATGCCCGACACCCATCGTCATTCGTGATGCGATCGCCAGGACACCGTCAGGCGACAGGACTCTCGCCGCGGCAAACGATACAACCTGGGCATGGCCACCTACTCCTGCACGACGACCCGCAGGGTTGGATCCCGGTACTCCCACCGGACAAGCCCTTCCAGGTAGCGGTAGGTAAGGCGAGTGGCGATGGCGGGGTCGATCGGCACGCTGCTGTACGGCCCAAGCTGCGGGTAATCCTGCCTCAAGTCCTGCGTGAACCGGCGGTACGCCTCGGTGCGTTCGGAGAAGTTCGACACGCCGCGCGATGCGAACGCGGCGAACCGGACGGTGACGGCGGCAATGAGCAGTGCGATGACAGCGTGACGCAGCAGCCGATTCACCCGCGAAGAGAGCCGCCCGTCCACCCATTCGATCCCTTCCGCCACGAGCATCGCGAACCCCATGGCCGGCAGGTAGAGATATCGTGACGTGTTGCCCCAGGTGAAGAACGCGAACGGCATCAGGGCGAGCAGCATCCAGCACACCGCAAACCGGACCCGTCGCGTGCCAAGCAGGACGAGCGCGAGCAGCGCCACTGTGATCATCGCGTAGGAGAGCATGTTCCTCTTCCCCACGTACAGCCACACGATGTATCCGAGCACGTTGGGAACCGCGTGCAGGCCCAGCCGATAATAGCCCTCCTCGACGACGTAACTCTTCGCGTTGATCGAGAAGTCGATGGCGAGATAGAAGACAATCGCCACTCCATATGGAGCAGCCAGACGCACCGTGTCGACGATCGCGCGCCGAAGCGGCCGGCTCCGACCGAAGAACGTCCACTCGGCCAGCAGCAGCAGAAGCAGGAAGACCACGGAGCTTTCGTGCGTCACGAGCGTCAGAACGAACGCGATCACCGACAGCGCACGCCATGCGGCGCCCCCTCGTGTCCTGGATCTCACGAAGGCGTACAGCATCACGCAGCCCCAGAACGCCGCCACTGGCTCCGCCAGCGCCGAAATCCAGGTGACCGCCTCGACGTAGCCCGGCAGCACGACGAAGCACAGCGCGGTGGTAAACGCAGAGCGGTCGTTCCTGGTCAACGCACCCGCGAGCAGAAACAGCAGGAGCCCGTTGATCGCGTGCAGCAGGACGTTTGCGATATGGAACAGGCGCGGCGATCCGTCGAAAGCGGCAGTGAACGTCCAGAAGTACATCTCGATCATCGGACGGTAGAAGTGGGTGCGGCCCGCGATGTCGAAGACCTGTGACGGACGGTAGGTCAAGGTGCCGGCCAGCCACTGGAAGTCGTCCTGGAAAAAATACCCGCCGGCCGCGTCGCGGTAGACGACGATCACCGCCGCGATGATCGCCGCCATCGCGAGTCCGCGTGTTTTCACCGGGTGAGTTTATACCAGCGGGATTGGCGATTTGATGTCGCCGTCAGGCATCTGCTGCAGCGCCCGTCACCGAACGTCAGGTCCACGCAGCAGGCTCAGGTGCTTTCCGCGCGACACATGCGAGCGCGACGGCGTGGCTCATGATCGCACTGGCCGCTATCGGCGGCAAACCCTTGCTAGGCGGCGCCCGCGCCGCGCTAGATCCGGAATGCCTTCGCCGCGTCGATCCGCTGTTCGATCGGTGGGTGCGTGTGGAAGAGCCACAGGACGGCGCGGGAGGGACGCTCCTCGGCCAGGTTCTGCGCCGCGAGGCGCTTCATCGCGGAGATGAACGCGCCGGGCTGGCGCGTCAGGCTGAGCGCGTAGCGATCGGCGCGCCGCTCGTTCCGCCGCGACAGCGCGTTGACGACGGGGGTCGCGGCGACGGTCGTGGCTCCGCCGGCCAGGAGCAACAGCGGCAGCCCGGCGACGTCCGCCGCCGAGCGCAGCCCGATCTCCTGCGACAGCCCGCTCAGCGCCGCCGCCGCGGCGCAGAAGGCGGCCAGCAGCAGCGCGGATTCCACCACCATCGCGGTCAGGATGTCGCGATGGACGTGGTGGGCGAGCTCGTGCGCGAGGATGACTTCAATCTCGTCCTCCGAGTACTCCGCCAGCAGCGTGTCCGACACGATGATGCGCCGCGTGGCGCCGGTGCCGACGAGCGCCGCGTTCGCGCGGCGCGTCTTCTCGCCAAGCCCCCACTCGTACACGCCGAGCACCGGAACGCCGGCGCGCCGCGAGAGCGACACCAGACGGGCGCGCAGCGACTCGCGATCGAGCGGCGCGAACTTGTAGAAGATCGGCAGGAGCAGGACCGGCGCGACGTTCGCCAGGCCACCCATGGCCGCCGCGAAGACGGCCGCCGAGACGAGCCACCACCAGGCCGGCCACTCCCGCATCGCGAAGTACACGACTTCGGCGCCGGCCACGCCAAGCACGATGCCGAGCGCCGCCGCTTTCGCGTGATCGCGCACCCACGCGCCCGCCGGCTCCGACGACAGGCCGTAGCGCCGCTCCAGCAGGAAGCTCCGATAGAACGCGAGCGGCAGCTCAATCGTCTCCAGGACGGCCGCGAGCAGCACGACGTAAAGAGCGATCGAACTGAAGGAGAACTGCCCGGGAGGAACGCGCGCCATGCGTTCGGCGACGTCGCGCAGGACTGAAGACGCGCCCGACGCCAGGAGGCCCGCGAGCACGAGCGCGGTCATTACCATCGAGAAGACGCCGCAGCGGCGCTTCAGACGGTGGTAGCGGACGGACTTGTCTTCATTCACGAGGGTTCAAGGTTCAGTGTTCAAGGTTCAGACAAAGGCCCTGAACCGACTCAATTCAGCTGTACGGATATCAACTTCGAAACCCCCGGCTCCTCCATGGTCACACCGTACAACCGATCCGCGATCTCCATCGTCTTGCGGTTGTGGGTGATGAGGATGAACTGCGTGTGCTCCTGCATGCTCTGCAGCATCTCGACGAACCGCCCGATGTT
>CAYZBZ010000358.1:0-3882 GCA_964476725.1 uncultured Vicinamibacterales bacterium
CCGCCATCCACGTCGCCGCGCAGCTCGGCACGCGGATCGGCGTGATCTCACCGCGCGAGCGTGCGTCCGGCGCCGTCGCGGCCCGCTTCCGTGCGCTCGGCTGCGGCGACCTCTTCGCGTCGGTGCGGGGCGTTGGCATGTCCGTGCTCGACGTGGCCCGGCAGCGCGAAGCCGTGCTCGACCGGCTGCAGGAGGTCGGGCAGGCCGCCATGCGCGAGGACGGCGTCGACGTCATCGTCCTCGGCTGCATGAGCATGGGATTTCACGGCATCACGGACGAAATCACGAAGCGACTCGAGATCCCGGTGGTCAACCCGGTGACGGCGGCGCTGAAGACGGCCGAAATGGTGGTGTCGATGGGACTCTCCCACAGCAAGGCGGCGTATCCGGTGCCGCCGAAGATGGAGGTGTCGTGATGAAGCATCGCGCGTGGCTCCTGGTCGCGCTCGCACTCCTGGCGGGCCTCGTCGGCGCCTCGCCGGCGAGGGCGCAGTCCGTCATGGTGTGGGGCGACAACCTGCCGGCGAACCTCGACCCGCACGCGCTGTACGACGTGCCGTCGTCGTTCATCCAGCTCAACGTGTACGACAATCTCTACCGCTACGAGGGGAACCCGCCCCTGATGAAGCCGTGGCTCGCCGAGAGCTACACCGCGTCGAAGGACGGCAAGACGTGGGAGTTCAAGCTGAGGAAAGGGCTCACGTTCGCGAACGGCGACCCCCTCCTCGCCGAGGACGTGGTCTACAGTTACAAGCGCATGATGTCCATGAACAAGGCGGCCGCGGGTCCGTTCAAGGCCGCGAAGATCGCGAACGTCACGGCGCCGGATGCGAGCACCGTGGGGTTCGTGCTCGAGACGCCGTACGCGCCCTTCCTGTCGATCGTGCCGGTGCTGACGGTCGTCAACAAGAAGCAGATCGATCCTCACGTGAAGGGCGACGACCTCGGCTTCGGCTGGCTGTCGTCGAACAGCGCGGGCTCGGGCGCGTACGTCGTCGATCCCAACGGCTACATCCCGCAGAAGCAGCTCGACCTCAAGCGCAACCCGAAGCACTTCGCGGGCTGGAGCCACAACCCGAAGCCGATCGACGTGGTCAAAGCGCGTGACATCGCGGAGACGGCGACGCGCGTGAACGCCCTCATCAAGGGTGAGATCGACATCGGGGACAGCTACCTGCCCACCGACCAGGTGGCGCGCCTGGAGAAGGAGAAGGGCGTCGTCGTTCAGCGGAACGAGTCCATGCGCATCTTCGTGATCCGCATGAACAACGCGAAGCCGCCATTCGACAACGTGAACTTCCGCCGCTGCATGAGCCACGCGTTCAACTACGGCGCGTTCATCGAGGTCATTCTCAAGAACTTCGCCGTGCGCAACCCGGCGCCGATGCCCAAGAACCTCTGGGGCTATCCCGAGGGCGTGAAGGGCTACGACTTCGATCTGAAGAAGGCGCAGGCCGAGTGTGACAAGGCCAAGGCGGCGGGCGCGCCCATCGGCCGCGAGATCAAGCTGCACTACCAGGCGCAGCTCGACCAGACGAAGCAGGCGGGGCAGCTCTTCCAGTCCGATCTGAAGAAGATCGGGCTCAACGTGAGCCTCGTCACCGACACGTGGCCGAACATGACCGCGGCGACGGCGAAGCCGGAAACGTCGCCGGACATGTGGATCCACTGGGTGTCGGCGTACTTCATCGATCCGGAGAACTGGATCGGGACGATGTACGACAGCCAGTTCCACGGGACGTGGAAGGCGTCGTCGTACTACAAGAACGCGAAGGTCGACGAGCTGCTGCGGGCGGCGCGCGCCGTCCCCGATCAGAAGGAGCGCACGCGGATGTACGCGGAGGCGTCCAGGCAGATCGTCGAGGACGCCGCTGACATCTGGGTCTACAACACGGTCGAGCTGCGCGGCATGCGCGCGCGGGTGAAGGGCTTCAAGTTCTCACCCGTCGGCAGCGGCAACGAGCTCCGCTGGATGCACCTCGAGTAACGTGACGTCCATGGGGAGGGCCTGGCGGTGCTGAGGTTTCTGATCCGCCGGGTCCTCCTCGTCCTTCCCGTTCTCTTTGGACTGCTCGTGCTCACGTTCATCCTCGTGAGGATCGTGCCGAATGATCCGTCCGCCGCGCTCGCCGGCCAGAATGCGACGCCCCAGCAGATCGCCGAGATTCGCGCCAAGTACGGGTTCGACGAGCCGCTGATCATCCAGTTCTTCGTCTACGTGAAGCAGGTGGCGCAGGGCGACTTCGGCGACAGCATCCAGTCCGGGCGCCCCGTGGTGACGGACATCGGGCAGCGCCTCCCCGCCACGCTCGAGCTGACGTTCGCCGCGCTCGGGCTCGGCGTGTTCCTGGGCGTGCCGCTCGGCACGCTGGCGGCGGTGCGGCACAACAGGATGCTCGACCATGTGCTGCGGTTCTTCACCGTGGGCGGCATCGCGATCGCGTCGTTCTGGCTCGCGATCATGCTGCAGCTCCTGTTCGCCATGCAGCTCGACGTGCTGCCCTTGCGCGGACGCCTCTCCGCGATCATGGACGCACCGCCTGCCGTCACGGGGCTCTACCTGTTCGACAGCCTCGTCACCGGCCGCGTCGATATCTTCTGGAACGCCCTCCGCCACATCACCCTGCCGGCGATCACGCTGTCGTTCGGGTCGCTCGCCACCATCACGCGCTTCACGCGCAGCGGCGTGCTCGAGACGCTCCAGAAGGAATACGTCCAGTACGAGACCGCCGTCGGCTATCCGCGGTGGCTGCTCGTGTCCGTGTACGTGCTGCGGAACTCCGTGGTGGCGACGGTCACGCAGATCGGATTGCTCTTCGGCGCGCTGCTCGGCGGTTCCATCGTCGTGGAGGCGATCTACGACTGGCCGGGCATCGGCAGCTACGCCGTGCTCGCGATCTTCACGTCGGACTACAAGGCGATCCTCGCGATGACCCTGCTCGTCGGCGTCATCTACGCGGCGGTCAATATCCTCGTGGATGTCGTCCACGGCGTGATCGATCCGCGCGTCGGGGAGCAGATGTAGTGCTGGTCTTCCGGAGGTTTCTGCGGGACATCTCCGCGGTGATCGGCCTCGTGATCGTGCTGGCCACGATCGTGGTCGCGATCTTCGCGCCGTGGCTGGCGCCGAAGCCGCTCGATGCACACGAGTCGCATCCGCTGGAGCGCCTGACGGGGCCATCGCGTGAGGCACCGTTCGGCACCGACAACCTGGGTCGTGACGTCTTCTCGCGGGTCATCCTCGGCTCGCGGGCCGCGCTCTCGGTGGCGCTGCTCGTCGTGGCCGGGTCGTTGCTCATCGGCGTGCCGCTCGGGCTGCTCGCCGGCTACGGGAGCGGGTGGACGTCCGAGACCATCATGCGCGTGACCGACGTGTTCCTGGCGGTGCCGCAGCTGATCCTGGCGCTCGCGATGGCGCAGCTGCTCGGTCCCAGCCTCAAGAACGCGATGCTCGCGCTGACGCTGACGTACTGGCCGTTCTTCACGCGCATCGTGTACGCGGAGACGCGGCGGCTGAAGACGTCGGTGTTCGTCGAAGCGCTGCAGGGTTTGAACGCGAGCTCGTTCCGGATCATGTTCGCGCACATCCTGCCGAACGCGGCGCCGCCGATCATCGTACGCGCGACGATCGGCATGGGGTTCACGATCCTGACGGCCGCGGTGCTCGGGTTCCTCGGTATGGGCGCGACGCCGCCGGATCCGGAATGGGGACTGGCCGTCGCCGAGAGCCGGCAGTACCTGCCGGAGGCGTGGTGGTTCGCGACGTTCCCCGGCCTCGCGATCTTTCTCGTCGTGTTCGGCTTCAACCTGCTGGGCGACGGCCTGCGCGACGTGATCGATCCGCGCCTGCGGCGATCACGCTGATGGCGGAGGCGCTGCTCC
>CAYZBZ010000359.1:0-3875 GCA_964476725.1 uncultured Vicinamibacterales bacterium
GCCGCCGGCGGTCGAGGGCGCCGCGGCGCGCCCGCGTCAGGCGCTCCAGGCGCAGCCCCGGCGGTCAGCATCTCCGGCCTTGTGGCATGGGGCACGCCGGCGTTCAACGCCGGGCTCGAAGAAGGGGACGTCATCACCAGCGTCGACGGCAAGCCTATCGCGGCCCTTGCCGACTGGCAGGCTGCGGTGGGCGCGCACAAGCCGGGCGATCGGATGAGCGTCGAGTTCACTCGCCACGGCGCCGCGTTGAAGACCGTCGTGACCGTCGGAGAAGACCCATCCCTGGAAGTCGTCACGCTCGAAGCCACCGGTGGCACGCTGTCGGCGGATCAGAGGGCGTTCAGGGAGAGCTGGCTCGAGTCGAAACTCGGAAAGTCTGAACGCTGAAGGCTGACGTTCGAATGCCCAGCGTGGTGAAGGGGACGATGACGAAGGTGCGGGGACGCACGCGTCTGGTATCGCGTCTCACAATAGAGTGGTAGGGACAACCGTCCAGCACTACCGGATAGGCGAACGCCTTGGCGCGGGCGGTATGGGCGAGGTGTATCGCGCCGAGGATACACGGCTGGGGCGTCCGGTCGCGCTCAAGTTCCTGCCGCACGGACTGAAGTCCGATCCCGAAAGCCGCGCGAGGCTGCTGAACGAAGCGCGCGCGGCCTCGATGCTGCGCTCGCCCAACATCGCCGTCACCTACGACATCGGAGAGGACGGCGGGGCGGACTTCATCGTCATGGAATACGTCGACGGCGAGCTGCTGTCGTCGCGCGTCGCGAAGGGCCCGCTCCCGGCGCGGGAGGTCGTCGAGATAGGAATGCAGGTGGCCGACGCGCTCGACGAAGCGCACTCCCGCGGTATCGTGCACCGCGACATCAAGAGCGCGAACCTGATGCGCACCGAGCGCGGCCTCGTCAAGGTGCTGGACTTCGGCCTCGCGAAGTTCGTCTCCACCAGCGGAGCCACGGACGTCACGCAGGCGCAGATGACGATGGCGGGGATGGTGGTGGGGACCGTGTCGTACATGGCGCCGGAACAGGCGCTCGGGCGTCCCGTCGATCATCGGGCCGATCTGTTTTCGCTCGGCATCGTGCTGTTCGAGCTGCTCACGGGGCGGATGCCGTTCGAGGGCACGTCACCGACCGAGATCATCGATCACATTCTTCACGAGACGCCTCCGCCGCCGTCGCGGTACACGACGAACCTTCCGGCCGCGCTCGACGCGATCGTCGTTCGGTCGCTGGAGAAGGAAGCTGCGTTCCGGTACCAGTCCGCGCGGGAGATATCCCGCGATCTTCGCCACGTCGCCGAGACGATGGATGCCGCCCCGCGGATGAGCAGCCGGGTGTCGGCGGCCGCCACGCCGGGACCAGTCGAGAGCTCCGTGGCCGTGATGACGTTCACCAACATCACGCGCGAGGCGTCGGACGACTGGATCGGCACGGGCATCGCCGAAACCGTCAGCTCGGATCTGAAGAACATTCACGGGCTGACGATCATCGGCCGGGCCCGGGTCTACGACGCGCTCAGAAACCTCAGCACTGACGCGCACCTCAACGACTCGCTTGCGATCGACATCGGGCGCCGGCTCGGGGCGACGTGGGTGGTCGTCGGCGGCTTCCAGCGCATCGGTCCCACCGTGCGGATTACGGCGAACTTCGTCGAGGTCGCGACGGGCGAGGTGCGGCGCACGGTCAAGGTCGACGGCAGGATGGACGGCATCTTCGAGCTGCAGGACAAGATCGTGTTCGAGCTGAGCCAGGGTCTCAACGTCGCGCTCCGCGGCACGGAGATCGCGGGCATCGAGCGCCAGGAAACGCGCTCGGTGGCCGCGTACGAAAGCTACGCGCGCGGCATGATGAACCTGCGCCAGGCCACCCGCGACTCGATCGATCGGGCCATTGCGGCATTCGAGGATGCCACCCGGCACGATCCGGAGTATGCGATTGCGTGGGCGGCTCTTGGCGGGGCTTACGGCCTGAAGGGAAACTTCCTCAGCATTCCGGAGATGCTCCATCGGGCGATCGAGCTCGAGCGGCGGGCCCTGGCGATCGATCCACGGCTCGCCGATGCCCACACGTGGCTGGGCGCCGGACTGCTGTCGCTCGGCCGGATCGACGAAGCGATCGCCGAGATGCGGGAAGCCGTGCGGATCGACCCGGAGAACGGCCAGGCACACCAGGGGCTCGCGCGCGCGTACTGGGTCGGGGAGGGGGACTTCGCTTCGGCGATCCCCGAGTTCGAGCGTGCGATCGCGCTGAATCCGGAAGCCGGCTATTCGTATCTGCAGCTCTCGCTGATCCTCGCCTGGCAAGGGCAGCTCGATCGAGCGGAAGAGATCTGCCGCCGCGCCGTCGAGCTGCAGGAGCAGTACATTTCCGGCAATGCCGGCCTGCAGATTGTCGGAGCGCACGCCCGGCTTGGCTACGTGCACTACCTCAAAGGGGAGTACGACGAGGCGCTGCGGGAGTACGAACGCGAGCTGGCGTTCATCGGCTCGAGCGATCACGCCCTGCGCGATCGCACGCTGCTGGAGCTGAACGTCAAGATCGGCGCGGCGTACCACCGCCAGGGTCGCGCGGACGATGCGGAACGGCACTTCGGCCGCGCGCTCACGGCGTTCGACGCGAGAGTGGCGGCCGGCGCCGACGATCCATTCACCCGGTACTACATAGCCTGCCTGCACGCGCTCGGCGGCGACGCCGAGCGCGCGCTGGATTCGCTCGAGCGCGTCGCGCGCAGCCTGCCGGCGCTGACTGCCGCGCGCGCGCGCGTCGACGTCGATCTCGCGTCGCTCCGCGACGACCCGCGGTTCCGCGCAATCGCGCCGCGCTGATCCCGGCAAAACGCGACGAATCGCATCATCAAATTCCTTGCGCGCCTGCAGCGCGCGGCCTCTCCACCTGTTCGAGATGCGCGGGCTCGACGAACGTGCCGCGCCTTGGCATGAACATCCGCCAACCGGTGGCGCGCGCGAGCGTCGCCAGGGGGCGAATCGATCCTTCGCCGCGCGCCTCGATCGCGACCGTCCACACCGGTTCCTCCGACCCCAGATCCAGCGTCAACGACCAGTCCGGACCGCTCAGCGTCCCTCGTCCGCTCCGATCGACGGGGACCCACCCGAGGTGCTGCGCGATCTGCTCGGTGACCTCGCCGCGGCTGCCGAGCGCCGGCGCATGCTCGACGGCGCCCACGTCGGCCGTCGGCGGCAGGTTCAACAACATGACGGCCGGCAGCCTGCGCGGGGCTGGCTCGCCCGGGACATCCCCTGGCGGCACGGCCGCCTGCTCCACCTGCTCTGGCGACCGCCGCCTGCGCATCACCGAAAGCAGCAGCAGCGCAGCCCCCGCTCCCGCCTCGATGCCGGGCACGAGAAACGACGGTCGCGCGTGAAGATCGAGCACCACCAATCCCGGCGCGATCGGCGCCTTCAGCCCCGCCAGCGCGCGGCGCGTCTGCGCCAGCTCGATCACCCCGCTGCGCGCGTAGCCCTCGACCTCACGCGAGACCCCCAGCATCGTGATGGTCCGGAGCATCATCACGAGAAAAGCTTCCTGGTTAGGCTGCTGCCCGTTGCCGATGGTGTTCTCCGCGATCGCCAAGACCTCGGGATCCCGCGTGGCCGCGATCAGCACCGCCGGCGCCGTTGCTGGCTCGTTCACCGGACGTACCGGGAAGAACAGCTCGGCGATGTGCCCCCTCGACTCTCGATATCCGGCGCTGACGTAGTCGATGTCGCACCCGGTGACGCGAATCCACAGCGCCCGCGTGGGCTGCCGGACGAACTGCTCGCAGGTGAGCGTGATCTGCTGACGGTTGCGCGCGGCGTGGTAGATCCCCTCACCGCCGGCGGCGAGCAGGGGGATGCTGACGAGCAGCAG
>CAYZBZ010000360.1:0-3855 GCA_964476725.1 uncultured Vicinamibacterales bacterium
GATCGCGGTCGCGCCGAGATCGCGCAGCCGGCGCGACCACGCCCGCACCAGCGCCGTCAGCATCGCGGCGACGAGCACCTCACCGCGCCGGTGCGGCAGCTCGAACTCGCTCCGGGCCAGCAGATCCCGTCGCGGCTTGATGTCGAGCGAGCTGCGGAGCGCCTGGCCGCGCTGCTCCTGGAGATCCTGGCCCATCTCCTCGGCCAGCCGGAACAGCGCCGACTTCCGCAGCCACGCCTCGTCGACGCGATGGGCGGGCCGGTCCGGCCGGGCCGGATCATTGCCCCGCCGGCGCCGGCGCTGCTCGCGGATCGACCTGTGCAGCAGCGCCTCGACCACGTCGGGCAGCGAGAAGACGGACAGGATCGCCACGAGGTCAGCGAAGCCCTCGTGAAAGGCCGCCTGGTCCAGCACCGAGGCGTCGGTGTAGCGGTCGCGCAGGCTGTCGAGGAGCGCGTGGGTCGTCTCGTGGACGACGACGTCGTGGGACAGGCACGTGAAGATCGTGTGGCGGCGCGACCCCGGGAAGTAGCCGAAGAGCAGCCCCTGATCGCGCTCGGAGTAGTAGGCATTGGCCTCGCGAAACGCGTGGGGCGCCACCTGCAGCTGGTGGCCGTACGGGAACGACCACGACACGTGTCGGCCGAGCGCGTGCTCGAAGCGCGCCAGCGAGCGCATGACGAGGGCGTAGACGTTCTGGGCGTGGAAGCGCGGGTCGGTCAGGAGCCGGTCGTCGTCGCCGTTCACGTACGCGTCGTCGCCGGCGTCGCCCAGATTGGCGGGCGCGTAGTGCACGTCGTGGGTGCAGTCGTAGTCGACGACGCTCACGCGGTAACCGCGCGGCCCCGGATCGAGCTTCTCGGCGGGCACCGCGACGCGGGTCGTGAGAATTCGCCCGCCGCGGTCGCGCACGGCCGGGTCCTGGCCGATGACGGTGAGCTGGCGCGTGCGTACGTCGTGGGGTGCGGCCACGCCCGCATGCTACCGCGGTGCACGGCCCGTGCGCTATAGGTCTGGGGCAGCCTTGCCGGGGCTCGTCGGCGACGAGCCGATGCGGTCCGCCGACTGGCCGGAGTCTTTTCTTGGTCCGGGGTACCGCGGGCTCCTACCATACAGAGGAGCATGTCGACCGCGCCCCGCGCATCCCGCTCGATCTACCTCGGCCTCTTCCTCGTCACGCTGGCGACCATCATGTACGAGATCGCCCTCACGCGGATCTTCAGCGTGGCGACCTGGTATCACTTCGCGTTCGTCGCCATCTCGGTCGCCATGTTCGGGATGACGGTCGGCGCGCTGATCGTCTACCTCCAGCCCTCCTGGTGTCCACCCGAGCGGGTGTCGCGCGGCCTCGGAGTGAGCGCGCTGCTCTTCGGCGTCGCGATCGTGATCAGCCTGCTGACGCAACTCGCCGTGCCGTTCGCGGCCGGGCTGTCGCTCCTCGGCGTGTACACCGTGGTGTTCACCTACGTGGTGGTGGCCATCCCCTTCATCTTCAGCGGGATCAGCGTGGCGCTCGTCCTGACCCGGTTCCCGCGCCAGCTGCCCAGGCTCTACGCGGTCGACCTCCTGGGCGCGGCCGCCGGCTGCGCGCTCGTGATCGTCACGCTGGACGCGACCGACGGCCCCACCACGGTCGTCGCCACCGCCCTCATCGCCTGCGCGGCCAGCGCCTGCTTCCTGACGGCGGCCGACGGGCCCCGGCTGCGCGCGGTGGCGCTGGTCGCCATCACGGTCTTCGCGGTCTTCGTGGCCGTGAACAGCCTGCGCATCGCGGAGCAGACATCGCTGCAGCGGGTCGAATGGGTGAAGGGCGTGCGCGAGCCTCAGCCGCTCTTCGAAAAGTGGAACTCGTTCTCGCGGATCACGGTCAACGGCGACCCCGGCGCCTCGCGGGCGCCGTCGCCGGGGGACGTTGACCGTTGACCGACGCCCTCGGACCGGGCATTCGCCCTCGTCTGCCGCCCGCCGGCGTTCGGGCGCCGGCCGCGTTCGGCTTTCCTCAAAGGGGGTAGGGTTGTCGAAGGAGCTCCGCTTCTGAGCACCGCCAAGGGGCATCGCCCTCCCGGAGGCGCTTGACTTCGGCCGCCGGGGACGCGATCGTGGCGCGCGGCGGGGGGCAGGAGGCACGGGTTGGCGACCGCGAAAGGGCTTTTGAAGTTCCTACGCTCCCTCGCATTACGGAGCTGCACTTACTCTGGAACGTCGAGTGACATTGCTAGCGTACCGACCCCACGGTTATCCTACGACCTCAATCAGCGCGAGGCCGTGCGGCAGAAGCTCGAGCGCTGCGGAGGCCACGTCGCCGTGACGTAACGGTCGCAACTCTGGCGAACTGAGCTCGGCTGCCGCTCGAAGCTGTTGTTGTTCCTTACGCGTCGGCAAGGATGGTCGGCCCATTGCTTTCCATGTCGCTAGCGGTGAGCCGTGATTGCGGTCGAGCAGATGTATGCGTAGGCAGTGTGGTCCGGTCAAACCCTTGATCACAAGGTTTATCCTCTGGTGAGAACCAACTTCTCCAGGCGGCGCATAATTCCATACGGCAATGGCGAGCGATCCGTCGACGCGCCTCGTCGCCAGCGCGGAAGAAGATCTAATCCTTATTCGCTCAGTGCCGAGTAGATGTAGCAGTTTGAACGCGTTGTACGAGGCCTTGGGAATGTGACCGGCCGCGATCAGGCCGTACCCGCCGTAGAACGGCCGCTTGACGACGCCTTGCTCCTCAAACACGTCAGAAAATGTCCAGTAGGCCAGCGTCGTGACGAACCCGTCACACTGCCGGATCGTGTTGGCGAGCCATGGCCCCATGAAAGGCGCGTCCGTAACACTTACTTCATTCATGTAACTGGCGTTGTATTCGGTCCAGTGAATCGGCAGGTCCGGCCGGACTGAACATTTCACTTGATCGAAAACCTTCCGCACCGCGCGGCCGATCATGTCGCTGCGCGGGATGCTCTGTTTTGTGCCGAAGACGTCGTAGGCTGTATCGTCGGCATAGACGTGCGTGGAAACGAAATCAATCGGCACCCCTCTTTTAACGCAGTGCTTGATGAAACGGCCCACCCACGCTGTATGCGCCGTCGCCGGACCACCCACCCGCAGGAGCGGGCTGACGCGCTTGATGGCGCGCGTGGCGCGCTCATACAACTTGTAGTAGGTGGCCTCTTTCGGCTTGCCCGACCAGAAATCACTGTTTGGTTCGTTCCAGATCTCGAAATACCACTGAGCCACTTCATCTGCCCCGTAGCGCTCGAACAGGTGCTTGGTAAACTGGTAGACGAGATCTTCCCAGTGGCCCCAGTTCTTCGGTGGCGCGGTGACCTGCTTGTACCAGAAGGGATGCGTGATCTCCTTGGAGGCCAGCTTCCGCGGCATGAAGCTGAGTTCGATGAAAGGGCGGACGTCATTTTCTAGCAGCCCGTCGTAAATCTGATCCACATAAGTGAAGTTGTAAAGTGGTCGGCCTTGTTCATCCTCGTCATAGACGCCGACTTCGTCATGAAAAATGGCGTGAAAGCGCACGTACTCAAACCCGGTGATCCGTTTCACGTCGCGTAAGTCACGGCGGTAGCTCTCCCGCAGCGTGAGGATCGCGCGTCCCGATCCGAACATGAATTCCCAGAAGTGTGGAAATGGGGTCGTCCGGCTACGCACGTCGACCGTGATGGTGTTTATCATTGTGGAGAGAGACGCCATCTGAATTTCAACAGGGCACAGTATAGAAGAGAGGGCGTTAGCTTGACTACGAAACCCTATGAACCGGTCCCTCTAAGGCGCAGCCCATCAACCCTAGCGACGCGTTCTGTTCCGGGAAGACCTTTCATCTCAGCGTACGCTCCTATGCCCGTCCTTCTTCGA
>CAYZBZ010000361.1:0-1963 GCA_964476725.1 uncultured Vicinamibacterales bacterium
CGGAGATCGTTCACGTCATCCGGCATGAAATGGCCGTGCGCCTGCCCGACATCGTCGTACGGCGCACCGGCCTGGGCTCGGCGGGACGGCCGCCTCGCGAGGCGATCGAAAACTGTGCGCGGATTGCCGCCGCGGAGCTGGGTTGGGACCAGGCGCGCGTCGATGAAGAGATCGCAGCCGTCGATCGCGTCTACGCGCTGGTTGGATAGGTGGTTCGTAGAGCGGCCCTTCAGGCTGCTCTACCTTCGTTCTTCCTGGCGGCGATGGACATTTCCGCCGCCGGCGTTCGTGTCGTAGTCGCGTCACTCGCGAGGAGCTGCGCTCGATGGAAGGCACACGATCGCGGCCCCGTCCTGCATCCGGTTATCTCACCCTCGCGCTCGCTCCCCTTCTCCGTCTCCTCACGCTCTCTTGCTCCGAGCGGACTCGCAAGCTCGTACAATTTGATCTCACACGCGCCCGCGCGCGGCGCCGCATGCCTCGTCGAGTCAAGCCCTGGGCTGAGTACTTGCATGTTGGTTGCGGTCCACGGCGTGTTGCGGGGTTTGTCAATATCGATGTTGCGGCCAGCGAGCTCGATGTGGACCTCGCATCGGGAGCACTGCCGTTCCCGGACGAGAGCTTCTCTGCCGTCGTGGCGCAACACGTCATCGAACACCTCGAATTGCGCCGTGAGCTCCTCCCGTTGTTGCGCGAGCTCCGCCGAGTTCTCAAGCCCGGTGGGGAGATCTGGCTGTCCACGCCGGACATGGAGAAGGTCTGCCGACTCTACGTGGACGGCCACATCCGGGAGCTCATCGACGATCGCAGCACCAGGTGGACCACCTATTCGCTCGAGGGAGCCCCCGATCAACACTTCCTCAATGACCTGTTTCATCAGGCGGGGGAGCATCGGAACCTGCTCGACCAGCAGTTGCTCAACTGGACGCTCGAGCAGACCGGGTTCTCTGAGATCGAACGACAGCGCGAGGCCGATCTTCTTCTCAGATTTCCAGGGTTTCCGCCCCGGCGGGACGACTTTCAGACCCTGTTAGTTCTGGCCCGGCGCAGCGAGGAGCGGTAAAGGCGAGCGACTATGGCCTTATGGAATCGTGAATCCCTTGAACACCCACGTGAGACCGGCTGTGAAGCCGACGCTCGGGTCGCGCGACGTCATCCCCACGATCAGGCCGGCATCGACGCGCACGGTCGAGCGGGTGAATCGGCCGCCGATGCGCATCGCGCCGCGGCTTTCCGTGCCGACCGGAGGCTGGCCCTCGCGGGTGTCGAGCCGGCCGTTGATCTCGCCGACGACTTCGAGCCCCTGCCGCACCGCGCGCGCGACCGAGAAGCCGTAGGTCAGTACGTCATTCTGCCGGTCGCCGCGCACCGGATCGGCCAGGATGCCGACGCCGACGTTGCCGACGAACCGGATCGACCGGACCGTCTTGCCGAAGAGGCCCGCCACGAAGAAGTCGGTCGTATCGAGGCCCAGCCCGCTTTCGTTGCTGGCGTTGGGCAGCTTCGTCGCGAACCGCACACCGACCGCGGGACGGCCGGCGGTTTCCGTCAACAGCCGGATTTTCGTGGCAATCACGATGTCTTCCACGGCGTGCGTCCGATCGCCGGTGACGTTCAGCTGGCCGGACAGCGGGGCGGTTTCGCGCGAGGTGATGGAGAGACGGTTATACAGGCCGCCGTCGATCTGGAGCTCCGCGATGGAGCTGAGCCCGAAGCTGACCCCCAGCGTGGGAAACCGCAGCAGGTTGCCCTGCAATCCGGAGGCGGGATAGAAGACCTCGCGCTGCTCGTCGATCCCTCCCTCGAGGAGCACCAATCCGGAGCCGATCGTCTCCGGATCCTCCGTCACGAGGGGGCGCTGCTGCGCGCCCGCGGCCGGCGCCCACACCATCATCACGCCGCCGACCAGCGCGGCAGCCAACACTCGCTTCATCTATTCGTCTCCAGGTAAACTGCGGGCAGC
>CAYZBZ010000361.1:2063-3816 GCA_964476725.1 uncultured Vicinamibacterales bacterium
CGTCTCCGAAACGCGTAGCCCAGCCCTTTAGTTACGTTCGCCTTTTGCCTTTTGTCCAGTGTAACCTTACGACGTCAATTGTCGAACCGTCTCGGCCCAGTTCAGTTTGGCGCCGGCGGCGGCCGCCGCCGCGCCCATCCGCTCCGCGAGCGCAACGTCCTCCATCACTCGCCGCAGCGCGACTGACAGTGCCTGTGGCGTCGACTCCGAGATGAACCCGTTGACGCCGTCCTGCACGAGCTCGGCGGGTCCACCGCTGTCGCGGCACGTGATGATGGCCTTACGCGACGCGAAGGCTTCAGCCGTCACGAAGCCGTAATCCTCCGCGAGTGGAGGAAAGCACACGGCGCGGCAGCGCGCGAGATGATCGAGCATCTGCGCGTCGTCCAGCCGGCCTGCAAGCGTGACACGCTCGGAGAGGCCAAGGCTGGCAATCAGCGCCTGCAGGCGCTCGCGCTCCTCCCCTTCGCCGGCGATCACCGCGCGAATGCCGGCGCCGTCCGGCTGCGCGAGCGCCTGCACGAGGAGGTCGGCGCGTTTGAGCGGCGTAAGCCGCGAGACCATGAAAATGTAGTCCCCGTACTCGTCGCAGCGATACGGCCGCTGCGGCGCCGGTGGATACAACACGTCCGAGCGCAGCTCCGGCCAGATCGCCAGGCGCTGCTGGATCGTGCGCGACTGAACGAACAGCCGGCTGACGTTGCGGGTGAGCAGGTACCGGTCGGCCGCATGGATGATCGCGCGGCGGACGCGCTCCTTTGCCTGCCCGGCGGTCCCCAATCCGGCGCTGAACCGTTCCCACAGGTCGTAGTACTCGCGCATGGTGTGGTTCAGCCAGCAGACGTGCTTCGGATGCCGGACGGCGTAGCTCGGGTACCGCAGGCTGATCACCTGGTCGATGGGGCGCCCGTCCGCGGACCCGACATCGGTCAGCCAGGTGGCGAGGTAGGCGGATGCCTGCCGCCCGAACCGGTTCTGCGGCGTGATGATGATGTCGGCGTCATGCCCCGCGTCGCGCAAGGCTTGTACGAGCGACCGCGCGATCACCAGATGGCCCCCTTCGGCCATCGGCGGGCTCGAGGTCACAACCGCAACACGCGACATTTTCACCAAAAGTCATTCCCACCAAGAGTCATTTCACCAGCACGGGCTTCACGCGCGCGCCGAGGAACCGGGTGTCCCCGGTCGCGCCGTTGAAGATGGGGACGAAGCCGTGGCTGCTCGAGACCGACACCACCCATACGTAGGCCCTGGCCTGATACCAGAAGCCCTCGCCCAGGTTGAAGACGATCTGCTGCGACTCATCCGGCTGCAGCTTGACGCGCTGCTCGCGTCCGCTGACCGAAGCCGTGACCTCGGTCTCGACCGGACCCGCGGTCAGCGTCAGCAGCAGCTGCTTGAGCGGCCGGCTTTTCCAGCTTGCCGTCGCAGGATCCTCCTCCGCCCACTTGATCAGAAACTCCGCGCGCGACTCTCCCTTCACCCAGAAGCTCTTGTCCGCCTCGCGAAACGCGTTGTCGTCCAGGAAGTACACCTGGAAGCCAGGGTCCTTCATGCCCGGGTTGTCGCCAAACCACACCATCACCTTCGAGGGCCCCTCGGTGTTGATCGGCAAGTCGTTCACCATCGTCAGCTCGACCGGCAGCCAGCGCAAGGGCCCGTGCTTGGCGTGATCGGCCGGGTGGAATGACGTGACGAATGGATTCAGGACGAGCTGCGCGGTGAACAGCCCGCCGATCGTCCACGGAATGAC
>CAYZBZ010000362.1:0-3810 GCA_964476725.1 uncultured Vicinamibacterales bacterium
GCAGGCCGTCTCGCCGGCCACCGATTTCAGCTTCGACTTCCAGGATCTGCTGCTCAAGCCCGCCCCGCGCCGGTAGTCTCACGGAGGACACGGCCTCTGTGGTGAAATCCTTCCGTGATATCCGTCCCCTCCATGGGGGCTCGCGACCACTTGACGCGCACGGAACATTGTCGATAGTCTAGGCGTCTATTGTCGATAGATTAGGGGTCAGACATTATCAATCATGGGCAAACCATCGGATCTCATTCAAGGCACGCTCGATCTGCTCATTCTGAAGACGATCGCCCTGGAGCCGAAGCACGGGTGGGCGATCGCGAAACGGATTGAGCAGATCAGCAAAGACGTTCTGCAGGTCACGCAGGGCTCCCTCTATCCGGCGCTGCACCGGCTCGAGCAGCAGGGGTGGGTGAAGGCGCAGGCAGGCGTGACCGCCACCGGGCGCGACGCCAAGTTCTACGCGCTGACCGCGGCCGGCCGGAAGCAGCTCACGCGCGAGCTCGAAAACTGGGAACGGCTCTCGACCGCAATCGGCCTCGTCGTGCGCGAGGCGGAGTGAGCCTTCAGCCGCCGCTGAGCGCGCAGGCGCGAAGCGGCAGGCGCTGGGGCCCCAGCGCCATGAGAAAACGCCGGGCCCCACGAGCAGTAAGAAAAGACCAACACCATGCTGCATCGCTTCTTCGATCGGTTGCGTTTACAAGTGCGTTCCCTACTCCGCGGTACGGAAGTCGATACCTCCTTGCGTGGAGAGCTCCAGCTCCATCTCCAGGAGCAGATCGACGAGAACCTCGCGGCCGGCATGAGCCCCGCGGAGGCGCGGACGGCGGCCTTGCGCGCGTTCGGACCGGTGGCGCGCATCGAAGACGAGTGCCGCGATACCCGCCGTGTCGCGTTCGTCGACAACCTCCGGCAGGATCTCCGGTACACGCTGCGATCGCTCGCGCGCCAGCCGCTGCTCGTGTTTGCCGCGACGGTGTCGATCGCGGTCGCCGTGGGGGCGAACAGCACGATCTTCAGCCTGGCGACCGGGCTGCTGCTCGCCACGCCAAGTACGCACAGGCCCGACCAACTCGTGCACATCCGCATGGGCACGGGCAGCCACGTCTCCTATCGGCAGTGGCGGGGGTTGCAGGAGAGCGGCGCACTCCAGGGGCTGGCCGGCCATCAGATCGAGGCCGAGGTCAACTGGCGTGGTCCGACTCAGTCGGTCAGTCTGATCCCGCTCGTCGTCACAGCGAACTTCTTCGACGTGCTCGGAGTTCCTGTCGCGATGGGGCGCGGCTTTACGGCTGCCGAAGCGGACGCGGAACGTCATCCCAACGTCGTGGTCGTCAGCCACGGGTTCTGGCAAAAGCGGCTCGGCGCCGACCCGGCCGCCGTCGGAACGACGCTCGTCTTCAACGGTCAGCCGTACACCGTGATGGGCGTCCTGCCCCAGGGCCTGCGGGCATTCCCGGGCTATGGCGTCGCGCCGGAAGTCTACCTGCCGTTGAGCCGTCAGTTGATGCCGGACCTCGACCATGCGAACGCCGCCGCCGTCATGCTCGTCGGCCGGCGCTACGAAGGGCAAAGCCTGCTTCAGGGACGGGCGGCGCTCGCCGCCGCCGCCCAACGTGCCCTTCCGGATGCCCACAAGCAGTTCGCGAACATCTCCCAGTTCACTCCTGTCGGAGGCCTTGGCCAGATCGGGGAGTTCGAAGCGATCGCCGCGTTCTTTGGCGTGCTGCTCGTGGCCGTCGGCCTGATCCTCGCGATTGCGTGCGCGAACGTCGCCGGGCTGCTGCTGGCCCGCAGCACCGTCCGCCGGCGGGAGATTGCGGTCCGCGTCGCGCTCGGCGCCAGCCGCTCGAGGCTGGTGCAGCAGCTGCTGACCGAAGGGCTGTGGCTCGCTGTTTTCGGCACCATCTGCGGGCTTCTGCTGATGTTCGTGCTGGTCGAGCTGATGGATCGCGTGGCGCTGCCGCTCCCGTTCCCCATCGAGCTGCACGCGGGCCTCGATAGCCGTTTCCTTGTGTACTCACTGATCCTCCTGCTGCTCACGACGGTGCTGTGCGGTCTCGCGCCGGCCCTCCAGGCGACGCGCCCCTCGCTCGTTCCCGCATTGAAACAGGAGGAGCCGCGCTACGCGCACCGCCGCTGGACACTGCGCGGCCTGCTCGTCGTCGGGCAGGTTGCGGTGGCGCTGGTGCTCCTGCTGAGCGCGATGCTGTTTCTCCGGAACCTGGCCCGCGCGCAAGCCGCCGATCCGGGCTTCGACGCGGCTCACACGGTCGTCGCTCAGGTCAGCTTCGTCGAAGGTCAGTACACGCCGGAAAAACGGGCGGCCTTTCTGGAAACCGCGGTCGAGCGTCTGCAGGGGTTGCCGGGCGTCGATCGAGCCACATTCGCACACGCGGTGCCGTTGACCATTCGCAGCGGCATGACGACCGGTGCGCCGCTGCGGATTGCGGAGGGGGGCGAGCCGTTCCAGGCGCGGTACGAAGTGAACCTCGTCGGTCCGCAGTACTTCACGACGTTGGGGATCGGTCTGAAAAAGGGGCGGGAATTCCGGCCGACGGACAGGCCGGGTGCGCCGGTCGTCGCTATCATCAACGAAGAATTTGCCAGGCGGCATTTCTCCGGCGCCGATCCCGTCGGCCGTCACCTCCTGCTCCCGATGGGCCCCGAGACGTCCTACCCGGCCGAAATCGTCGGCGTCGTCGCCAACAGCAAGCACCGCACGATCGGCGAGCCGCAGCAGGCGGCGATATACGAGTCGTTCCTCCAGCGGGGGAACCGTGGCCGATTCGTGCACATCCTCGTGCGCACGAGAACCGATCCGAGCGCGGCCGCGCGCGACGTGCAGCAGATGCTCGCGCAGATGGACTCGTCGGCGGCGATCGACGTCCAGACGATGCGATCGGCGCTGGCGTTCGCGTTCATGCCCAGCCGAATCGGCGCAGCGTTGCTGGGGGGCCTGGGCGCGCTGGGGCTCGCGCTCGCGATGGTGGGCCTTTACGCGGTCGTGTCGTACGCCGTGAGCCGCCGCACGGCGGAGATCGGGATACGCATGGCGCTCGGCGCGTCCCGCGCGGCTGTGCTGCGGCTGGTGCTCGGAGATGCCGCGATCCTGGCCGGTGCCGGCATTCTCGCCGGCCTCGGCATCGCCGCGCTCGTCACACGGCCGCTGGCGATGTTCCTCGTCCAGGGGCTGAGCGCAAGCGATCCTGTGAGCTTCGTGGGGACGGCGGTCGTGCTCGGCGCGGTGAGCCTCGCCGCCGCGTGGGCTCCGGCGCGACGTGCGCTGCGCATCGACCCGGCAATGGCGCTGCGGGACCAGTAGCGCCGCTAGAAAACGCCATGTCAAGTATTCACCACTGAGTTAACGGAGTAAACAGAGACTGGGTTGTCTCCGTTGCCTCCGTGGTGAGCATGACGCTTGTCTTCACCCCTCTCGTCAACCGCGACGGTGCATTAGAATGCGGGCGTGAAAGCGCAGGGCCAGCAGGACTTCGGGACGGTCGAGGGCGAGAGTACGCGTTCGCACCCTTACAACCTGGTGGTATTGGGCCTGCCGGGGGCGGGCAAGGGGACGCAGGGCGCTCAGTTCGCCCAGCGCCACCGGATTCCCAAGATCTCGACCGGCGACATGCTGCGCGCGGCGGTCGCGCGCGGCACGGGACTCGGCAGCGAAGTGGCCGAAACGCTCAACCGTGGCGGTCTCGTCCCGGACGACCTGATCATTCGTGTCGTGGAAGAACGCCTGCAGCAGCCGGACTCGGCTGGCGGGTTCCTGCTCGATGGGTTTCCCCGCACGGTGCCGCAGGCGGACGC
>CAYZBZ010000363.1:0-2036 GCA_964476725.1 uncultured Vicinamibacterales bacterium
CTGCGCCGACAGCGGGTCGTCTGCCGCCCAGAACTACCGAGAACGGGCTTTATGTCTAGCCTCACCCAACGATCCACACTCAAGGCGTGCAATGATAGGTTGCCGATCCCGGTTCAGCACCGCCGGCATTCGGCGGCTCGGACGTGGCTTCCGTGCCCGCGCTCGCGTCTGGGGTCTCGACTTCGGCAGCGAGGGATCCCGCGACCTGCACCGCCAGCGCTTTCCGTTCCTTTGTAGGCGGGTGCGACGACAGGAAAGTGGGGAATGAACCCAGGACAAGCGCTGCCTTTGGTCTTACTGGAAGGTGGAACGCTGCGCACGGCGTTCGTCCTTCGACTCCACTTGCGTTCCTCTGACGCCCGACAATTCTTTCCGACGATTACCTGTGCCGGCCGAACGGCAGCAGAAATAGCGAGGACAGTCTCACGCTTGTCTCATCGCGCCACTCCGCCAATCCAAAGCTCATGTTCTCGTGCCCCGCTTTGGGTTGCGCGCGGTAGGTATGGAAGAGACGATCCCAGCCGGAGAAGACCGAACCGAAATTGCTGTTGCTTTCCTCACTCAAGATGGAGTGATGCACGCGGTGCGTGTCGGGCGTGACCACGATACGACGCAGCAGGGTTTCGGCGCAGCTGGGGAAGCTTATGTTGCCGTGACTCGCGAACGCGGCAAGGATGAACAGTCCCTCGTAAACAAGTACCGCGAGCGGCGGCGCGCCGAGCAGCACTACGACAAGAAGCTGCACGCTGAGCGTGATCATTCCTTCCAGCGGGTGAAAACGCAGGCTCGTCGTGCAGTCATAGTCGGTGTCGCTATGATGCACCCGGTGCAGGCGCCACAGCAGCGGCACGCGGTGCAGCAATACGTGCTGCAGATAGCGGCTCAAGTCGAGAAACACCAGCGCCACGATGAAAGCGAGAACATGAGGCGCGCCGATCCAGTTCAGTAGGCCGACTTCCGCTGACTTTGCAGCGACCGCCGCGCCGACTGCGAGCAATGGAAACAGCCACCCCGCGAGCACACTCGTAATCAGAGTGAGGCCGATGTTGGTCGTCCAGCGTCGGCTGATCTTCGAGTGGAGCGCACGGCGGGGCGCCAGCCCCTCCCACACAGCGATGACGCCGAACCCACCTATCAGCAGGTAGTAACGGATCTCCGCTTCGTAGGAAACGAGAAATTCACTCATCTCGTCTCAAGGGGAAAGGTGCACGTGGGGCTCGCGGCTGCTGTCCATTCGCTCGGACCGCGAACGTGCCCTGCTGATGGCGATACAGCTTCGTTACTTGCGCCGGTTGCGAGCCCAAACGATCGCGCCTACAACCGCCGCACCCGCGAGCAGCCCGAAAACGCCGGGTTCAGGCACGGGAAGGGGAAGTGTGGCCCAAGCAGAACCCGGCAGCAGCAAAAGAATTGCGACTGCCACAGCCGCGTCTTTGGCTGAAGCGTTCGTCTTCGTACGCATGGTTTCTTCTCCTTTTCATGCATCAGTCGCGTTGAGCCGGCGGTTCTTTCGGGGTCCGCAGGCGCTACGGCGCGTGCTCATTACCCCGGCGATGGCTGCGCCGCCGGTGCAGCTGCAATGAGGACCGCGACGACGAGGGCGCGAATCGGTAAAAGCAAGCATTAATCGTGCTAGAAATATACATCGTTGATTTTTCACGGTATCTCGCGCATCGGCGTGCTCCGGCTGCGTTCGCCGCGAGCCATTATGTAAAGCCAATCGACATCCCGGATGCCGCCGTGGGCTGTGCAGCAGCGCGACGAGCCCGGACGGTCGGGCTCGGCCTGTCCTTATTTTCCGAAGCGTGCTTTCGCTTAGACATAAGGATCGGCGGCGAAGGCGGAGTCGGGCACGTCTTTCTTGACGGTGCCCGCCTGCTTGAGCGCGGGCGATCGAGATCGAGGGTCGAAGCCGGCGCCTGCGGCGATTCCCGGCAACGCCGAGCCGAGATAGCCGTTCGCGACCGCCGTCGGGCGCGATGTCACTCTGGGCCGACGGCACGAGTCATCTGCTTTTCGAGCCGCTCGAGTTCTGG
>CAYZBZ010000363.1:2136-3749 GCA_964476725.1 uncultured Vicinamibacterales bacterium
GGCCGGCCATGCAGACGCGCGATCCCGGAGCGAGCCCCGAACAAGCTCGCGGCGCATCCGCGGATGAGAAGACCGGACCGCCGAGGCCGACGCGCCACTGGCGGTGGGCCGATCTGCTGCGGCGCGCCTTCGACATCGACGTCCTTACCTGTCCCCGCTGTCATTGAAAGAGTTGCTGGCGGTCACAGTGCTGGGCGTGCTCGTCGCGCCGCCGGCCTTCACTCAGACGAGCGGTAGCGGTAGTACCGGCGCGGCGCCGGGCATCGGCACGACGCCGGGCACCAGTGCTCCGGGGACCACACGCGGCGCACCGGACGTGACGTTGCCGTCCACGAGTCCGCGCCTGGATCCGGCGGCGCCGCCCGTGCCGCCGCGGCCCGGCGAACCGAGCACCGCGCCCGGTCTCGACAACCCGACGGGCGGGATCCCGGGCACGCTCGGCGGCACGCCGTCAGGGCTTGGCGGGACGACGGGCCCCAGCAGCCCGGGCTCGAGCACGATTCAGCGGTGACGCACGGGCGCCGCCCGTAGCGGCCGAGGCCTGACGTGCCGCTTTCGGTCTCCCATGCCTCGAAGCATTCCTTGTGGAATCGGAGCGGCTGACCGTTGAGGTCGTCGCACTCGACCTCCGTGTCGTCACGGGCAATGGTCTGGTCGCAGGCCATGCACGGACGCGCGCTGCCGGGCCCGATCCACGTCTTGGCCCGACGGCTGCGCGGCAAAGCGCCTGAGCGCAGCTTTCGATATCCACGCTCACCTTGCATGGCGCGCACTCTAGGGGCACGTGTGACGGATCGTCAATTCGTAGAAGCCGCGATGCTCGCTGCGTAGATATCCCGACGCTTGACGCGCCCGCGCTACGGCCGGATCATCGCCCCGACCAAGGAGGCCGCCGTGAGCGACAAGGTGGAGACGATCCGGTCGTCGAGCTCGGGAGTGCTGGGGCGGGCGCGCAACGCCGCGCGCGGGGTGACGGTGCCGTTCGACTCGTCGTCGCGCCCGCAGCCGGACGCGCTGACCAACAGTGAGGCGTTCCTCGCCGCGGTCTCGTCCTGCGGCGTGACGCTGATCGAGATGCACGCGAAGGACACCGGCGTGCCGCTGGCCGGCATGGACGTCACGATCGAGGGCGTGCGCACGGCCGCGGAGCCCAACCGCTTCGCGCGCGTGAGCATGACGTTCGAGCTGGCGGGCGTGGACCAGACGCAGGCGGAGGCGCTCGTCGAGACCTACCGCCAGCGGTGACCGCTCTACCGCACGGTCGCGGGCGCGACCGAGGTGAAGGTGGCGGTGAAGGCGGTCGCTGGACGGCGTGGCTAAGGTCGGCGCCAAGGTCTACGTCGTCACGGAGCCGGAGCGCGTTCGCGGCATCTACGACTCCTGGCCCGCCTGCCCGGCGGCGGTGAAGGGCGTCTCCGGCGCGCGCCTTGACATGCGCGGTGACGCGGCGCTATGTGTTTGTCCGCGCGGCTCCGCGTGGCCGCGGGGAGAGGGAGAGGGTGATGCGCGTGCTTCGAGGGCGCCCTTCGGCCAGCGCGCTCGCTTTCCTGCGCCGACAGCGGGTCGTCTGCTGCCCCGAACTACCGACAACAGCCTTTATGTTGCCTATCCCC
>CAYZBZ010000364.1:0-3742 GCA_964476725.1 uncultured Vicinamibacterales bacterium
GCCAGCGGCGCCGCACGCCACGGGGCCAGCGGCCCCGAAGGGCTGATTGCCGTCGCGACGCACCCGGACGCCGACCTGGTGCTGTTCGCCTCCTCCGGAACCGCGGCGCTCGACGCCGTGCTGGCCGCAATCGAAGCCGGGAAGACGATCGCCCTCGCGAACAAGGAGATCCTCGTCATGGCCGGGGCGATGGTGATGGAGGCGGCGCGCCGGAAAGGGGTCGCGGTGCTGCCTGTCGACAGCGAGCACAACGCGATCCACCAGTGCCTCCACGCGCGCCCGGCCGCCGATGTCCGGCGCCTGATCCTCACGGCGTCCGGCGGTCCGTTTCGCGACTGCTCGGCCGGGGAGCTGCAGGAAGTGACCCTCGAGGCCGCGCTGCGCCACCCGACGTGGAGGATGGGACCCAAGATCACCATCGACTCCGCGACGCTGATGAACAAGGGGCTCGAAGTGATTGAGGCCCGGTGGCTCTTCGACGTCGGCCCCGCGCGCATCGACGTGCTCGTGCATCCGCAATCGATCGTGCATTCGATGGTCGAGCTCGTGGATGGATCGATCATCGCGCAGCTCGGCGTCACCGACATGCGGTTGCCCATTCAGTACGCCTTCTCCTATCCGGAGCGATGGGAAACCGGGCTCGCGCCGCTCGACCTCGCCCGTGCCGGGCGGCTGGACTTCGCCGTTCCCGACACCTCGATGTTTCCCTGCCTCGCGCTTGCGTTCCGGGCGCTCGAGGGGGACTCGGGGCTCCCCATCGTGCTCAACGCAGCGAACGAGATTGCGGTGGCGGCGTTCCTCGACGGCCGCATCGGATTCACCGCCATCCCCGACCTCATCCGTCAGGCCATGGATGCGTACGAGAAAAACGGCGTCACTGCCGTCCGGGCGCTGGCGGACGTCCGCGCCGTTGACCGGTGGGCCCGCGATTTCGCGGCGGCCGCGGCCGGTAGAGTACAATCGAAGGTTTAAGCGTCATCGAGGCCAGGGGTTACCAGTGACCAGCATTCTCGCCTTTGTTTTCGTCCTCGGCGTGCTCATCTTCGTCCACGAGCTCGGGCACTTCCTGATGGCGCGGCGCATCGGCGTGCGCGTGCTCACGTTCTCGCTGGGGTTCGGACCGAAGCTCGTCGGCTTCCGCCGCGGCGACACGGAATACTGCATCAGCGTCATCCCCCTCGGCGGCTACGTGAAGATGGCTGGCGACAACCCGGAAGAGGCGCGGACGGGAGCGTCGGACGAGTTCCTCTCGAAGTCGAAGTGGCAGCGATTCCAGGTGCTCGTCATGGGCCCCGTGATGAACCTGGCGCTTGCCTTCGTCGTGACGGCGCTCGTGCTGTACCAGGGCGCTCAGGTCCCAGCCTTCCACCAGCAGGCGGTCGTCGTCGGGTCCTTCGCCGAACACTCCGTGGCGAAGGCGGCCGGCATGCTGCCGGGCGATCGCATCATCAGCATCGCCGCCAGGACGGTCGATACGTGGGAAGACTTCTGGATGGCGATCGCCGGCAAGGCGAGCCGCGACGTGTCCATCCTGGTCGAGCGGGCGGGGAAGCCGGTGACGCTGCGAATGGTCCCGGCAGCGCAAGGCAAGTTCGAGATAGGAGACCTCGGCGTGCTGCCGGTCATGCACCCGGAGATCACCGCGGTGACCCCGGATTCACCGGCCAAGGAAGCCGGCCTGCAACCCGGCGACGTCGTCCTCGCAGCCGCGGGGGAGCGGGACGTCTCGAACGTCCACCTCGTCGAGCTGATCAAGGCGCACGAAGGCCAGCCGATGCCAATCGAGATCAAGCGGGCGGGCAGCGTGCAGCAGATCACAGTGACGCCGCGCAAGGTCGCGGACACCGTGATCATCGGCGCGCAGCTCAGCCCCTTCGAGCTGCGGATCGTGAACCCCGGCCTGTTCGAAGCCATCAAGATGAGCGCCGCGCAGAACTGGAACTGGGGCACGCAGATCGTACAGACGCTCGGCGGCCTGTTCACGCGCGAAACCTCGGTGAAGCAGTTGATGGGACCCGTGGCGATCGCCCAGGTATCCGGTGAGGCGGCGAGACAGAGCTGGCTCTCGCTCTTCAGTTGGATGGCCATGATCAGCCTCAATCTCGGTCTCCTCAACCTGATGCCAATCCCGGTGCTCGACGGCGGCCACATCGCCATCCTCGCGCTGGAAGGGGTCTCGCGCCGTGACTTCAGCATGAAGGTCAAAGAGAAGATGTTGCTGGCCGGCTTCGTCCTGCTCTTGATGTTGATGGTCACCGTCATCTACAACGACCTCACGCGCGTGCAGTGGATCGAGAGGCTCATGCCGTGGCGTTGAGAAGCTGGACTTCAATTTCACGATCGCGGGGCTGAAGCCTCGCGCCACGTGCCGTCTCGCCCCGTACCGGCGTATTACAATCTTCCGAGTGTTCGCCACGCTGCGCGACCTGCGCCAGGAATTCCGCCCGATGTTTTCGCTCGCCGTGCCGGTGGTGCTGGCCGAGCTCGGGTGGATGACGATGGGGCTCGTGGACACGCTGATGGTCGGCCGGCTCGGGCCGGAGGCGATCGGCGCCGTGGGGATGGGCACGTCGCTGTTCATGGGCGTGTGCATCTTCGCGATGGGGCTGCTGCTCGGCCTCGACACGCTCGTGTCGCAGGCATTCGGCGCGGGGCGCGTCGATGAGTGCCATAAGTGGCTCGTGCACGGCGTGGCCCTCGGCCTCGCGCTCGCCGCCCCTGTCACGCTCGTCGTGCTCGCGCTGTCGTCGGCCTTGAGCGGGTGGGGCCTCCACCCCGATGTGCTCCGGCTCACGCAGCCGTACCTGAACATCCTCGCCTGGAGCGTTCCGCCGCTGCTGCTCTACGCGGCCTTCAGACGGTACCTGCAGGGCATGGGCGTCGTCCGTCCGGTGATGATCGCGCTCTTCATGGCGAACGTCTTCAACGCGGTCGTCAACTGGATTCTGGTTTTCGGGAAGCTCGGCGCCCCCGCCATGGGGGTCCGCGGCGCGGCGTGGGCAACCGTGATGGCGCGAGTTGCGATGGCGGCATTCCTGCTGGGCGTCATTCTTCATCGCGAGTACGGCCGGCGCCCCGGACTCTTCGAGGCGCCGCCTGGAATCGAGCTCGACCGGATGCGGCGGCTGATCGGCCTGGGACTGCCGGCCGCAAGCCAGGTGACGCTCGAAGTCGGAGTCTTTGCCGCCGCTTCGGCTCTGGCGGGACGGCTGGCGCCGGCTTCGCTCGCGGCGCATCAGATCGCGATCAACCTCGCGGCGTTCACGTTCATGGTGCCGCTCGGCGTGGGATCCGCCGGCGCCGTGCGCGTCGGCCATGCGGTGGGGCGGCGCGACATCGCGGGAGCCGCGCGTTCGGGCTGGACGGCGCTGCTCTTCGGCACCTTCTTCATGGCAGGGGCGGCCTCGGCCTTCCTGCTCATCCCCCGCGTGCTCATTGGGGCCTTCACGTCGGACGCGGCGGTCCTTCAGACCGGCGCCTCGCTCCTGTTCGTCGCCGCCGTCTTCCAGTTGTTCGACGGTCTGCAGGGGGTGGCGACTGGCGTGCTCAGGGGACTCGGCGATACGCGATCGCCGATGCTGTGGAACCTCGCGGGTCACTGGGTCATCGGCCTCCCTCTCGGCTACGCACTGTGCTTCGCGGCCGGGCTCGGTGTGATCGGCTTGTGGTGGGGGCTTTCCACGGGTCTCATCATCTGCGGCATCGCGCTGCTGATCGTCTGGTCGCGGCGGATTCACACGCT
>CAYZBZ010000365.1:0-3727 GCA_964476725.1 uncultured Vicinamibacterales bacterium
TCAGGGCCGCGGCCCCGGCGAGCCCCAGCGCCACGCCGGCGGCCGCCATCGCGACGCCTTCGCCGAGCACGAGGCGCATCACGTCAGTCGACGCCGCGCCAAGCGCCATGCGCACGCCGATCTCGTGCGTGCGCTGCGCGACCGAGTAGGCGATGACTCCGTAGATGCCGATCGCCGCCAGCAGCAACGCGAGGACACCAAACGACGAGACGATCAGCATGTTGAACCGCGGCTGCGCGACGCTTTGCGAGAGCACGGCCGTCATCGGCCGGACGTTCGCGGCCGTCAGCGAGGGATGCACACCCGGCACGGCCGTGCGGAGCGCACGCATCACCGGCTCCGCGTTTCCAGGCGCGCGCACCATCACGTACAGCCACATGAACGGCGTCTGAGCGAATGGCGTGTAGACGGTCGGCTGAAACTCTTCGTCGAGCCCTCGGTACTTCAGGTCGCCGACCACGCCGACGATCGTGCGCCACTCGTCGGTCTGCTCGGGGTTGACGAGCTTGAGCCGCCGGCCGACGGCATCGTTGTTCGGGAAGAGCTGGCTGGCGAGCGCGCGGCTGACGACGACCACCGGTGCGGCGCCGGACGCGTCGCGCGCGTCGAACGCGCGGCCGCTCAGCACCGGCGCCCGCAGCGTCGAGAAGTATCCTGGCGTGGCCGCAATGAAGTACGCGCCGTCCTGATCCGCATTGAGCGTGCGTCCTTCGACAGCGAACCGTGTGCCGCGCTGCGGCGTCACTGGCGGCATCCCCGTCGACGCGCCTGCCGATTCGATTCCGGGGACGGACGACAGTTGTTCCATCAGCGCCGCAGCCGCCTGGCCGCGCGCCGGCAGATCCTTGAGAGACACGAACTGCACGTTGAACGACAGCAGGTTGGCCGCGTCGAACCCCGCATCACGTGCGGTCAGCGCAAGGAAGCTGCGCACGAGGAGGCCCGCGCCGACCAGCACCACCACCGCCAGCGCGGTTTCGAGAATGACGATGCCGCTCCGCAGGCGGCGTCCGCGCGAGCTCCCTGCCACACCTCGGCCGCTGTCCTTGAGTGAACCTGCAGGGCCGGTCCCCGCCTGGATTGCGGGCGCCAGTCCAAAGAACAATCCGGTCAGAAGCGTCGCGCCAATCGTGAATGCGAGCACGGGCCCGTCGACTGAGATTCCGTCAGCCCGCGGGATCTGCGCCTCGAGCGCCGCCGGCAGCAGGTCGATGCCCCACATCGTGACCAGCAGGCCGACGAGCCCGCCCGCGACCGCGAGCACCAGGCTCTCGGTTACGAGCTGGCGCACGAGGCGAGCGCGCCCCGCTCCGAGCGCGACCCGGATCGCCATCTCTCGCTCGCGCACGGTCATCCGCGCGAGCATCAGGTTCGCTACGTTGGCGCACGCGATGAGCAGAAGCAGGGCGACGGTGCCGAGCAGGATCTTGAGCGCGGGCTTCGCGCCGCCGACGAGCCGCTCGTAGAGCGGCTGCATCGTCATCTCCACCCCTTCGTTCGTCGCCGGGTACGACCGCGCCAGTTGCGCGGCGAACGCCGAGGTCTCCGCCTGGGCCTGCTGGATCGTCGTGCCGGGTTTCAGCCGCGCAACGGCGCTGAAGATCCGGAACGCACGATTGGTCTTCTGCTCGGGGGTGCGGTCCATCAATCCGAGCGGCGTCCAGAGCTGGAACTCCGCGCTCGGGAAACGGAACCACGCCGGCGCGACGCCGATCACCGTGTAGGAGGTGCCGCTCAGGCTGACCTGGCGCCCCAGCACGCCGGGATCCCCGCCGAACCGCGACTGCCACAGTCCGTGCCCGAGAATCACCGTGTCGAGGTGTTCGTCTTGCGCGGTGAAGTTCCGTCCAAGTACCGGCTGCACGCCCAGCAGCGGCAGCAGCGTCCGCGACACGACGCCGCCGAGGACCTGCTCGGTGTCGGCCTCCGTGCGGAGGTTGTATTGGTTCGATGCCCAGAGCGCCACGGCGTCGAACGACGTGCTCGCCGCCTCGAGGTCGGTGAAATCCGCCATCGACCCGCGCATCGCGACCAGCCGATGCACGTCCGGGTAGGGCAGCGGCCGCAACAGCACCGCGTTCACGACGCTGAAGATCGCCGTCGTGGCGCCGATGCCCAGCGCTAGCGTCAGCACGGCGACGACGGTAAACCCGGGCGTGCGCGCAAATGCGCGGATGGCATACTTGAGGTCGTTGATCATCGTGTTGCCAGCTGGAAGCTACTCCGCCCTTAACGCCGTAATCGGGTCAACTCGCAGCGCCCGCCGCGACGGGATGTAGCTCGCGAGAAAGGCCACGCCGAGCAGCAGGAACGCGACGGCGGCAAACGTCAGCGGGTCGGTCGCGCCGACGCCGAACAGGAATGCCGCGAGCACACGCGTGGCGGCAAACGCCCCCGCGAGGCCGATCGCCACGCCGATGCCCGCGAGCGTCATGCCCTCGCGCAGGACCGGCCGCATCACCTGGCGTGCCTGCGCGCCCAGCGCGACCCGGATGCCGATTTCGCGCGTCCGTTGCGCGACCGAGAAGCTGATCAAGCCGTAGACACCGACGGCCGCCAGCACCACCGCGATGAGCGCGAACGCGCCGAGCAGCAGCGTCCGGAACCTCGGCTCCGCGACCGAGTCGTAGAGGATGTCGGAGAGCGGCACGATCTTCTCCACCGGCATGTCGGGATCGGCGTCCTTGACCGCCTGGCGCACCGCAGAGGCCACCGCCCCTGGGCCCGCCGCACTGCGTGCCGCGATGCCCATGAAGGCGAGCGGGAACCGGTGATAGGGAAAGTACAGCAGCGGCGTCGGCGCCTCGTTCAGCCCGACGTTGCGCGAGTCCCCCACGATCCCGACGATGGTGATCCAGTCGTCGCCGTCGTCGCCGAAGCGGACGCGCGCGCCGATCGGATCCTTCGCTCCACCCAGGTACTTCCGCACGAGCGTCCCGTTCACGATCGCGGTGGCGGGCGCCGGATCCCGGTCCCTCGCATCGAAGGCGCGTCCCCGGAGCAGCGGGATGCCCAGCGTGCGGAAGTAATCCTCGGACACGGAGCCGATCGCGGCAAACGGCCGGTCACTCCGCGTGGCCGTGGGCTGTCCTTCGATGGTAAACGTGCCGTCCGCGTTTTTACCCTCGAGAGGACTGGGAAACAGAATCGCCGCCGACTGGATCTCCGCCCGGTTCTGCATCGCTTCGAGGATGCGCTGATAGAAGGCCGACTGGCGCTTGCCATCGGGGTACTTGGACATCGGAAGCGGCAGCGCCACGAGCGTAACCTCGTCGGCCCTGAACCCGGGGTCTACGTTCTGCAGGCGGATGAAGCTGTTCGCGAGCAGTCCGGCCGATACGAGCAGCACGAGCGTCAGGGCGATCTCGCAGACGACGAGCGCCGCGCGCGTGCGGGCGCGCCGGCGTCCCGTCGAGCCGCGCTCCGCTTCCCGCAGGACGTGCGACGCATCGGCTCGCGACGCCTGGAGCGCCGGGACGAGCCCGAAGAGCAGCGCGCTCGCGAACGACACCCCGATCGCGATCGCCGTCACGCGCGTGTCGAGACCGATCTGCGCCGCGCGCGGGATGTTGTCGGGAAGGACCTTCAGCAGCAGCGCGATCGCCCAGCTGCCGGCCAGCACCCCCACGACGCCGCCCGCGGCGCCGAGCAGAAGGCTCTCGGTGATCAGCTGCCGCACGAGCCGTCCGCGCGCCGCGCCGATGGCGGCGCGGATCGCGAGCTCCCG
>CAYZBZ010000366.1:0-3700 GCA_964476725.1 uncultured Vicinamibacterales bacterium
CGCTGCGACAGGCGCGCCGACCGCCGCAGTGGGCTCAGCTCCGCCCGCCGGTACCGGACCGGCCGTGACCGCGCTCGTATTCGATCGGCTCAGCCCGGAAGCACGGCGCCTCGCAATCCAGGCGGCGCAGGGCTACCTCGGGAACAAGGAAGAGGCGCCGGGCTACATCGGCATTTTCGGCATCGATCTGGCGATGACGCCGTACGCCCCCTTCACTCGAAATGGCTACGTGCTGCGGCAGGCTCTCGCCGGCATGGCCGGCCGCGCCTCCTCGAGCTTCAACAACGCCGAGCAGCGCCAGCAGAAGGCCAGTGCCGATCAGCAGGCGGCGTCGGCCGGGCAGGCGGTAGCGAGCGCTGCAGCCGGGGGCGGTCCCGGCGCGGCCGCGGCGATGGGGTCGGCTCCTGCCGCCGCGATGCTGGCCCAGATGCAGTCGAACATGATCCGCGACTTCGACGTGATGGAGCGCGATCAGCAGGGATACTCCACCACCAACGGGCTCTTTGCCATCATCAGCGCGCTGCGGCGGCTGCCCGGACGCAAGAGCCTCGTCCTCTTTTCGGAGGGGCTCGCGATCCCCCCGCCGGTGCAGCGCTTGTTCCTGGGAGTCATCGATGCCGCGAATCGGGCCAACGTCAGCATCTACACCATGGACGCCGCGGGCCTGCGCGCCGAGAGCGAGCATGCGAAGATTCGCGACCAGGTGAACACGGCAGCCGCAGGCGGCTCGGGGATTCTGGGCTCAGCCGGCGGCTCAGGTGATCCCTTGACGAAGGCACTCGAGAAGAACGAGGACGTGCTCCGTCAGGATCCGCACAACGCACTCGGTGAGCTGTCGAAGAGCACAGGCGGTCTGCTGTTCGAGAACACCAACAACCTGCGCCAGGGCTTCGATCGCATCGAGAGCGACCTTCACAATTACTATCTCGTGGGATACACCCCCGCCAACGAGACCTACGATGGCCGCTTCCGCACGATCGAGGTGAAGGTGAAGCGCCCGGGAGTCACGGTTGCCGCGCGCAAGGGCTACTTCGCGGTCCGGGATACGGGCGGCATGCCGATCAACCCGTGGGAAGCGCCGGCGCTTGGCGCGCTCGATCGGAAGCCGGTTCCGAACGCTTTCCCCGTACGCGCCGCCGCCCTGCTCTTCCCGGAGCGCGATCGACTCGGCCTCGTTCCCGTCGTCGTGGATCTCAAGACGGCGCCCCTCACGTTCCAGCCGGCCGCGGACGGCAGGAGCTATACATCCGATTTCGCGGTGATCGTGCGCTTCCTCAACGAGCAGAATCAGGTCGTGCGGAAGGTCAGCCAGCATTACGAAGTGAGAGGCCCGCTGAACGCGATCGACCGGGCGAAGCAGGGTGAAGTGATCTTCTACCGGGAGCCGGAGCTTCCGCCCGGTGTCTACACGATGGAGACCGTTGTCTACGACACGCCGTCAGGAAAATCGAGCGTGCGTATCTCGACCGTCGAGGTGCCGAAGGAGGACATCAGCACGCTGCGTATGAGCAGCCTGGTGCTCGTCAAGCGCGGAGAGAAAGTGCCCGAAAAGGATCGCCGTGCCGACAACCCGCTGCTCGTCAACGATCTCGTCCTCTATCCGAACCTCGGCGAGCCTGTGAGCAAGGGGGCGAAGGAAGTGGGCTTCTACTTCGCCGTGTATCCGATCAAAGGCGGCCCGGCGCCCGAATCCGTCATCGAGCTCCTGCTGAACGGCACGTCCGTCGCGCAGCTGCCGATGCCGCTCGCGGCCGCCGACGCTGCGGGTCGCATCAAGCAGGTGGGGCGCCTGCCGCTCGACCAGCTCGCACCCGGCACCTACGAGCTGCGCGCCGTGGTGAAGCAGGGTACGCAGCAGGTATTCCGCGCCACGATGCTTCGCATCGTGGACTGAGGACGCCAAGAGTGCCTCGCGAAATCAGGCGTAGCGCAGCCCTTCCGCCTTCGCAAACGCTTCGGCGGACCGCCGTAGCCTTGGCGGAGGCTGGTCAGGGCTGCTTGGCCGGCGTCGGCAGGCCTAAAGGCCTGCGCTACCCCCGCCGGCCATCCGGCGCCGCCATTGCCGCGGCATTCCTGTTGGCTGCCCTCAGCCACACGCAGCCGGCTGCCCAGTCCGCCGCGCAACCCTCCGATCGCCAATCCTACGCGTCGACGGCGACCGCGATCCTCGTAGATGTGGTCGTGCGCGACAGGAAGGGACATCCGGTTACCGATCTCTCGGCGACCGACTTCGAGGTGGCCGAGGATGGCGTCCCTCAGAAAGTGGACACGTTCACGCGCGTGTCGCACGGAGGCGGCATCGGGGTGGGTGTCGCCTGGAGATCGTCCGGCAGGACACTCGCCGTTACCCCCACGACCACGGAGCCCGCTCCGCCGTCGGCGAGCGCGGCCGATGACGCGACGACGGCACTTGTGTTCGATCATCTGTCGTCCGAGTCGCTGCGGCTGGCGCAGAGGGCCACGCTCGATTACGTGCCGGTGAGCGGCGAGTCGGGCGTGAGGATCGGCGTGTTCGCGACAGACCCCGGCATTACGGTCCTGCAGCGTTTTACCACCGATCGCGCGCTGGTGCGGCAGGCCGTCGAACGCGTGATGCCATCCGGCACGTCGGCGGAGGAGCAGAAGGCCGACCGCGCCGACGAGCTGATGGGACGTCGCCGCGAGCTGCGGGGTCAGACCGAGTCGGCTGCGTCAAGCGGGGTGGCGGCGGGCGGCGGCGCACTCGGGCGCACGGCATCGGAGATCGGCCAGCGCGAGATGGAAATGCGCCTCATCCAGACCGAGCTGAACATGCTCCGGTCGTTCGACAACCTCGATCGCGCGCACAAAGGGTACGACACCGCGTCGGCGCTGCTCGCGGTCGTGGACTACCTGTCGTACCTCCCGGGCCGCAAGACGATCGTCTTCTTCTCGGAAGGCCTGCCGGTATCACCCGCGCTCTCGGCGAGGCTCGACTACGTCATCGACGTGGCCAATCGTGCGAATGTGACCACGTACGCGGTTGACGCGAAGGGCCTGCGGGCGAAAAGCATGTTGACGGGCGCGCGGAAGGAGATGGAGGCCTTCGCGGAAGAGCGGTTGAACCAGCTCGCGACAGGCTCCGACCGGACCGACCAGCCAATGACGATGGCGCTCGAGCGCGTTCAGGACACCCTCAGGCTCGATTCCCGGACCGGCCTTGCGCGGCTGGCCGAAGACACGGGCGGATTCCTCGTCGAGCAGACGAACGACCTCTCCTCTGCGTTTCGTCGCATCGACGAGGACAACCAGTTCCACTACCTGCTGACCTATTCGCCGAAGAACGCCGTGTTCGACGGCAAGTTTCGGGCGATCCAGGTGAAGGTCCATCGTCCGGGCACGCACGTCTTCGCGCGGAAAGGCTATCGCGCCATCGGCACGCCCCGTGCAATCGACGCCGGCAGCTACGAGATCCCCGCCCTGGCGCTGCTGGATCGTGCGCCGCTTCCGAACGCGTTTCCCGTGCACGCCGGGGGCTTCAGCTTTCCGGATCCCGCGCGCCCTGGTCTCACCCCGCTGCTCGTGCACGTCGCCACCGATTCGCTGCGCTTCATCGTCGATCGGGTCCGGTCCACCTACTCGGCGCAGGTTGCCGTCGTCGTGCGCATCCGCGATGGGCAGGGACACGAGGTGCAGAGGCTCAGTCAGCAGTACGTGCTGACGGGCGAGGTGAAGGACCTGG
>CAYZBZ010000367.1:0-3695 GCA_964476725.1 uncultured Vicinamibacterales bacterium
GGTGGCGGTCGCGGGCGGCATGGAATCCATGAGCAACTCGCCGTATCTGCTGCCGCGCGTCCGTGAAGGGCTCCGGATGGGCAACGGCACGCTGGTCGATTCGATGATCAACGACGGCTTGTGGTGCGCGTTCGAAAACTGCCACATGGGGATGTCGGGTGAGGTCGTCGCGGACACCTACTCGGTCGCGCGCGCGGAACAGGATGCGTACGCGGCGGAGAGCCACCGCAAAGCCGCGCATGCCACGCGCGAAGGATGGTTCAAGGACGAGATTCTCCCGATTACCATCCCGCAGAAGAAAGGGGCCGCTATTGTCGTCGATCGCGATGAAGCGATTCGGGAAGATACGACGGCTGAGGCTCTGGCGGGGCTGAAGCCCGCGTTCAAGAAAGACGGCAGCGTGACCGCGGGCAATGCCCCGGGCGTCAATGACGGTGCCGCGGCGGTGGTCGTGATGGCGGCCGAGAAGGCGCGCGCGCTCGGCCGCGCGCCGCTCGCGCGCATCGTGGGCCAGGCCACGAGCGGGCTCGCGCCGAAGATGGTGCTGATGACGCCGGTCGAATCCGTGCGAAAAGTCGTGGCGAAGATCGGCTGGAAACTCGAAGACGTGGATCTCTTCGAAATCAACGAAGCGTTCGCGGTGCAGGCGGTCGCGGTCATGCGCGAGCTCGGGATCGACCCGGCGCGCGTGAACGTTCATGGCGGCGCCGTCGCGCTCGGCCATCCGATTGGCGCCAGCGGCGCGCGGGTGTTGACGACGCTGTTGTATGCGTTGCGGCGGCGCAATGTGAAGCGCGGCATTGCGGCGCTGTGCCTGGGCGGGGGCAACGGGGTCGCGCTCGCGATCGAGCGGATCTGATCCGAACTACAGCGCGCTTCGCCCGACCGACACACGCTTTCGCAGGAAGTTCGTGCGGCGCTCCGGTGGCAGCGCCAGAGAGCGGCGAATCATCGCCACAAGGCCGCGCTCACTTTCGCGGGCGACGGCGGCCAGGCGTGCCCGGCGGCTTCGTGATCTCTTCATTCGTGATCTCTTCAAGGGTCGTCTCCAGAATCTCGAGCACGGCCAGATCGCGTGGTCGGCGCGCGGCCCGCTTGCTCCTGATGACATCCCCAGCGAGGCCACGAGAATCGTAGCGCCCTTAGAGGAGAAGGCGGTTCTCTCGCCGTGATTACACCTTTACACCACATCCGGTATACCATGGTGTCGTCATGGCCCTGAACATCAAGAACGTCAAGGTGGAGCGCCTCGCCGCCGAAGTGGCCCGGCTGACGGGCGAGTCGAAGACCGAAGCCATCCGCCGGGCGCTCGATGAACGGCGGCGGCGCCTCAAAGGCGTGTCGGCCGAACAGCGGCGTGAGCACGTCCTGCGGTTTCTCGAAAGGAACGTGTGGCCGACGCTGCCCGCCGACCAGCGGGGCCGCCGGCTGGCGCGCGTTGAGGAAGACGACATCCTGGGCTACGGGCCGGCCGGCGTATGACGCTCGACTCGTCGGCCCTCATCGCGATGCTGTTCGCTGAGCCCGGCCATCTCGATCTCGTCGACCGCATCCTGATCGCGGAAAGCGTGCGCTGCGCGGCACCCACGCTGGTCGAGACGAGCCTGGTCCTCGCCGGCCGACGCCGGACGGCGGCGGTGGGTGAGGTGGACGCGCTGGTGCAGGAGCTGGGCGTCACGGTGGTGCCGTTCGGCGAACGCGAATGGCACGCGGCAGTCGCGGCGTTCCTTCGCTTCGGCCGCGGCCGGCACGCGGCGGCCCTCAACTTCGGCGATTGTCTTGCCTATGCCGCCGCTGTCGCCGCCAACGATTCCCTGCTGTTTGTCGGCGACGATTTCAGACTGACCGACGTCACGCCGGCCTGAGCGACGTGCTGCGTTACACTCATTGATTCAGCGGGATTCAGCGGCCCAGCGCGACGGGCGCGAAGTCGCCGATCCCCGCCAGATTGCCATTTCGACAATTCGGCGTTCTGGTACTCTGGTGATTCCGCATGCTCAACATAAAACGTGTCGGTGTGATTGGCGCTGGAACCATGGGCAACGGCATTGCCCAGGTATTCGCCCAGTCGGGATTCGAAGTGCAGCTTGTCGACCTCGCCGCGCCCGCCCTCGATCGCGCGCGCGAGATGATCGAGAAGAGCCTCGACAAGTTCGTCGAGAAGGGCAAGCTCTCGAGCGGCGATCGGGACGCCACGCTGGCGCGCCTCACCACCGGCACGAACATCGACGCGCTTGCCGGAACCGATTACGTCGTCGAAGCCATCCTCGAGGATCCAGATGCGAAGCGCGCATTGTTCTCGCGGCTCGATGCCTTGACGCGCCCCGACGTCATCCTGTCGTCGAACACCTCGTCCCTCTCGATCACGACGCTCGGCGCGGCGACCAAGCGCCCCGATAAAGTCCTCGGGATGCACTTCATGAACCCCGTGCCGCTGATGGCGCTCGTGGAGCTGATTCGCGGGCAGGCGACGTCGCCCGAATCGATGCTGACGGCGGCCAAGCTGTGCATGGAGCTCGGCAAAACAGCGGTCGAAGCCGCGGACTATCCCGGCTTCATCGCGAACCGCATCCTGATGCCGATGATCAACGAAGCGATCTTCGCGTTGATGGAAGGGGTGGGCACGGCCGAGGCGATCGACTCGGTCATGAAGCTCGGCATGAACCACCCGATGGGCCCGCTGACGCTCGCCGATTTCGTGGGCCTCGACGTGTGCCTCGCGATCATGAACGTGCTGCACGACGGCCTGGGGGATCCCAAGTACCGGCCCTGCCCGCTGCTGCGGCGGATGGTGGCGGCCGGGCACCTTGGTCGCAAGAGCGGCCGCGGGTTCTATCAGTACTGAGTCCCTGAAGTTCCCGGCAGGCCTGAAGGCCTGCGCCACACGACATGGACCGTGCTTCCGGGCCGAAAACCGCGGAGCAGCCACTGATTGAGAGCCGCGCCAATTTCGGCGCACGGGTGTGCGAGGACGGAACATTCTCCGCGCACCCGCGAGCGGGAAATCGCGAAAGCCCTTGAATTCCTGACAAAAACGACCGGCACCGCGCTTGCGATGCCGCCGCCGATGCTGACCTCTGCCTCGGAGACCCCTCAGGAAGCGTTTACCTCGGCGACTCTCGGGGCGGCAGTGGTGCCAAGTCACGCTCCCGCTGACCATGCAGCCGGCGGCGCGGCACCAGCCGTTCCGCGCGAACCGGCAATCAACGCGATGTTCCGGCGCATGTTCGAGCTCAAGGCCTCGGACCTGCACCTCAGCGCGACGACCCCTCCGATGGTGCGCAAAGACGGCGAGATGCGCCGCCTGCACGACGCGGCCGGACCACTGACGTCCGAGATGATTCAGCGGCTGCTCACCGAGATCACACCGTCGATCAACCGCGCGGAGTTCGAGGCGCGGCACGACACGGACTTCGCCTATGAGATTGCGGGGCTCGCCCGTTTCCGCGCCAACGTGTTCAAGGACCGGCACGGCGCCGGCGCCGTCTTCCGTGTCATCCCGGCCGAAATCCTCACCGCCGAACAGCTCGGGCTCTCGCCGCACGTGCTCGCCCTCTGCCAGCTGAAGAAAGGGCTCGTGCTGGTGACCGGGCCGACCGGGTCCGGCAAGTCGACGACGCTCTGCGCGATGATCGACCACGTCAACAAGACCCGCGCCGATCACATCATCACGATCGAGGATCCGATCGAGTTCG
>CAYZBZ010000368.1:0-3667 GCA_964476725.1 uncultured Vicinamibacterales bacterium
GCGAGGGGCTCGGCCACAAAGAGATTGATTGCGCCCACCTCCGAAGCGAAGATACACCCACGGTGGCAGTGGCAACGACAGCCGTCCGCTGAGGAGAGGAAATGGAAGGCGGTCCATTCGGCGCGATTATCTGGCTCGTGATGATTGCGGTCGTCGCGATGCTGTTTGCAGTGTCGCGTCGCCGTCGCGGGCGTGTTGGCCCGGGGGCTGCCGGCAGCGTGTACGACCTGCTGAACCAGGACAAACGAAACGCTGTCGAAATCATCGTGGAAGAGCGGGCAGGGTTACGGGACCCGGAAGACCGCGACGGCAATCTGCCCGAACTGGAACCCAAGGAATCACGAACGGGGCGCCACGAAGAGTAGACAGCATCAGAAACAGATCATGAGCCGCGCGAAGATCGTAGTCCTCCTCTCAGTTGCTGCTAGCGCGTCGGTGGCGGTTTGCACGGCCGTGTGGCTCCTCGCGGGCGTGGGGAACCATCCGGAGCTGGTGGGACCACAGGGTGAGACGCCGCAGTCCATCACGCTGTCGATCGTCGGCACGGCTGATCTCCACGGCGGGATCCTGCCGAGAGAGGGACGCGGCGGCCTGGCGCTGCTTGCCGGCTATGTGAACAACCTGCGTGCCGCGCGCGCGCGCGATGGCGGCGCCGTCCTGCTGCTCGACGCGGGCGACATGTTTCAAGGCACCCTGGAATCCAATTTCAGCGAGGGGGCCTCCGTCGTCGCTGCCTACAACGTGCTGGGGTACTCGGCTGCGGCCATCGGCAACCACGAATTCGATTTCGGACCGGTCGGACCGGCGGCGACGCCGCGGTCACCCGCGGACGACCCCACGGGCGCCCTCAAGATGCGTGCAGCCGAAGCGAAATTCCCATTTCTCGCCGCGAATCTCCTGGATCAGGCGACCGGGCGGCCGGTGAGCTGGCCCAACGTGAAGCCGTCGGCGATCGTCGATGCGGCCGGGATCAAGGTCGGCGTGATCGGCGTCATGACGAAGAACGCGTTGACGGCGACGATTGCAGCCAACACGCGCGGCCTCGGCGTCGCGCCGCTGGCAGCGACGATAGGTACCCACGCCGCCCAGCTGCGGTCGCAGGGGGCTACGGTGGTCATCGTCGCCGCTCATGCCGGCGGGAGCTGCACGGCGTTCGATCAGCCAGGCGATCTGTCGTCGTGCCAGCCGTCCTCGGAGATCATGGATGTCGCGCGCGAGCTGCCGCGGGCCCTCGTTGACGCAATCGTGGCAGGCCATTCGCATGCCGCAATGGCCCATGACGTGGACGGGATTGCCATCACGCAGGCCTTCTCGGGCGGACGCGCGTTCGGGCGTGTGGACCTCACGGTCGATCGGACCACGGGCAGGGTCACGGGGCGGCGGATCTTTCCGCCGCGCGATCTCTGCGCGCATGAGGATCCGGCCACACATGGCTGCGCCGACGTCGCGTCAGCAGCGAAGGGGCTTGTCGAGCCACAGTACGAGGGGATCGCCGTTGCGCCGGATCCGAAAATCGCCGACGTGCTGGTCCCTGCGCTCGAGCGCGTTCGAGCGCTGAAAGCCGGCGCAGTCGGAGTGTTTCTGGAGACCCCCATGCGGAGGATGGCCGGCGTCGACTCGCCATTGGGCAATCTGTTTACAGATGCCATGCTCGACTCCGTTACCGGGTCCGATCTCGCGATCAACAACACGGAAGGGGGTCTTCGCGCGGATCTTCCCCAGGGGCCGCTGCTGTACGGCAGCCTGTTCGAGGCGTTTCCCTTCGACAACCTGCTCGTGTCTCTCCGGCTCAGCGGCGCCGAGCTCAGACAGATGTTCGCAACCGCGCTCCAGCAGCGGGCGAGGCTGTTCGGCGTCTCGGGCATACGCGTAAGGGCGCAGTGCTCGGCCGGGGCGCTCGCCGTGACGTTGCTCCGCGACCGCGGAGGCGCGATTCGTGACGACGAGCGCGTCGTGGTCGCGACGACAGACTTCCTCGCACTCGGTGGGGGTGGCATATTCGCTCCGGTGATTCCGCCGGGCGGCTTCCCGATCGCGGCTGACGCTCCGCTGGTAAGAGACTCGGTGGCCGAGTGGCTGAGACGACGAGGGGGACGCATGCGCGAGGAGGAATTGGTCAACGTCGACAACCCTCGCTGGGTATTTCCTGGCGCGCTACCGGTCGACTGCAAGGGTCGGTGACCCGGGAGTTACTGGTGACAGAGCGGACCGCATCGCAGTTGGAGAAATGGCCGAGTCTGCCGCTCGAGGCGTGGAGCGACACGTGCGCGACACTGCACTTGTGGGCCCAGATCGTCGGCAAGGTCAGGGTCGCGCAGTGCCCCTGGGTGAATCACTCCTGGCATGCGACGCTGAACGTCACCGCCAGAGGCTTGACGACGCTGCCGATCCCGTATGGCGATCGCACGTTCCAGGTCGACTTCGATTTCATCAGTCACCAGCTGACGGTGCAGTCGAGCGACGGCCGCGTCGGCCACTTCGCGCTCGAGCCGCAGTCGGTGGCGGCGTTCTACAGGCGCTTCACGGAAGAGATGAACGACCTCGACATCCATGTGATCATCCACCCGAAACCGAACGAAGTTGCGGACGCGATCCGCTTCGACCAGGACGAGGTTCACCGGGCGTACGATCGCGAGTACGCCAACCGGTTCTGGCGGGTGCTCGTGCAGTCTGACCGGGTCTTCAAGACATTTCGTGCACGGTTCATCGGGAAATGCAGCCCGGTACATTTTTTCTGGGGTGCGCCGGATCTCGCTGTCACCCGGTTTTCAGGCCGGCCGGCGCCCCAACATCCTGGCGGGATCCCGAACTTGCCTGACTGGGTCGCCCGCGAGGCTTACTCACACGAAGTCAGCAGCTGCGGATTCTGGCCTGGCGGAGGGGCTATTAGCTATCCGGCGTTCTATTCGTACGCTTATCCGGAGCCGGCCGGGTTTTCCGCGGCAGCCGTCAAGCCGGAGACCGCCTTCTACAACCCCGATCTGCGGGAGTTCATCCTGGCGTACGACGTGGTCCGAGAGTCAGAATCCCCGGAAGCCGTGCTGCTCGACTTTCTGCAGACGACCTACGAAGCCGCGGCCGACCTGGCCGGGTGGGACCGCGCCTCGCTCGAACGCGACCGAGATCCCAGGAGCGCGACCTGACCGATGAAACCCACGTGCTTCGCAAAGCCTTCGGCCTTCCGAGCTTGGCTTCAAAAACACCACCTCACCACCACGGAGCTGCTGGTAGGGTTCTACAAGCGGGACACGGGCAAAGCCAGCATGACGTGGCCGGAATCGGTGGACAAGGCCCTCTGCTTCGGGTGGATTGACGGCGTGCGAAAGCGCGTGGACGACGAGAGCTACACGATTCGGTTCACGCCGCGCCGTCCGGGGAGCACCTGGAGCGCGGTCAACATCAAACGGGTGGCGGAGCTCGAGAAGCAGGGGCTGATGCAGCCGGCGGGTTTGAAGGCCTTTGCCCTGCGCTCTGAGGAGAAATCGCGCACGTACGCATACGAACAGCGGCAGAGCGCGACCCTCGGGGAGAATCATCTGAAGAAGCTGAAGGCGAACAGGAAGGCCTGGGCGTTCTTCGAGGCGCTGGCTCCGGGGTACCAGCGCCTGGCGATCCACAGGGTGGTCAGCGCCAAGAAAGAAGAGACCAGGCTCAAGCGGCTCGACGA
>CAYZBZ010000369.1:0-3645 GCA_964476725.1 uncultured Vicinamibacterales bacterium
AGCACGCGCTTGATGTCGTTCTGCACGAGCCCGATCGTGCCGGCCATCAGCGCGGTCGCGATCCCGATTGCCGCCACCACGGCAAGCGTCGTCGGCGCGTGCGAGAAGAGCACGGCGTTGCGCCCGATCATGTACACACCCGCCGTCACCATCGTCGCCGCGTGAATGAGCGCCGAGACCGGCGTCGGGCCTTCCATTGCGTCCGGCAGCCAGACGTGCAACGGCAGCTGGGCGGACTTGCCGGTGGCGCCGAGGAACAGCAGCAGCGTCGCCACCGTCATCACGCCCATCGCGCCGTGCTCGATCGCGCGTGTGTCCGCGGCGGCGGCGACCTGCTGGAAGTCGAGCGTGCCGAACGTGGCGAAGATCAGCAGCATCCCGAGGATGAAGCCGAAGTCGCCGATGCGGTTCACGATGAACGCCTTCTTCCCGGCGTCGGCGGCGGACTTCTTTCTGAACCAGAAGCCGATCAGGAGGTACGAGCAGAGTCCGACCCCTTCCCAGCCCACGAACATGACGGGGAAGCTCGCGCCGAGCACGAGGATGAGCATGAACGACGCAAACAGATTGAGGGAGGAGAAGTAGCGCGCGTACTCGGCGTCGGACTCGTCGTGCATGTAGCCGGTCGAGTAGATGTGGATCAGCGACCCGATGCCGGTGACGACGAGGATCATCAGCGCCGACAGGGGGTCCAGCCGCAGCGAAAACGGCAGGCGCAGGTTGCCGGAAGACATCCAGGTGAAGACGTCCTGCTGCAGCGCGCCATCCGGACTGCCGGCCATCGTCCAGATCGACAGGACGGAGACGACAAACGAGCCGATCATCGCCAGGCAGGCGAGGCCCCCTGAGATCGACTTCGGCAGCCGCCGTCCGAAGAAGGCGTTGACGAGGAAGCCGGCGAACGGAAGTAACGGGATCAGTAAGAGCATTGATTTAACGGCCGCGCCTCACCATTTGAGCGCCGTGAACGCGTCGGGATTCAGCGTTTCGCGGTGGCGGAACAGCGAGATCACGAGCGCGAGGCCGACGGCCGCCTCGGCGGCGGCCACGGTCATGACGAAGAACGTGATGATCTGCCCGTCCACCGTCCCGAGGTACCGGCCGACCGCCACGAACGTCAGGTTCACCGCGTTGAGCATGATCTCGATCGACAGCAGCAATGTGATCAGGTTGCGGCGGAGGAACACGCCGGCGGTCCCGATGGCGAACAGGATGCCCGACAGCACGAGGTAGTAATTGAGCGGCACCATCTCAGTGCTCCCTCCGCGCCAGGACGACGGCGCCGACCATGGCCACGAGAATCAGGATCGACGTCGCCTCGAACGCGAACGCGTGGCGTGTGAACAGCGCGCTGCCGATGAGCGCGACCGAGCTGACCGACGTCGCCGAGGGCCCCTGCGCAAACCGGCCGATGCCGACGCGCGACAGCGCCCACACGACTTCCGCGCCGAGCAGCAGCGACAGCACGACGCCGATCCGCATCCCGGCCGGCCCGAGCAGCGTCGAGATCGCCGGCGGCGCCGGCTCTTCGCGCGGCACGTTGAGCAGCATGACGACGAACAGGAACAGGACCATGATGGCGCCGGCGTAGATGATGATCTGCGTCACCGCCGTGAACGGCGCATCCAGCAGGACGTACAATCCCGCCAGCGCGCCGAACGACACGATGAGCAGCATCACGCTGTGCATCGGGTTGCCCTGCCCCACCACCAGCAGCGACGCGACGATCGCGATCGCGGCGAACACGTAGAAAGCTAATACGTCCATCTTTGATGTCCGAAAATCAGTTCCGGGGTTCCGGGGTTCCGGGTTCCGGGTTCCGGGTTCCGGGTTCGGTTCCGGGTTCCGGGTTCGGTTCCGGGTTCCGGGTTCGGTTCCGGGTTCCGAACGTGGAACATGGAACCTGAACCTGGCACCCGGAACGTGGAACGTGGAACCGACACTCATCCAATCAAACCCAGCACGGCACGACTATCCAAACCACAAAACCAGCGCCGCCGTGGCAAACAGATTCAGCACGGCGGCCGGCAGCAGATACTTCCACCCGAATTCCATCAGCTGGTCGTAGCGGTAGCGCGGCAGCGTCCACCGCATCCACACGTAGAAGAACAGGATCAGGAACACCTTCACGAGGAACCAGATCCACGCGAGCCAGTCCGGCAGGAAGGGGCCGAGCCAGCCGCCCAGATACAGGCTCGTCGCGACCGCCGAGACGGTGACCATGTTGATGTATTCCGCGAGGAAGAACATCGCGAAGCTCATCGAGCTGTACTCGGTGTGGTACCCGGCGACGAGCTCCTGCTCCGCTTCCGGAAAATCGAACGGCGCGCGATTCGTCTCGGCCACACCGGCCGTCAGGTAAATGAGGAAACCGAGCGGCTGCAGGACGATGTACCAGCGCGGGATGAAGCCAAACCACGTCCCCGACTGGTTCATGACGATCTCGCGCAGCGACAGCGAGCCGGCCATCATGACGACCGCGGCCAGCGCCAGTCCGTACGACAGCTCGTAGCTGATCATCTGCGCGGACGAGCGCAGCCCCCCGAGCAGCGAGTACTTGCTGTTCGAGCTCCAGCCCGCCAGCACGATGCCGTAGATGCCCATCGACGTGATCGCGAAGATCACGAGCACGGCCACGTTGACGTCGGTGATCTGGAGCGGGATGGGCTGGTCGAGCAGCCCGAACAGCGTCGTCTCCGTGCCGAACGGCACCACCGAGAACGCCGCGAATGCCGCCGCGGTCGACACGATGGGGGCGATCGTGAACAGGAACGCATCGGCCGCTTTGGGCCGCAGCTGCTCCTTGAAGAGCAGCTTGATGACGTCTGCGAACGGCTGCAGCACTCCTTCGTAACCGACGCGGTTCGGACCGCTGCGGTCCTGGATGTAGGCGCACACCTTCCGCTCGAGCCACACCATGAACGCCGCCGACAGGACGAGCATGTTGAAGATGACGACGATGAGCCCGAGCTGCGCGAGGACCGGCGGCGGAGGCAGCCAGCTCATGTCAGTGCGCCCCCACCGGCGTCTTCGCGGCCCGCCAGTCGGCGGGCACGGTGCACCGCCCCTCGCGCACGTGCGCTTCGAACTCGGCCCGGAAATGCCTGACCGTCGTCAGCGCCGGCGTCGCCGCGGCGTCGCCGAAGGCGCAGAGCGTCTTGCCCACGATGTTGCCGCCGATGCTCACGAGGAGGTCGATGTCGCGCATCTCGGCTTCGCCGTCTTCGATGCGCGTCAGGATCTTCCAGAGCCAGTCGCACCCTTCACGGCACGGCGTGCACTTGCCGCACGACTCGTGCTTGTAGAAGTACAGGAGATTGCGCGCCGCCCAGACCATGCACGTCGTCTCGTCCATGACGATGATGCCGGCGGAGCCGAGCATCGATCCCGCCTTCACGACGTCGTCGAAGCTGGCCGCCACGTCGAGCTGATCCGGGAGCAGGATGGGCACCGAGGACCCGCCGGGGATGACGGCCTTGAGCGTGTGGCCGTCGCGGATCCCGCCGGCATACCGGGGATCGAAGATGAGCTCGCGCAGCGTCGTCTTCATCGTCGCTTCGAAGACGCCCGGCTTCTTCACGTGGCCGCTGACGCAGAACAGCTTCGGGCCGCCGTTCTTCTCCGGCCCGATGCCCACAAACCACT
>CAYZBZ010000370.1:0-3617 GCA_964476725.1 uncultured Vicinamibacterales bacterium
GAACCGGATTGCTTACAATCCCCCCGCCGCCTGGCTTGGCCCCCGGCGCAGGAAGCGTCCCGCGCCCTTGCGGCCGACGAACTTCTCGCCGTCAATCACGACCTGGCCGTTACAGATGACGGCAGACGGCGACCCCTGCACCGTCCGTCCCTCGTACGGGTTGTAGTCCACGTTCATGTGCAGGGTCTTCACGCCGAGCGTCGCCGGCTTGTTCGGGTCGAAGATGACGATGTCGGCGTCGCTGCCGACCGCGATCGTGCCCTTGCGCGGGAACAGGCCGAACATCTTCGCCGGCGTGGTCGAGCACAGCTCGACGAAGCGGTTCATCGTGATCCGCCCGGAACGGACGCCGCCGTCGTGGACGAGCGTGAGCCGCGTCTCGATGCCGGGCGCGCCGTTCGGGATCTTGCTGAAGTCATCCTTCCCGAGCTCCTTCTGCTCCCGCATGCAGAACGGGCAGTGGTCGGTCGAGATCACCTGCAGGTCGTTCTTCGCAAGTCCCTTCCACAGGACGTCCTGGTGCCACTTCTCGCGAAGCGGCGGAGACATGACGTATTTGGCGCCGTCGAATCCCGGTTCCTCGTAGTTGTCATACGACAGGAACAGATACTGCGGGCAGGTCTCCGCGTACGCGGGCAGCCCCATGTCGCGGGCCTGCCGAACCTTCTCGAGCGCTTCGGCCGCGGAGAGATGGACGATGTAGATCGGGACGCCGGCCATCTCGGAGAGCGCGATCGCCCGGCCCGTCGCCTCGCCTTCGGCGCGGCTCGGCCGGGTCAGCGCGTGATACTTCGGCGCCGTCTGCCCCTTCCGGAGCGCTTCCTTCACCAGCTCGTCGATCACGCCGCCGTTCTCGGCGTGCATGCAGATGAGGCCGCCGTTCTCCCCCGTCCGGCGCAGCGCCTTGAAAATCGTCGCGTCGTCCACCATGAACACGCCGGGATACGCCATGAACAGCTTGAAGCTGGTGATCCCCTCGTCGCGGACCATGCGGTCCATGTCGCCGAGCCCGGCATCCTGCAGCTCGGTGACGATCATGTGGAACCCGTAGTCGATGACCGCCTGGCCATCGGCGCGCCTGCGCCAGTCGTCGAGCGCGTGGGACATCGTGCTGCCGCGGTACTGGATGGCGAAGTCCACGATGCTCGTCGTGCCGCCGAACGCCGCGGCAATGGTGCCGGTTTCGAAGTCGTCCGCCGACGTCGTTCCTCCGAACGGCATGTTCAGGTGCGTGTGCACGTCGATGCCGCCTGGAATCACATACTGGCCTGTCGCGTCGATGGCGCGGTCCGCCTGAAAGCGGTGCGACGGCAGGTTCTGCCCGATGGCGGTGATGACGCCGTTGATGCAGTACACGTCGGCGACGTAGTCGTCCGACGCCGTGATGACGCGGCCGTTCTTTATCAGTAGGGACATAGGGCTGTCTCTTGGCAGAAGTCAGGAGGCAGGAGGCAGATTCTGTCTCCCTAGTACAGATTTCCCGACCTCTCCCCCCCCGTGTAGTCGACGTACACGACCTTCAGCTCGGTGTAGAAGTCGATGGCGACGCGACCCATCTCGCGCAGCCCGACGCCGGTTGCCTTCATGCCGCCGAACGGGATGTGTGCCTCGCCGCCGACCGTCGGGGAATTGACGTGGATGATCCCCGCCTCGAGGCGGTCGACGAATCGGAACATCGAGGCGACATCCGTCGTGTACACAGACGCCGACAGCCCGAAGCGCACGCCGTTGGCGACCGACAGCGCGGCGGCCGTATCAGGAACGCGGATGATCGACAGCACGGGCCCGAAGATCTCTTCCTGCGCGATGCGCATCCCTGCATCCACGCGATCGAATATCGCCGGCGACACGAAGAACCCGCGGTCGAGACCGTCGTCTCTCAGGCGATTGCCCCCCCGTACGAGCCGCGCCCCCTCGCGGCGGCCCGTGTCGACGTAGCTCAGCACCGACTCCATTTGTCGCTCGTCGACGGACGGCCCCACGTGGCTCGCCGGGCTCAACCCGTTGCCGACGACCAGCGCAGCCGTGCGCGCTTCGAGGCGTTCGAGGAACTCTTTGGCGACCGAGTCCACGACGACCGCGCGGCTCGTCGCCGTGCAGCGCTGTCCCGTCGAGCCGAACGCCCCCTGCACCGTGCTCTCGACCGCGAGCTCCAGGTCCGCGTCGCCAAGGACGACGATCGGGTTCTTGCCGCCCATCTCGCACTGGCACTTGATGCCGCGGGCCGCGGCGGCGCCGTAGAGACCGACGCCCACGTCGTTCGATCCCGTGAACGACACCCCCAGGATCGCCGGATGCCGGACAATCGTGTCCCCCACGTCGCGGCCCCCTCCGAACACGAGGTTCAACACCCCGGGGGGCAGGCCGCACTCGTCGAAGATCTGCACGATCAGAGAAGCCGTCAGCGGCGTCAGCGTCGCGGGCTTGAAGACGACGGTGTTCCCGCACACGAGCGCGGGCGCCATTTTCCAGATGGGGATCGCGATCGGGAAGTTCCACGGCGTGATGATCCCGACGGGCCCCATCGGCTGTTTCACCGTGTAGCAGAAATTGTTCGGCAGCTCGGAGGGGATCGTCTCGCCGGTCATCCGCCGCGCTTCCCCCGCGAAGAACTCGACGACGTTGATGGCACGCTGGATCTCGCCACGAGACTCGGCGAGGGTCTTGCCCTCTTCCCGCGTCAACGCCTCGGCAAGCTCCTGGCGCCGCTCTTCCATGCGGCGCTGGACCTTGAAGAGGATCTGTCCTCGAACCGGCGCCGGCGTCTGCCTCCAGCCCTCGAAGGCACGCGCGGCGGCATCGCACGCCTCGGCCCCTTCGGCCGGGGTCGAGGACGGCGCTTCGGCCAGGACGTCGGTGACGTCCGCTGGATTCACGTCCTGCACCCGCCCGCCGCTGGACTCGCGCCACTCCCCCCCGATGAAGTTTTTCAGGCTGTGCATCTACTCCCCGATACCCGGATGTGGTTGCTGCTGAATGCCTGGATGGCGGCAATCGCGCCATGAGTCGGCCGCCGAGTCTGTCGCCGCAACAGTAGTTTCCGGGTCGTATGGGTGTCAAGGAGGTGCGGCGACGGGCTATAATTCGCGCTTCCCTTACGGAGGGCGCATGGCTCCCAATCTGTCGGTCACGTTTACGGGGCTCACGTTCGAGAACCCGTTTCTGTTGTCGTCGGCTCCGCCGACCGAGTCCGACAGTAACATCATGCGTGCGTTCGACGCCGGCTGGGGTGGAGTGGTCACCAAGACGATCGGGCTGCATCCGGTCGCCAACGTCGCCGGGCCGAAGACCAAGTTCATCCGCGCCAGCCCGGACTCGTACCGCCTCACGATGCAGAAGCTCCCCGGCGCCTCGCTCCACTCGTCGTGGAACTGGGAGCTCATCTCGGACAAGCCGCTCGACTGGTGGCTGCCTCGCCTCGCGCGGATCAAACAGGCGCACCCGAACCGCGTGCTGGTCGCGTCAATCATGGCTGGATCGGGGAATGACCGCGAGCTCCGTCACTGGCAGACGCTGGCGACGGCATGCCAGGACGCGGGCGCCGACGCCTTCGAGCTGAACCTGTCCTGCCCCCACATGGATCGCAAGGACATGGGCTCGAACATCGGCAAGGACGA
>CAYZBZ010000371.1:0-3590 GCA_964476725.1 uncultured Vicinamibacterales bacterium
CCCGCCGGACGGCGCGCCTCCTTCAACACTACTCCATCTCGACGCGCACGACGAGTCTGCACGAGCACAACGAGCGGACGAAAACCCCCGCGCTGATTGCACGCCTGCAGGCGGGTGAATCGATTGCGCTCGTCTCCGACGCCGGGACCCCCGTCGTCTCCGATCCCGGAAGCCACCTGGTTGCGGCCGCCCATGCCGCCGGCATTCGGGTGGAGCCGGTGCCGGGAGCAAGCGCGGTGCTGGCCGCCCTGTCGGCTTCGGGTCTGGTCGAACGGGAGTTCATCTTCCTGGGGTTTCCGCCGCCGCGGTCAAATGCCAGAAAAGTCTGGCTTCAGCGGGTGGCGACCGAGAGCCGTGTGCTGGTCCTGTACGAAGCGCCGCATCGGATTCGTAGAACCCTGGAGGACATGCTGGCAGTCCTGGGCGATCGGGTGATCGCGGTCGGTCGAGAGTTGACAAAGGCCCACGAAGAGTTGGTCGTTAGACCGATATCAGCGTATCTTGAACTTCTGACTGAAGAGAGAGGCGAGTTTACGATCATAATATCTGGCATTCAACCTAATAGTGTGAGGCTTGAGTCAGCTCCATGCGGCTCTGAGCTGGCCCATCAGTTTGGTCAATTGACAGATATCGGCGGCGCTTCCCGCCGGGAAGCCCTGCGGACTCTCGCCTTGAAGTACGGCCTGCCGGCCAGAGAGGTATTTGCCATGTTGGAGCAGGCGAAAGAATCTGCCGAATGACCTAATTATCACATTCGACCTGGTTTTCGTAGGCCCGGCTTGACCCTCCTGAACTTCTTTTGTTACTGTCTGAGTCCCGGCCACCCCGTCAGGAGGCGCATGGCGAAACAGCGCCGGTCCGTCAGGACGACCGCACGAGCGGCGCGGCCCGTCAAGCGGACCGAGAAGAAGAAGAAAAAGGGGCCCCCAAAGAAGGCGGCTCCCGCCCGACCGAGGCGGAGCGCGCCTGGGACGCGCGAGCCTGTCCAGCCACCGCCCCCGCCGCCGCCAGCGACCCGGAAGCCCGGTTTTTACGAGGCCGTCGCCATTTATGAACGCGGGGTCCAGGCCCTCCAGCGGCACGACTTCCAGGCCGCCGCCACGTTCTTCAGAACCGTCCTCGAGCGCTACCCGGAGGAGCGCGAGCTGCTGGAACGCGCCCGCCTCTATCTGCGCGTCTGCGAACGGGAGACATCCCGTCAGCCCTCCACGCCCAAGACCCCCGCGGAGCGCGTGTATGCGGCCACCGTGGCGCTCAACTCCGGCGATCATGCCGGCGCGCTCGATCATCTTCAGCGGGCCCTTGCCGAGGACCCGGAGAGCGATCACGCCCACTACATCATGTCGGTGGCGCTGGGCATGCGGGGGCGGACGGACGAAGCGCTCGATCACCTCCGGCAGGCAATCGCCCTGAATCCGGAAAACCGCGGCCTCGCGCGGCAGGACCCGGACCTGGAATCGATTCGCGGGCACCACAGCTTCCGCACCGTTCTCGATACTCCCCCGGCGCCGAACCGCCGCCGGGCCGCAAGGCGCCGCTGAAATCGCCGGCGGCCGCCATTGCGGGAGCTACACTAGCTTCTGTCCATGTCACATCCGTCCGACATCCACATCGTAGTACTCGCCGCCGGCAAGGGGATGCGGATGACGTCCGCGTTGCCCAAAGTGCTGCATCGCGCCTCGGGGCTGGCGCTCATCGAGCACGTGCTGCGCGCCGCCGCCTCCCTCTCCCCCTCATCGGTCGTCGTTGTCGTCGGTCACGGTGCCGATCAACTGAAGCAGGCGCTTGGGAAACGGCAGGGGCTGTCCTTTGCCGTGCAGGAACCGCAGCTCGGCACCGGGCACGCGCTGCTGCAGGCGGAACCGCTGCTGCAGGGAGCGCGCGGGACGCTGCTGTTGCTGTCCGGCGACGTGCCGCTCTTGCGCGCGGCCACGCTGGCGGCGCTCGTTCGGACGCACGAGGCGCGGCGCGCCGCGGCCACGGTGCTGACGGCCACCGTCCCTGACCCGGCCGGGTACGGACGGATCGTGCGCGATCCGCCCTCGGCGGGTCAGGCCGGGCCGATTGCGGCGATCGTCGAGCACAAGGACGCATCGCCGGCCGAACGCGAGATCCGCGAGATCAACAGCGGCATCTACGCGTTCGACATCGCGCCGCTCTTCGCCGCGCTGGGCGAGATCGGATCATCGAACGCGCAAGGCGAGTACTATCTGCCCGACCTTGTGACGATTTACCGGGCCCGCGGGCTCACGGTCGAAACCGTCAACGTCGAGGACCCGCGGGAGATCCTCGGCGTCAACAGCCGCAGGGAGCTGGCCGACGTGGCGGGAATTCTTCGAGCGACAAAAAACGATGAGCTGATGACCTCCGGGGTGACGATCGTCGATCCCGCGACCACGTTCATCGACCCGGACGTGACCGTCGGCGCCGACACGGTCATCCACCCTGGCGTGTACCTCGAAGGGCGCACGCAGATTGGCTCGCGGTGCGAGATCCATTCCGGTGTCCGCATCGTGGACTCCACGATCGGCGACGGAGTGTCGATCAACAACTTCTGCGTGATCGTCGATTCGCATGTCTCGCGGGGTGCGCGCGTGGGACCCTTCGCCCACCTCAGGCCGCAATCGAGCATCGGCGAGGACGCGCACGTCGGCAACTTCGTCGAGCTGAAGAAGACCTCCCTGGGCCGCGGCTCCAAGGCGAGCCACCTCGCGTATCTCGGCGACGCGACCATCGGCGATCAGGTGAACGTGGGGGCAGGCACGATCACGTGCAACTACGACGGCGTGTCGAAGCACCCGACGGTGATCGAAGACGGCGCGTTCATCGGCAGCGACAGCCAGCTCATCGCCCCGGTCCGCATCGGCAAGGGCGCGTACGTCGCCGCCGGGTCGACGATCACGGACGACGTGCCCGCGGACAGTCTTGCGATCGGCCGCGGCAAGCAGGTGAACAAAGTCGGCTGGGTGGCCAGGAACCGGAAAGCGAAAACGTAATGTGCGGGATTATTGGATATATCGGCTCGAAGCAGGTCGTTCCGATTCTCATCGACGGCCTGCGCCGCCTCGAATACCGCGGCTACGACTCGGCCGGGGTCGCCGTCGTCCGTGACGGCTCCATCGATCTGCGGCGGAGCGCCGGCAAGCTCGCGCGCCTCGAGGAGGTGATCGCGGCGTCGCCGATCGACGGGGAGTACGGCATCGGCCACACGCGGTGGGCGACGCACGGCCGCCCGACCGAAGAAAACGCGCACCCCCACCGCGACTGCACGGGCCGGATCGTCGTCGTCCACAACGGGATCATCGAGAACTACCTGGACCTGAAGCAGCAGCTGCAGAAGGAAGGGCACACGTTCGTCACCGAGACCGACACGGAGATCGTCGCGCACCTCGTCGAGCGCGAGATGAAGGACGACGGACTGGAGAATGCCGTCCGGCGGGCGCTGCTGTACATGCGCGGCCTGTTCGCGCTCGTGCTGATCTCCGCCGACGACCCGGAGAAGATCGTGGCCGTGCGCAACGGCCCGCCGATCGTGGTCGGCCTCGGCGACCAGGAGTTCTTCGTCGCCTCCGACATCCCCGCGATCCTGA
>CAYZBZ010000372.1:0-3572 GCA_964476725.1 uncultured Vicinamibacterales bacterium
GAGTTCGCCGAAATGCGGGACTTCATCGACGCGCCCGTGAAGACCTACTCGTCCGGCATGTACATGCGGCTGGGCTTTGCCGTCGCGATCCACGTCGATCCCGACGTGCTCCTCGTCGACGAAGTGCTCGCCGTCGGCGACGAGGGCTTCACCCACAAGTGCCTCGACACGTTCGCGGAGTTCAAGCGCCGCGGCAAGACGATTCTCCTCGTGACCCACGCTCTCGGCATGGTGGAGCGCTTCTGCGATGAGGCGCTCTGGATGGACGGCGGACGACTGAAGGGCATCGGCGATCCGAAACGGGTGGTCGGCGCCTACATCACGGACGTTGAGGTCGGCGAAGAGCAGCACCTCGCGGCGGGAGATGCGAAGGCGCAGGAATCGGCGGAAACGATTTCCCCTGACGAGCCGTTGAGCGCCGTGCTCCCGGATCATCCAATCGAAACCGCCGAAGGCCCCGCCGACATGTTCCGCGCGACCGAAGGACGCTGGGGATCGCGCGAGATCGAGATTACGGACGTCCAGCTCTCCGGGCCAGACGGCGCCGCCGGCCACGTCTTTCACAGCGGCCAGCCGCTGACGGTCCGTGTCGGTCTGCGGTCGCCCGTCGCGATCGACGACTTCGTGATCGGCATCGGGATCTTCAACGCCGAAGGGGTCTGCTGTTACGGAACGAACACCAGCATCGAGGAGCTGAAGGCCGTCCGCATTTTTGGCGACGCGGAGGCCCGTTTCACGATCGAGAGCCTCGACCTCGTCGAGGGCACGTACAAGCTCGACGTGGCGATTCATAAGCTCGACGGCTACCCGTACGACTATCACCGCCTGCTCTATACCTTCCGCGTCAAGTCGCGCACGAAAGACGTGGGCATCTACCGCCCCCGCCACGAGTGGCACTTCTCCGACTCGCTGACGTTTGCCCGCGCCCCCGAGCAGAAATGACCATCGATCTGCCCAGCGCCGCGCGCATCATGACCGACGCGCGCGTCTCGGCGTTCGTCGCCGCCGAGCGCGCCGCCGGCCGCCGGGTGGTGTTCACCAACGGCGTCTTCGATCTGCTGCATCCTGGGCACGTGCGATACCTGCAGGAGGCCCGTGCGCTCGGCGACCTGCTCATCATCGGGCTGAACGCCGACGAGTCGGTACGGCGCAACAAGGGACCCCGCCGTCCCATCAACTCGCAGGACGAGCGTGCGGAGGTGCTTGCGGCGCTGTCCTCTGTCGACGCGGTCGTGATCTTCAACGAAGACACGCCCGCCGGCATCATCAGCCTGGTGCAGCCGGACATCCTCGTGAAAGGGGCCGACTGGCCGGCGGACCAGATCGTCGGGCGCGAGACAGTGGAAGCTCGCGGGGGACGGGTCGTGCGCGTCCCTGTTGAGCCTGGCTACTCCACGACCACGATCGTCGAACGGATCCGCAACGCCGGCTAGTCCGCGCAATGCGGTAAAATTGAAGGTTCGAGCTTTGAGACCGCGCGCACTGTGTCGTCCTACACATCCAGCTCTCTTACGCTTCGCTCGCTGCTGAAATCGGCCGCCAGCCGTCTCCGGCTTGGTGTGCCCGCGCCACGCGTATCGGGACTGAACGGCCCGGCCAAGGCGCTCTTCGCCGCCGCTGCCGGAGAGAAGGGTCGAACGGTCCTCGTCGTGCCGACCGACGCGGACGTCGAGACGATGACCCGCGACGCGAGGTTCTTCTTCTCCGCGCTGGAGGGGCTGTCGGACGCCGAAGTCGAACGGGCGGTCCTGCCCTTCCCGTCCCATGAGATCGACCCGTACCGGGGGCTGACGCCTCACTTCGACATCGCGTCGGCGCGCGCCCGAGCGCTGCACGCGCTGACCGAGAACCACGCACGGCTCGTCATCGCCTCCGCCGCGGCGCTGCTGCCGAGGGTCAGCGCGCCGGAGCGTCTCAACGCGGCGGCCATGACGCTCACCCCGGGGCAGGACCTCTCCCCCGTCGATCTTGGGGATCTGCTCGTCGCTGCGGGTTATGTTCGGCAGGACCCGGTCGACGAGTCGGGTGAGTTCTGTGTCCGCGGCGGCGTCGTGGACTTCTATCCGGCTGGCGCGAAGGAGCCGATTCGCCTGGAGTTCATCGGCGACAACATCGAATCGATTCGCTCATACGATCCGGCCACCCAGCGCTCGACGGCCGTCCTCGATCAGGCCGCGGTCGCGCCGCTGCAGGAGCTGCTCGCCGAGTCGGACGCTCCCGATCGCTCCGCGACGGCCTTCGACTACCTGTGGGCCAACGGCCATCCAACCGTGCTCGTCTCGGAACCCGACGACGTGCGAGCCCACGGCGAAAAGCTCACGCAGCAGATCCACGCGAGCCACGGCGAGGCTCTCGCGAAGGGAAACCGTGTGCCGCCGCCGCCCGAGCTGATCATCGGTTGGGACGAAGCCGCCACCTGGCTCGACAGCGCGACCGCGCTCGAGCTGCTGTCGATAGAGGATGCGGTGCACATCACGTGTCAGCCTGCGCTGGAGTTCGCAGGGCGCGTCCCCGACTGGGTGGCGGAGATCCGGCGCGGGCGCGAGGCCGGCGACACCATCGTCTTCATCGCCAACTCCGCGGGGCGCGCCGAGCGCACCATCGAGCTGTTGGCGGACTACGAGGTCTACGCGGCGCCCATCGAGCGCGCCGAAGACGTGCGCACCGCCTCGGTGCTGGTCGGAATCGGCCACCTGTCGCGCGGCTTCCGCCTGCCCGAGGCTGGTCTTCAGTTCTGGGCCGAAACCGACGTCTTCGAAGAAGAGCGGAAGACGCACGAGCGGCGCCGGTCCGCGACACGGACGTTCCTGTCCGATTTTCGCGACCTGAAGGTCGGTGACCTCGTCGTTCACGTCGACCACGGGATCGGCGTGTTCGTCGGCCTGAAGCGCATCGACGTCAGCCTGGCGCCGCAGGAGTTCATGGAGCTGCGCTACGCGGGCGACGACAAGCTCTTCGTCCCGGTCGAGCGGCTCGACCTCGTCCAGAAATACACCGGCGCCTCACGTCCCTCGCTCGACAAGCTTGGCGGCACCACGTGGGAGAAGGCCAAGACCCGCGTGAGGAAGGCCATGCGCGACATGGCCGAGGAGCTGTTGAAGCTCTACGCCGCGCGCAAGGCGATGGCCGGGCACACGTTCAGCCCCGATTCGCACTGGCAGCAGGAGTTCGAAGACTCGTTCGAGTGGGAGCTGACGGTCGATCAGACCAACGCGATCGCGGACATCAAAGGGGACATGGAGTCGCCGACCACGATGGACCGTCTGCTGTGCGGCGACGTCGGCTACGGCAAGACGGAAGTGGCGATGCGGGCGGCCTTCAAGGCGGTGATGGACGGCAAACAGGTGGCGCTTCTCGCGCCGACGACGGTGCTGGCCTTCCAGCATCTGAAGACGCTGAACGGTCGCTTCGCCGCGTTCCCGGTCCGCATCGACATGGTCAGCCGGTTCAGGACCAAAGCCGAGCAGAAGCAGACGCTCGAGGACCTGAAGGCCGGCAAGGTCGAGATCATCGTCGGCACGCATCGCCTGCTGTCGAAGGACGTCGAGTTCAGGGACCTCGGGCTGCTGGTC
>CAYZBZ010000373.1:0-3547 GCA_964476725.1 uncultured Vicinamibacterales bacterium
GACCCCGGCAACTGGGCGACCGACCTCGCCGGCGGAGCGCGTTACGGCTACACGCTGCTCAGCGTGATCATGCTGTCGAACCTGATGGCGATCCTGCTGCAGGCGCTGGCGGCGCGGCTCGGGATCGCGAGCGGACGCGATCTGGCGCAGGCGTGCCGCGATCACTACTCCCGCCCGGCGACTATCGTGCTGTGGCTGCTGTGCGAGGTGGCCATCGCCGCGTGCGATCTCGCCGAGGTCATCGGGTCGGCCATCGCGCTGAACCTGCTGTTCGGGCTGCCGCTGATGTGGGGAGTCTGCCTCACGTCGCTCGACGTGCTGCTCGTGCTCTACATGCAGCAGTACGGGTTCCGTTACGTCGAGGCGCTCGTCGTGGTGCTGATCCTCGGGATTGCCGGATGCTTCGCGATCCAGCTCGGGCTGGCCAGGCCGGACCTCGTCGGCGTGCTGAAGGGATTCGTGCCGAGTCCCGGCATCGTAGGCGACGCCGACATGCTCTACATCGCGGTAGGGATTCTCGGTGCGACGGTGATGCCGCACAACCTGTACCTGCACTCGTCGATCATCCAGACACGCCAGTACCGCGACAGCGCGGAGGACCGGCGCGAGGCCGTCCGGTTCGCCACGATCGACTCCACGGTCGCGCTGATGTTCGCGCTGTTCCTGAACGGCGCGATCCTCGTCGTCGCCGCGGCCACGTTCCACGGCACCGGCCACCAGGACGTGGCGGACATCTCGGACGCGTACCTGCTGTTCGCCCCGCTGCTCGGCACGCAGCTCGCCAGCACCCTCTTCGCGGTGGCGCTGCTGTTCTCCGGCCAGAATGCGACGCTGACGGGGACGCTGGCCGGCCAGATCGTGATGGAAGGGTTTCTCAACATTCGCCTGCGCCCGTGGCTGCGCCGGCTCATCACGCGGCTCATCGCGATCATCCCGGCGCTCATCACGGTGTACTTGTACGGCGAGCGTGGGATCGGATCGCTGCTCATCTTCAGCCAGGTCCTGCTCAGCCTGCAGTTGCCGTTCGCCGTGTTCCCGCTCGTGCTGTTCACGGGGGACAAGCGGAAGATGGGGCCGCTCGCCGCGCCGGCGTGGATGCTCGCGCTCGCCTGGCCGGTGGCGATTCTGATCGCGGCTCTGAACGCGTGGCTCCTGTGGCAGACGTTTTTCTCGTAGGGGTTATGTACAAGAACATCCTCGTCGCCATCGAACACTCGGACGCCGACGGCGCGGTGCTCACGCACATCGAGTCGCTCGCGCGTCTGACGGGCGCGCGGCTGCTCCTCGTGCACGTCGCCGACGGCTTCGCGGCGCGGCATTTCGACGATTTGAAGCTGCGCGAATCGGAAGAGATCCACGAAGACCGCGAGTACCTCGGGCGGCTGTGCGAGGACATGGCGCAGCGTGGATTCGAGACGCGCGCCCGGCTCGAGATGGGCGACCCGGCGACGGAGCTCGTGAAGGTCGCCACCGAGGAATCCGTCGACCTGATTGCGATGTCGACCCACGGGCACCGTTTTCTGAACGACCTGCTCCGCGGCAGCACGGCCGATCGCGTGCGCCACAACGTCCAGATCCCCGTGCTGATGGTGCGCGCGAAGGGGAAAGTAGAGATGCGATGAGATTCCGAACACTGGCGGCCGCGGCGGGAGCCTGCCTGCTGGCCGCCGCGTCCATGCCCGCGCAGGAGCGCGAGGACCGCACGCTGCTCTCGTCTGAGCAGATGCGCGCGATCATCAACGAGGCGTCCGGCGATCGGGCCATGCACCACCTTCTCGAGCTGGTGCCGTATCAGCGCGTGCGACCCGTGAGCGAGTACCAGGGCACCCTGCGCGAAAGCGAGGTCATGGCCCGGTTCGCGAAAGAGTACGGCTACAGCAACGTGCGCATCGAGACGTTCCCTGGCGGCCAGGTATGGCAGCCGAGCGTCGGCGAGTTGTGGATGACCGCGACCGGCAGCACCGGCCGGCCCGACACGCGAAAGCTGTACGACATCCACGACATCGCCCTGGCGCTCGGCGAGGGGACGCCAAGCGGGGACGTGTCCGGCGATCTCGTCGATGCCGGCGTGTGCCGGCCGCAGGACTACGAGGGCAAGGATCTGGCCGGCAAGGTGGTGCTGTGTTCGAGCGGCACCGGCACGTTCGCGGCGGCCGCGCAGAAAGGGGCGGTGGGCGTTCTTGGCTACACCGCGCTGCGCCCGACCGAGTATTCCAACCAGATTCCGGAGACCCGCTTTACGCCGCCTGCCGGGGCGACGTCGCCGACCTTCGGCTGGGCCCTCGAGCCCAACGTCGGCCGCGACCTCGCGCTGAGGATGGGACGCGGACAGCGCATCACGATTCGCTCGATCGTCAAGGCGGAGACGGTGCCCGGCAAGATGGAGGTCGTGCACGCCGAGATCGCCGGCGACGGCAGCACGACGCAGGAAGTGGCCGTCTCCGGTCACCTGTACGAGGGCTACATCAAGCAGGGGGCGAACGACGACAATTCCGGCTGCGCGCTGACGCTCGAGATCGGGCGCGCGTACATCAAGCTCATCAACGAGGGCAAGCTGCCGAGGCCGAGGCGCACGATCAACTTTCAGTGGCTGCCGGAGATCAGCGGCACGAGCGCGTGGCTCAACGCGCACCCCGGGAAGGCCCGGAACATCGTCGGGGACCTGAACTTCGACATGGAAGGCATCCGCCTGACGACGAGCCGCAGCTACTGGATCATGCAGCGCACGCCCGATACGTTTCCCTCCTACATCAACGACATCGGCCAGAGCATGATGGAGTACGTCTCCGAGCTCACGCGCGAGCGCGTGCGGTACCGCGCCAACGGCTACGTGCCCAGCGTGAACATCACGTCTCCGTACGGGAGCAGCGACGCCTTCTACATCAAGATCGACAAGCACTACGGCTCGAGCGATCACGTCACCTACATGCAGCGCGGGATTCCGGCCGTCATGTTCATCACGTGGCCGGACATGTGGTACCACTCGTCCGGCGATACGCCGGACAAACAGGACCCGACGCAGTACAAGCGCGCGGCGATCGTCGGCACCGGCGCGCTCGCGGTGCTGGCCACCGGCGGCGAAGACATGGCCGGCCGCGTCACGACCGAGAACCTCGGGCGCGGGACCGAGCGAATGGGAGATTCCGAGCGCAAGGGCGTGAGCTACCTGGCGGACGCGGCTTCGGCCGGGGCGCTGCACGCCGCGTGGAAGGACGCGCGCGTCAGCATCCGGCACCAGGCGGATGTCGAGAAAGCAGTGATTCGTTCGTCCGCCGTGCTGTACCCGGATCCCGCAGGCGCGTCCGCGCGCCTTGCCCCGATCGAGGCGGCCATCGACAAGAAGGCGGCGGCCCTAACCGAGGAAGCGCGGGCCGCATACGCGCTCCACGCGCAGCGTCTCAAGACGACGCCGGTCGTCGATCCGCCGCTGACGCCAGAAGAGAAGGAGGCCGCGAGCCTGGCCGTCGAATGCGCGAGCGCGGCGACGCTCTCGGGGTGCGGCGGCGGCGGACGAGGCGGGGGCGGGGGTCGGGGACAAGGCGCGGGC
>CAYZBZ010000374.1:0-3538 GCA_964476725.1 uncultured Vicinamibacterales bacterium
CGCCGACACGGCTGCCGCGAGCGCCGCGTTCCCCGCTCCCACCACAATCACGCCGGCTTCCGGCACTGCGCACCCCTCCTTCTCGGCTCACCCTTGAGTCAGAGGCCGAGGACATGGCCACATCTGCTGGCCGGCACCATATCACACTTGACAGAGAACAGTCATCTGTGCTCTGTTGACAGTCGACGATGGACGGATTTGAAGCTCTAGAAGTCCGCACGCTGGCGGATAGGGCGCTCGACAGCATCGAGACGGCCATCATGAAAGGCGATCTTGCGCCGGGCACCAGGATCAGCGAGGTGCTCCTGGCCAAGACCTTCGGGATCAGCCGCGGCCCGCTACGGGAGGCGATCCGGCGGCTCGAGGGCCGTGGGCTCCTCGAGATCATCCCGCACGTCGGTGCGCGGGTGGTCACGCTGTCCGTCGACGACTTGCTCGAGGTGTTCGACATCCGTGAGGCGCTGGAGGGGATGGCCTGCCGCCTGGCAGCCGAGCGGATGACCGACAGCGAGATCGCGGCCGTGGAGGCCGTGCTCGAGCGGCACAGCGACGACGAGGCGCTCAAAGCCGGCGAAGCCTACTACCAGGAGCCGGGCGACTACGACTTCCACTACCGGATCGCGCACGGCGCGAAAAACCGGCGAATCGTCGAGTTGCTGTGCGGCGAGATGTATCACCTCATCCGCATCTATCGCTATCGAGCGGGCGCCGTCCCGGGCCGCGCGCCCCAGGCGTTCGACGAGCACCGCAAGATCCTCGCTGCGCTGCAGGCGCGCGACGGCGCGCTCGCGGAAACGCTCATGCGGGAGCACATCCGCCGGGCCCGGACGCTCTTGGAGCAGGGAGCACGCTGACCGATGGTCACGCGCCGGGAGGCCCCTCTCACCCGTCACCGCCCCGACTCATGGACGCCTCCGGAGACACGAGCATGTACCAAGTCTACGCGCTGAAGTACGCCGAGCGGGACATCGCGGCCTGCAACTTCTTTTTCCGCGAGGCGTCCCACGACCCGGTCACCCTGCACTACTACGTGTGGCTGATCCTCGGTGGCCCGCACCCCGTGCTCGTCGACACCGGCTTCCTCGACGACGACGCGAGCCATCGGGGGATCCGGAACTGGGTGAGCCCGGCGGCCATGGTGGAGCGGGTCGGAGTGAAGGCGGCCGACATCCCGCTCGCGCTCATCACGCATCTGCACTATGACCACTGGGCCGGCCACACCGTCTTTCCCTCGGCCGAGTTCTGGATCCAGCGCGAAGAGGTCGCCTTCTGGGCCGGGCCCTACGCCCGGTATCCCGGGTTCCGCGACGCCGCGAACACGGGCTCGATCGCGAACCTCGTCACGCTGAATTACGGTTCGCGGATTCGAATGATCGAGGGAGATCGCGAGGTACTGCCGGGCCTCCGGGTGCACCGCGTGGGCGGCCACACCGCGGGGCTCCAGATCGTCAGCGTCGATACGGCGCGCGGCCGCGTCGTGCTCGCCTCGGACGCCTCGCATTTCTACCAGAACATCGAGCGGCGGCAGCCGGTGCAGATCATCACGAACCTGCCGGAGATGTACGCCGCCTTCGAGACGATCGACGCGCTGGCCGGGACCGAGCGCCTGGTGGTGGCCGGGCACGATCCCCAGGTCGCCGACCGGTTCAAGCGAGTCGAGCCCGGCGTCATCCAGATCGCGTGAAAGGAGCTGCCCGATGAGCTTTCCAAAGACGTCTCGCGCCGCGGTCGTCACCGCCTTTGGCGAGCCGATCGAGATCCGCGAGCTTCCGGTGCCGCAGCAGAGCGAGCTCGAGCCGAACGCGCTGCTCGTGCGCGTGGACGTGGCCTCCATCTGCGGCTCCGACGTTCATCAGTGGGATGGGCTGGTCCAGGCGCTCGTGCCCGTAACGCTGCCCATCATTCTGGGCCACGAGATGATGGGCACCGTGGTCGCCTTCGGGCCGGGGCCGCGTGAGGACTCCATCGGCCAGCCGCTGAAGGAAGGCGACCGCCTGCTGTGGACGCACGTGTACTGCGGGCAATGCTACGAGTGCCGCGTGAAGAACATGCCGACGATGTGCCGGCGGAAGAAGCAGTACATGCGCACGAACTGCGAGCGTTTCCCCTACCTCGTGGGCGGGTTTGCGCAGTACTGCTACGTCTTTCCGGCCTCGGGGCGCGTGCGCATTCCCGATGTCGTGCCGGACGGGGTCGCCTCCGCGGCAAGCTGCGCGCTCAGGACCGTCATCCACGCCTTCGACCGGCTCGGCCGCATCGAGACCCACGAGTGCGTCGTGATCCAGGGCGCGGGCCCGCTCGGTCTCTTCGCGACCGCGGTGGCCGCAGACGCGGGAGTTCGCGATCTGATCGTGATCGGCGCCCCCTCGCAGCGTCTAGCGCTCGCGAAGCGCTGGGGGGCGCGCGCGGTGGTGTCGGTCGAGGAGCTGCCGACCGCCGAGGCACGCCTCGCGCGCGTGAGGGAGCTGACCGGCGGCGCCGGGGCGGACGTCGTCTTCGAGCTGTCCGGCGCGCCCCTCGCCTTCGCGGAAGGTCTCGACTTCCTGCGACCGGGCGGCCGGTACGCCGTCGTCGGCCAGCTCGGCGGGCCGCTGACGCCGGTGCAGGCGGCGCTTATCGTGCGCAAGCAGGCGACGATCCTCGGCGTGCAGTCGGCCGACATCGGCCAGTTCTGGAAAGCGCTCGAGTTCGTTCGCCGCACCGGCGATCGCTTCGACTTCGAGGCGATGCTCACCACGCGCTATCCGCTCGCGAAGATCAACGAGGCCATCCAGAACATGCGGGCGTTCCGGGAGATCAAGCCGCTCATCCTGCCCTGGGCGGAATGAGGCCGCGGGAGGACACATGACGATCAGGGTCCGCAGTCCGCTCGCCGACATCAACGCGGCGCCGGCCGGGGAGACCGTTCGAGTACTGCCCTCGCTCGAGGGCAGGCGGATGGGGTTCCTCTGGAGTCAGCACGCATCGTCCGTGAAGTTCTGGCCGGTGTTCGAGAAGATCGCGGAGGCGAGGTTCCGACCCTCGGAGATCCATCGCCTGTACAAGACGAGTACCTGGAACGTGGCCCCTCCGCCCGACATCGCCGACCTGGCGCGTCGCGTCGACTACGTCTTCGTCGGCGTGGGCGGCTGAGGGTCCTGCGCAACCGCGACCGTGCGTGACACGGTCAACATCATCCGGGCGGGCGTTCCCGCCGTGGCCCTCGTGCACGAGCCGTTCGCGATGCTGGCGCGACTCCAGGTCGCGCAGGTCGGAATGCCTGACGCTCCGCTCCTAATCTACGCCCGTGATCTGCCCGACCAGGAGCCGCCGGACGTCCTGGAGCGCAAGGCCGAGGAGGTGGCCGAGCGGGCCGCCGGATTCCTCCTGTCCGCTCGCAGATGAGGGCACCCGCGCCGGCGGGGACGTAGCGATGGCGTCGAGTGCGCCACGATCAGGGAGGCACGGTGTGGAACTGACATCGAAGGTTTACGAAGCCCACGACATGAGCGAGTTCATGGAGCTCGTGTACGAGCATGGCTGGAGCGACGGGCTTCCG
>CAYZBZ010000375.1:0-3537 GCA_964476725.1 uncultured Vicinamibacterales bacterium
CGTTCTCGCTCCAGCCGACGAAATCGAGGTCGGGATGGGTTGCGAGGCCCTCGCGGAGGCGGTCGAGCCCATCGCAGGAGCCCGTGACGTAGATGCGGGTGCTCTCGTTCATCAGTTGCCTCCTGCGTTGGCGACGCCCGCGTCCTCGAGCTGCTTGGGGCGGACACCCTCGCGCAGCAGCGAGTACGAGCTCTCGACGTTCTCGGGGCTGTCGGCGGCGTCGACCGCCGGACGCAGCTCGAAGTGCCACTCGGCGTTCTTCATCGCCCAGTACAGCTTCTGCACCTGCGTGTCGGTCACCGCCAGTGTGGCGGCATACCCACCGTCGCGCGGCGCGCTGATCTTCTCGGATGTGCCGCCGCCGATCGGCGACCGCAGCACCTGGATGTCGCGGAGGATGATCCGGGTGTAGTGCTGCGAGCTCCCTTCGGGGTACGTCCAGGAGGCGACGACATCGACCTTGTCGCCGGCCTTGAGCGTGCCCGCGAGCAGCTGGTGCTCGTCGCCCGGGACGGCGAGCGCCCGCTGTACGCCGGTCAGCTGGGACTTGATTCCGCGCTGGGACGGCGTCGCAAAGCGGCGCGTCGAGACCTGCTCACCCGCGAAGATCGGCTGCGTCGAGACGAGCTGCGCGACTTGTTCGGGGTTCGAGATCGCGCCGGGGACGACGCTGCGACGCACGATCTCGCTCTTCTTCAGCATCCCCTTGCTCTCGATCGCGGTACCCGACGTGCCGGCCGGGATGTCGCGCGCCGCGACCCACACGGGAACGTTCGTCTCGTCCTTGCGGACGGTACGCTGGTAATTCGTCACGTAGAAACTCGTCAGCAAGGCAGCGACGAGGGCCAACGCGACGGCGATAGTGATGTTCTTGACCCTGTACGTCATGAGCGCCTTTCTCGTTTCTAGTTGTTATCCGACGAGCTCGATCGTGCGCGTACCGAAATTCAGATTGCTACCGGAGTTGGACTGAACGCCTTCCCAAAGAACTTTCGTAAACGAACCCCAGACCTTGCCGGTGCTGCCGGATGCCTGGTACTTCGTCACGGTGAACCCGACCCAGCCGACCACGTCGTAGATTGCGTTGGATCCTGAACCGGAAATGGTCTTGTAAATCGGAAACAGCAATTCACGGTCACCGTCGATACGAGCAGCAAGCGCACCCCGGACGTGCGAATCGTTGAACTTAGCCGACGGCACCGACGTGTACCGGCCCGGCTCGAGATACGCGTCGAACCCGCGCATGATCCAGTCGCCGAGCGTCGACCCGCCCACGCTCCCGCTGTCGCTCTGATCGAGATTGATCAGGCCGAACGCGCCGGCGGCGTCACCGGAACCCGGCTTGTGCAGGTTCTCGAGCTCGATCTCCGTCAGATCGCCGAAGCACGGGGTCGGCTTGCTCGGCGGGCCGCCGCACTGCAGCTTCTCATGCTTCAGGTTGACGGCGATCGGAGCGACCCAGCGTGCGGCATCCAGGCCTCCCGACCGCGCGGTCGCCTTGGCGCCGACGGTGACCGACTCGATCCCGAAGATCTTGGCGAAGATGCCTGGCGCCTCGCGCTCCACCTCGACGGTGACGGTGTCGTTCGCGACGGGACCCGAGCTGAAGCCGACCACGGCGGCGCCGCCGCCGTTCTTGGTCAGGTACTCGTCGGCGAGGATGCCTGCGTCACCGGTGCTGTCCGGGAGTGCCTGCGCGGCCGCGAGGGCTGCGGCGTCGGCGGTCGACTGCGTGCCGCGCTGCTCGCGGAACCACGAGCCGACGTCCAGCACGAGCGCGGCGGCGCCGAGCAGCACGATGAGGAAAATGACGGTGAGGACCGTGGCCTGACCGCGGTCGCTGCGAAGGTTGTTCATTCCACACGCTCCGTGGTTGTGCTTTCAAGTTGGCCCGACGCCACGACCAACCCCAGCAGGTTGACTTCGTACGGATACATGGCCTCGACGATGACGTCCTCGCCGTGCTCCCAGACCGAGGCGACGTTCACGTCGAGGTCGGCCTGATCGAGATCGGCAGCAGAACTCCGCACGGCGTCCTCCGCGTCGGCCCTGGCCGTGGCGGAGTGCCGGCTCGTCGCCGCCTTGCGCGCACCGACGCGGGTGGCGTCGGTGAGCGTCACGTAATCGTTGTAGACCGCGCCGAACTGCATGATCGCAAACATGATCACGAGCAGCACCGGGACGACGAGCGCAAACTCGACGATCGCCTGGCCTCTTTCGTCTGCGATGTTGCGGCGGCTCATTACTTTTCGGTAGACCCTTTCGTGTTGGGATCGGTGGGCGCCTCATCGAAGCGAGGCGCCCACCGGTCAGGCCGTGCCGGTCAGCCGATGAGGCGGAAGATGTCGACCGTTCGGTCGAACGCCGCGTTCATCGATGCCGACAGCAGAGAGAGAGTCGAGACGATTGCCAAGGTGATCACGCTCAGGACAACTGCGTACTCGGCCATTGTCTGACCAGTTTCCTGTTGTAATACGATCTGTTCTTCGGACATCGTCGTTTCCTCTCCGGTGTGGCTTACTGGCTTAAGCCAGGCTCGTAATGACGTCCTTCAGAGCGTTGTCGATGCCGGTGGCGAGAACTCCCAGCGTGCCGACGATGAAGACCGTGATCACGGCGAGAACGACGCCGTACTCGGCCATCGTCTGGCCCTCCTCATTGCGGAGCTCGGAGAGCTTGCCCTGAATGGCGACGAAAAGCTTCAACATGTAATTCACCTCCTTTCAGACAGGAGAGAGCGGGTGGACGACCGGGCATGTGTGGCTGCCCGGAGTGTGGTGAAAATTGTGTTGCGGTTGGCGTTGCGGTCCTTCACGTTGAGAAACCTTTCTCTCACCGGCGAGCCGCTTCGCCTGTTCGATGTTGCGCTTGCGCTGACAACTCTGCGTCAGCGTTCGGAATGTGAGAAGCCCCATGAGGGTGACTTCTTGCACTTTTTTTTCAAGTTCCCCCGAACGGGTGAGAACCGCTAAAGGTGCTGCCGATAAGAAGGGTTCACACGGAAACCGTTGGCGGCGCGGTCAGACACTCAAAGGCGCCGGACGGGCAAGAACCCGGCGCCCGATACGGAGGAGCTGGGTCAGATGCCAAGACGGAAACCGATCTTTTTGAAAGCACTTCTGCCGCTCGGCCTGCTGGTCGTCGCGGCGTTCGCCCTCGTCCGCCGCGGTGGGGACGACTGGGAGTACGAGCAGGACGACCCCGTGACGGAGGACGCGCCACAGGAGCTCCACGTCGCCCGCCGCCGGCCCGCAGCGCGCTTCGCGCTCGTGGCCGCCTTTACCACGCTCTTCTTCGCCGGGGCTTCCTTCACCGCGGGCGCCGGAGATCAGATGGCGCGCCTGATGGACGAAGACGCCGCGGCCCTCGCCGAGGCAACGGCAGAGGCTCAGCCCGCCGAAGCCGCACCGGCAGAGGCAGAGGCCGCAGTCGAGCCCGCAGCCGTCGAGGCGGCCGCCGCACCTGAGTCCGCCCCCGAGGCCGCAGCCCCTGAGGCAGCAGCCCCTGAGGCAGCAGCCCCTGAGGCAGCAGCCCCTG
>CAYZBZ010000376.1:0-3520 GCA_964476725.1 uncultured Vicinamibacterales bacterium
CGCACTCCGGGCATCGGCCCAGCCACTTCTGCGACTGCGCGCCGCATTCCTGGCAGGCGAAGATCGTCTTTGGTTTCACGGTTGACGAATTTCTGATTGCCGATTGCTGATGGCTGATTTTCTTCCGGCGTTTCGCTCTCCGATGATCGCATCGTCAATCGTCATTCAGCAATCATCAATCAGCAGTTTGAGCTACTCATACACCCGCTCGATCCTGGCGCCCACCCTGCACAGTAATTCGTACGGAATGGTCCCGATCGAGGCGGCGATTTCGCGCACGTCGATCGACTCGCTCCCTTGTTCACCGATGATGACCACCTCATCGCCGGGTGCAACGTCGGTGCCGGTCACATCGATCATCGCCATGTCCATGCACACAGAGCCGACGATCGGCACACGGCGCCCGCGCACCAGCATGTAACCGTGGCCCGCGAGGCGTCGATCGAGGCCGTCCGCGTATCCGGCCGGCACGACCGCGATGGTCGATGGGCGATCGACGACGCGCTCCAGGCCGTACCCTGTGCCTTCGCCGGGGCGGATCCCCTTCACATGCACGATACGGCTGTGGAGTGACAGGGCAGGTCGCAATGGGAGCGTCGAGGCAAACGGCGGGGGGACGATGCCGTAGAGCAGCAGTCCGGGGCGGACCATGTCCAGCCACACGCGCTCGTCGCGGAGCAGCGCGGCGCTGTTCGCGGCGTGCCGAAGCCGCGGCGTGATGCCGAGAGCTGCGGCCGTCGCGCAGGCTGCGTCGAAGCGCTCGCGCTGGGCGTTGAACGCCGGGCTCTCCGGTTCATCCGCCGTCGCGAAGTGCGTGTAGATCGCGTCGAGGAAGAGATTGGGGCTCGCGGCGACCTCCGGCAGCGTGCGCGCGAGATTGTCGTGCCGGAAGCCAAGCCGGTTCATGCCGGTGTCGATCTTCAGGTGGCACGTCAGGATCGTCGAATGCGCCGCGGCCGCGGCCTGCAGGGCGCGGGCGGCGGACGGCGTGGAGATGGTCGGCGTGAGGTCGTGCTGGAAGACACCGCTCAGGTCGCTGACGCCGAGCGCGCCGAAGACAACGATGGGAATACGCACGCCGCCGGTGCGCAGAACGACCCCTTCCTCGATGTCGGCGCAGGCGAGCATCGCGGCGCCTGCCTCTTCGAGCGCGCGCGCGACTTCCACCGCGCCGTGACCGTACGCGTTCGCCTTGACGACTGCGATGATGCCCGGCGGAGTCGTGTGTGGAGAAGCGGCGAGAAAGCTGGAGATTGCGCGGAGGTTGGAGCGGACGGCGTCGAGGTCAACCCGGGCGACGGTAGGACGGATCACGAGGCACCATGCGCAAGGTTCTCGAACCGCGTGTGTTCCTTGATGAACGCGAGCTTCGCCGTGCCGACGGGGCCGTTGCGCTGCTTGCCGATGATGATCTCCGCCGTGCCTTCGGCTTCCTGATTCGGGGCGCCGTCGGCGTCGCGGTACTGCTCTGCGCGGAAGATGAACATCACGAGGTCCGCGTCCTGCTCGAGGGCGCCGGATTCGCGCAGGTCGGACAGCTGCGGGCGGTGATCCGCGCGCGTCTCGGAGGCGCGCGACAGCTGCGACAGCGCGACGATCGGCACCTGCAGCTCCTTCGCGAGCCCCTTGAGCGATCGCGAAATCGACGCGATCTCCTGCTGGCGGCTTTCGAACCGGCCGCGCCCCTGCATCAGCTGGATGTAATCGACGATGAGGAGGTGGAGGCCGTGCTCCGCCTTGAGCCGCCGCGCCTTCGCGCGCATCTCGAGCACGCCGATCGAGGCCGTGTCGTCGATGTACACGCGCGCCTCGGCGAGGGTCCCGAGCGCGTGGGACAGCCGCCCGTAGTCCTTCTCGTTCAGATGGCCGGTGCGGAAGCGGTGCGCATCGATGCGCGCCTCGGACGTGAGCATGCGCATGAAGAGCTGCTCTTTCGACATCTCGAGGCTGAAGAAGCCGACGGTCATGTCGGTCGACGTGCCCACGTGCTGCGCGATGTTCAGCACGAAGCTGGTCTTCCCCATCGAGGGGCGCGCGGCGACGAGGATGAGGTCCGAGGGCTGCAGCCCCGACGTCATCTCGTCCAGATCGACGAAGCCGGTGGGGACGCCGGTGACGAGCCCCTTGTGCTGCTGCAGCTTCTCGATGGTCGTGAAGCTGCTCTGCACGAGCTCCCGCAGCGGCACGAACCCGGCGCGGATGCGACCTTCCGCGATCGCGAAGATCGCGCGCTCGGCCTCGTCCAGCAGAAGGTCCGGCTCCTCCTCCGCCTCGTAGGCCCCGGTCAGAATCTTGTTGGCTGAATAAATGAGGCTGCGGAGCGTCGATTTCTCCTTGACGATCTTCGCGTAGTACTCGACGTTGGCGGAGCGCGGGACGCCGTCGGCCAGCGACGCGATGTAGGCCGGACCGCCGACCTCCTCCAGCTCGCCGCCGCGCGACAGCTCCTCCTTCAGCGTGACGAAGTCGATCGCGTCTCCGCGCTCGCTGAGCGCGACCATGCGCTCGAAGATGCGCCGGTGCGCGTCGCGGAAGAAATCGCGCGAGTCAATCAACTCCGCGGCGTGGTTGAACGCCTCGTTCTGGATGAGAATCGCGCCGAGTACGGACTTCTCCGCCTCGAGATTGTGAGGAAGCGTGCGAGAGGGTGCGACGAGGTCAGCCAAGGGAGTGGCTACTCGGCGACGACCTTGACTTTCACCTGGGCCGTCACGTCCCGGTGAATCTTCACCGGCACCGTGTACTCGCCGAGCGCCTTCAGCGGATCCCCGAGCGTGATCTTGCGCTTGTCGATCTCGAAGCCCTTCGCGTGCAGCGCCTGCGCGACGTCGGCCGACGTCACCGACCCGTACAGCGTGTTGTTCTCCCCCACGCGCCGCGCGATGGCGATGTCCGCCTCCGCGAGCCGCTCGGCGAACGCCTCGGCCTGCGATTTCTCTGCGAGCTCCCGCACCTCGGCCAGCTTGCGCTCGCGCTCGATCTGGCGCTTGTTGTTCTCGTTCACCGCCAGCGCGAGCTTGCGCGGCAGCAGGTAGTTCCGGGCGTAGCCGGCCGCGACCTTCACGACGTCGCCGCGGCGTCCCAGGTTGTCGACGTGTTCTCTGAGAATGACTTCCATGGCTTCGTCCTAATCCGTGACGTACGGAATGAGCGCGAGCTGGCGGGCGCGCTTGATCGCCACCTGCAGCGTGCGCTGGTGCAGCGCGCACGTGCCCGAGATGCGCCGCGGCTGGATCTTGCCGCGCTCCGGCAGAAACGGCGCGAGCAGACGCACGTCCTTGTAGTTGATGTAGTCGATCTTCTCCGCGCAGAACTTGCACACGCGGCGGCGCCGGAAGAACCCGCGACGCGGCGCCTCGCCTGCCTTGCCCTCTTTCTTGTCGCCGCCGCGGCCGCCGCGCCCGCCGCCTCCTCGTTCTTCTCTCATCGCTGGACCTCCGAACCTTCCATGTCATCCTGCGAGTCGCCGTCGCCGCGCCCTTCGCCGGGCTGCCGCTCCGGCGGCAGGCCGCGCGCGGTC
>CAYZBZ010000377.1:0-3517 GCA_964476725.1 uncultured Vicinamibacterales bacterium
AGGCGGTGGGACGGAGCCGGCCGCCGGCGGCGCGCGCGGCGGCCAGAACCCGGACGGAACGCCCCGCGGAAAGCGGAAGGACCCCGGCGCCGACCTGGTTGTTCGTAACTTGACGACCGGCCTGGACGTGACCATCCCGCTGGTCACGGACTTCGCATGGGCGAAGGACGGATCGTGGCTGGCCTACGCCGTTTCTTCCACGAAAGCGGAGGAAGACGGCGTCTTCGCCCGGAAGACGAGCGACTTCTCGGTGGTCGCACTGCAGAAAGGCAAGGGGAACTACAAGGCGCTCGCCTTCGATGAGGCTGGCAGGCAGCTGGCGTTCGTGGGCGATCAGACGGAGTACGACAAAGAGGTCTCGCCTTATCGCCTGTATTACTGGAAGGCCGGCGATGCCGCGGCGTCCGAGCTCGTGTCCGCTGCCACGCGCGGCATACCGGCAGGGATGGTGGTGAGCGACAACTTCTCCCCGCGATTCTCGGAGGACGGTCAGCGCCTGTTCCTGGGCACCGCGCCGCCCCCCGCGCCGCCTGCGCCCGAAGGGGCGCCGGCCCCGCGCGCCGTCGACATCTGGAATTACCAGGACCCGCTCATCCAGCCGATGCAGAAGGTCCGCGCGCAGCAGGAACGCACCCGAACGTACCGCGGGGTCGTGCACTTCTCCGACCGCCGTTTCGTGCAGCTTGCCACCGGTGATCTGCCGACGGTCAACGCCGAGGAGGATTCGGCCCGCGCGCTCGGCACCTCGGACCTGCCCTACCGGAAGGAGATGTCGTGGGACGCGACGTACAACGACGTCTACCTCGTCGATCTGAAAAACGGGCAGCGCAGGAAGATGCTCGAACACTGGCGCGCGAACGTGTCGCTGTCGCCGGGAGGCAGGTACTTGCTGGCTTTCGACGAGTTGAACGGCGACTGGGTCACGTGGCGCGTCTCGGACGGCCAGAAGGTCAACCTCACCGAGAAGCTGGACGTGAACTTCTGGCAGGAGGATCACGACACGCCGAACCTGCCGCCCGCGTACGGATTGGCGGGGTGGACCGGCGACGACAAGTCGGTGCTGCTGTACGACCAGTACGACATCTGGGAGATCAAGCCGGACGGCACCGGCGCGCGCATGATCACCGGCGGAGAGGGACGCAGGCAGCAGATGGTCTTCCGCTATCGATCGCTCGACTCCACGCTGCGGACGATCCCCACCGACAAGGCTATCCTGCTGTCCGCGAACGACGATCGCACCGAGGCGAACGGCTTCTACCGCCTGTCGGTGAGCGGGCCGGGCACGCTCGAGAAGATCGTCATGCTCGACAAGGCCTTCGGCCCGCTGACGAAGGCCAGGAACGCCGACCGCATCGTGTTCACGCTCGCCCGGTTCGAGGAGTTTCCCGACCTCTGGACGAGCGACGTCGGCTTCAGGGACATGAAGAAGATCTCGGACGCCAATCCACAGCAGGTGGAGTACGTCTGGGGCAAGTCCGAGCTGATTCAGTACACGAACGCCGATGGCAGGGTGCTGCGTGCGATCCTGACGAAGCCGGATAACTTCGATCCCGCGAAGAAGTATCCGTTGATGGTCTACATCCACGAGGAGCTGTCCGAGGGGCTGCACACGTACCGCGCGCCGGAGCCACGCACCAGCATCAACATCACGCGCTACGTGAGCAACGGCTACGTCGTCCTGCAGCCCGACATCGCCTACGGCACGGGTTATCCGGGCGAGAGCGCGGAGAAGTGCGTCATTCCCGCGGTGCAGAAGATCGTCGGGATGGGCTTCATCGATCCGAAGCGCATCGGCATCCAGGGACACTCCTGGGGTGGATTCCAGATAACCCATCTGGTGACGAGAACGAACATGTTCGCCGCGGTCGAGGCGGGCGCGTCCGTGTCGAACATGATCAGCGCGTACGGCGGCATCCGGTGGGGGACCGGCATGTCACGCGCCTTCCAGTACGAGAAAACGCAGAGCCGCATCGGCGCCGCACCGTGGGACGCCCCGATTCAGTTTATCGAGAACTCGCCGATCTTCTGGGTGAAGAAGGTCCAGACGCCGTACCTCACCATTCACAATGACGAGGACGATGCGGTGCCCTGGTACCAGGGCATCGAGTTCTTCAACGCGATGCGCCGGCTCGGGAAAGAAGCATACATGTTCGTCTACAACGGCGAGCCGCACGGCTTGCGGCAGCGAGACAACATGAAGCACTGGACCGTGCACATGGACGAGTTCTTCGATCACTTCCTGCTCGGCAAGCCCAAGCCGGACTGGATGACCAGCGGCGTGCGATTCCTCGAGAGAGGGAAGCGCGACGTCTCCGACATGTTCAAGCGGAAGGCCGCGCCGTCGACGACCGCGACGCAGGACCAGAAGTAAAAAGGCAAAAGGTAGAAGGCAAAAGGCAAGGTGACATGAACGTCTATCTCGCGTGTACCGTACGTGGCGATCGGGGAGGCCTGCTCGCGGCGCGGGCGCTGGCGGATCTGCTCGAGCGGCAGGGACACACCGTGCTGACCCGTCATCTTCTGGCCGACGACGTCGAGACGGCGGAGTCGGCGCTGACGGAACGCGACGTGTTCGAGCGCGACGTGCGATGGTTGAACTCCGCCGATCTGCTCATCGCGGAAGCGTCCGGCTCGAGCTACGGGGTCGGGTTCGAGGTCGGCTACGTCCTCGGACGCACGGAGCGTACGGGTCAGCGCGTGCTGCTCCTGTATCAGGGGTCTCGCCGGCCGCACGTCTCGCGGCTGATCGCGGGCAACACCCACCCGTCGTGCACGACGTACCCGTATCGCGACGCCGCGGATCTGCTGCGGTTCGTCGAGACCTGTCTCGCGCCTGTCCCGGGCTGTTGAAGCAGCCCACGTTGCTGTCATTCGATGGGGCAGCCCTGAAGGGCTGCGCTACGCATATCCTGATGATCACCGTCCGCATCCGTAAGCTGTCGCCGTCCGTGCCGCTGCCCCGATACGAAAGCGGGGGAGCCGCGGCATTCGATCTCGCCGCGTCGGAGGACGCGACCATCGGCCCAGGGGAAGTGGCGCTCGTGCCGACGGGTCTCGTCATCGAAGTGCCGCGCGGCATGTTTCTGGGGATTTTCGCGCGCAGCAGCACGCCGCTGAAGCGCGGCCTGATGGTCGCGAACGGCGTCGGCGTCGTGGACCCTGATTACTGCGGGCCCGCCGACGAAGTGAAGATCGCGGTACTGAACTTCACGCCGCGTCCTGTCCAGGTGAAAGCGGGGGATCGCATCGCGCAGGGAATCCTGCTGCCGGCGGCGAGAGTCACGTGGGAGGAAACGGAAACCGCGCCGAAGGAGTCGAGGGGAGGATTCGGATCGACCGGTGAAAGGCTGAAGTTAGAAGGCTGAAGTTCGAATGCGGTCGAGCTTTCGAACTTCAGACGTCGATCCTTCAGCCCTTCAGCATTCGAACTTCAAACTTCTTACTTCTAACTTTCTTCCGCTACCACCTCGGCTCGCGCCGGCGGGAACCGCCGCCGCCGCTGCCACCGCCGCTGCCG
>CAYZBZ010000378.1:0-3510 GCA_964476725.1 uncultured Vicinamibacterales bacterium
CATCGCCGGACTTGCGATCCAGATCGCCCGTGGGCTCGTCGCACAGGAGCAGCGTCGGGTCCGTGACGATGGCGCGGGCGATGCCGACGCGCTGCTCCTGTCCGCCGGACAGCTGCCTGGGATAGTGCTTCGCGCGGTCGGCGAGGCCGACGACCGACAGCGCGACGTCCACGCGCCGCCTGCGATCGGCGGCGCCGAGCTTCGTCAGCAACAGCGGCAGCTCGACGTTACGCGCCGCGGTCAGCACCGGCAGCAGGTTGTACATCTGGAACACGAAGCCGATATGCCGCGCGCGCCACGCGGACAGCTTGCCGCCTGCCATCCTGTCGATGCGATCCCCGGCGACCTCGATCGACCCTTCCGTCGGCGTGTCGAGCCCGCCCATCAGGTTCAGCAGCGTCGTCTTGCCGGAACCCGACGGTCCCATCAACGCGAGGAAATCCCCGGACGGAATGTCGAGAGTGACCCCCTGGAGGACGTCGATGCGTTCGTTGCCGCGGCGGTAGATCTTCCGCAGATCGTGGATCTTGACGAGAGTGTCCATTCAGCGCTCCTTGACCGTCACCGTATCGCCGTCCTTCATGGCGGCGGGCCCCTCGGTGACGACCTGCTCACCGGCCGTCAGTCCCGAGACGATCTCCACCTGGTCGCCGTCGGCCGCGCCGATCTTGACCGCGCGACGTTCGAGGCGTCGGTCGCGCACCACGAACACGACGTCGCGCCCGTCCGCGGATCGCACCGCGGCCTTCGGGACGAGCAACCTGACGCGCGGCGTGGCGCTGCCCTCCGGGGCGCGCTCGTTCAGAAACGACACCTTCACGCCCATGTCCGGGAGAATCCGCGGGTCGAGCTTGTCGAAGCCGATGCGGACCCTGACGGTGGCCTTCTGACGATCGGCCGTCGGGACCGTCGTGATCACGTGCGCGGGAATCCGCCAGTCGGGATACGCGTCGAGCACGGCCTCGATCGGCTGGTCGGGACGCACGCGGTTGATGTAGCTCTCGCTGACGTCGACTTCGATTTCGAGCGACGTCATGTCGACGATCGTGCCGATCCCCGAGCGCGTGAAGCCGCCTCCCGCCGATACCGGCGAGATCATTTCCCCCGGCTGCGCGTCCTTGGAGATCGCGATCCCGTCAAACGGCGCGCGCACCTCCATGTCGGCGAGATCGGTGCGCCTCTGGCTCACGAGGCTCTCGGAGACCTTGACCTGCTGCTGTGCGAGCGCGATGCGCGCCTTCAGCGATTCGACCTCGGCCCTCGCGGAGTCGAGCTCCGCTTTGCCGATGACCTGCTCTTTGACGAGCTGCTCGCGCCGTCCGAGCGTCAGCTCGGCTTCGCGCAGCCGCGCCTCGTCCTCAGCCGCGCCCCGCCGCGCGGCCTCGAGCTGCGCCTGGGTCACTGCCAGGGCCGCTTTTGCCTGCGAGTCGTCGAGCCTGGCGAGGACCTGTCCCTTACGGACCGCCTTGCCCTCCTCGACGAACACTTCGAGGACCTTCCCCGTGACTTTCGACGAGACCGTGGCGCGCCGCCGCGCGGTCACGTAGCCGGAGGCGTTGAGCACGGCCCCGGGGGCGGCCGCGCTGCCGGTCTGTGCCGTAACGGCCGCGGTCTTGACCGGGGCGGTCACGACGCGCGTGGACCAGAACCAGCCGCCGGCCCCCAGCGCGACCGTGACCAGTACGAGTCCGAGCCAGACGCCGCGACGGCTGCCGCCGGCACGCGCGTTCTGGTCGATCCGAAGGGAAGCGAGGTCGTCTTTGAGAGTGGACACAGGACACCGCTGAAACGCTGATGCTCGAACGCTGCAGTTCGAAAGCCTGACGAAATCGACTCTGAAGGCCGCGGGAACCCGCGGCCCTCCCGAGTATATCCGCACCCGTACTTTACGAGGACCGGAGCCGGATGGGTTCACCCGGTCCGGCGAACGGCGGATTAGTTTCGGCCAATCGCGCCGCCTTCGAAAAGACGGAGAGCGCGCCATTCGTGCGGCGCGCCCATACTTTACTTTCAGGCTTCAGGCTTCAGCCAGCCCAAAGCCCAAAGCCCAAAGCCTAACTATCGAAGCGTCCCCTGGACCCACCCGCGGGTCATGTAGTCGCTCATGCCGAGGCCGAACAGGATCAGCAGCCAGAAGAATCCGGACATGGCGACGACCCATGTGAGCCGGCTGCTCCAGCGAACGTGCATGAAAAAAAGGATGACCAGCGTCGCCTTCGTGCACGCGATCGTGAGCATGACGATGTTGTTGAGCGGCCCCATGTTCACCTTGGCCGCCGCGACCGTCAGGCCGGTGCCGACAATCAAGGCCAGGAACACGAAGTAGTACATGCTCTTCGGAGCGACGTGACCAGCTGACATTATGCAAGCCTCATTCGACGACGTGTCCGCCGATCAGGTAGAGCAGCGGGAAGAGGAAAATCCAGACGATGTCGACGAAGTGCCAGTACAGGCCGGCGACCTCGACCGGTGTGTAGTACTCGGCGTCGAAGGTCCGCCGCCAGGCCATGGTCGCGAGCCAGGTCATGATGCCGAGCCCGATCACCATGTGCAGCGCATGCAGTCCGGTCATGCAGAAGTACAACGAGTAGAACATCTCCGCGGCGGCGGGACGGGTGCCTTCCCAGTGGAAATTCGGGCCCGGCACGAGGTGATGCGTGAACTTGTCGGTGTACTCGATCGCCTTGATCCCCAGGAACGCGGCGCCAAACCCCATCGTCGCGACGATCCAGCCGACCTGCGTCCTCGCCGGAGCGCTCGTCTGCGCCGCCCGGACGCCCAGCGCCATCGTGAGCGAGCTGACGATCAGCACGACGGTGTTGACGGCCCCCCACGTCACGTTGAGATGATGGCTGGCCTCGGCGAAACCCTCCGGCGACTGCGTCCGGTAGACGAGATACGCCATGAAGAGGCCGCCGAAGAACATGATTTCCGTGACGAGGAACACCCACATCCCGAGCGTCGACGCTTCGGTCTGCTGCGCCATGTCGTCGAAATGGTGCTGCAGCTTCGGATGGTGCACGACGTGCGCGCCGCCGGCAGGCGTACCCTCGACGTGCACCGGCGGCTGGTGCATCGGTCCCGGGTAGTGCTCGGACGCGTGACCCTCAGACAATGTCGACCTCCTTGCTGGGGGCGTACTGATGCGTGCCGTGCGTGACGATTGGCGTCACGTGGAAGTTCTCGGTTGGCGGCGGCGACGGAGTCTCCCACTCGAGCCCCTGCGCGCCCCACGGGTCCGCCGGCGACTTCTCGCCGGCGAAGATCGACCAGGTGAAGTAGATCATCGGCAGCACGTAGCCGACCGCGAGGATCGTGGCGCCAAGCGTCGAGGCCACATTCAGCACCTGGAACTCGTCCGGGTAGGAATGATAGCGGCGGGGCATGCCCAGGTATCCGGCGACGAACTGAGGAAAGAACGTCAGGTTGAAGCCGACGAACACCATCAGCGCCGCGAACTTGGCCCACGGTTCGGAGTAGAGCCGCCCGCTGATTTTCGGCCACCAGTAG
>CAYZBZ010000379.1:0-3495 GCA_964476725.1 uncultured Vicinamibacterales bacterium
AGCAGCGTCTCGGTCCCGGCGACGACGGTGTTGAGGTCGAGCACGCGTGGCTGCATGATCTGCTTCCGGCTGAAGGCCAGGAGCTGGCGCGTCAGGCCCGCCGCACGTTGCCCCGCCTTCAGTATCTGATCGACGCGCGCCCGGACCGGATGCTCGGGTCCGAGCTGGCGCTGCGCCATCTCGCCGTAGCCGATGATCACGCCGAGGATGTTGTTGAAGTCGTGGGCCACGCCGCCCGCCAGGCTGCCGATGGCCTCGAGCTTCTGAGACTGTCGGAGCTGCGCCTCCAGGTGTCTTCGGGCCGTGATGTCGATCCCCATGCCGATGCAGCAGGGCGCTCCGTCCACGGCGATGCGCACTCCGGTGAGGTAGTGCGGGGTCTGTGTCCCATCCTTCGAGAGAAGCGCCACTTCCGCGTCGGCGGCGCCCGTCTCGAACACCGCTGCGATCCTCTTCTCGATCAGCGCTCGATCCTCTTTGGCGAAGAAGTCGGGGGGCTTCATGGCTGCGATCTCTTCCGCCGAGTACCCCGAGATGGTCTCCCAGTGGTGGTTCCAGCGCAGGAACCTCCCCGTGTGGTCGAACAGGAAGAAGAACCCCGGGAGGCTGCCGAGCATCGCCTCGGAAAAGGCCTTCTCCCCGAGGATCGCGTCCTCCGCTCGCTTGCGCTCGGTGATGTCCTCGAAAATGGCGTGAAATGCAAGGCGCTCACCCAATCGAAGGCTCCTTGCCCATACATGGACATTCCGGATCTCGCCGTTCTTGGTGCGCTGCAGGGTTTCGAAATCGTCTGATCCTTCGGCCAGGATTTTCTGTATGCGTCTTCGTGTTTCCTCTGGTGTCTCCCGCGCTTCGTAGTCGGAGATTCGCAAAGCAGCGAACTCCTCACGGGTGTAGCCGAGTTGCTTGTGCGCGGCTTCATTCGCCTCAAGGGTCTTCCCTGTTTCAGCGTGTATCAGAAGGACACCGTCCGGCGATTGCTCGAACAAGCCGCGATAGAGTGCTTCCGCACCCCGAAGCGCTTCCTCCGCCCGCTTTCGCTCGGTCACGTCCTGGCTGATGGCGACGAAGTGGGTCACTCTCCCCGCCGCGTCACGGATCGGCGCGATGGTCAGCTCCAGCGTGCAAAGGCTCCCGTCCTTTCGCCGGTTGACGAGCTCGCCGTGCCAGCTCTGGCCCGCGCTGATCGTGGCCCACAGCTCCTGATACAGCGCCGGCTCCTGCTTCCCCGACTTGAGCATCCGGGGATTGCCACCCAGAGCTTCCTCGGGCGCGTAGCCGGTGATCCGAGTGAAGGCGGGGTTCACGTACTCGATCCGGCCGTCGGCGTCCGTGATCATCACGGAGACCGGTGCCTGCTCGATGGCCGTGGCCAGTCGCTGTCGCGCCTTCTCGGTCTGTTCCATCTGCTCTTCACTCGCCCGAACCGCCTCGTCCGCCTGCCGGCGCAGGGTGAGGTCGCGCGTGATCTTGGAGAAGCCACGCAGTTGCCCGTTCTCGTCGCGCAGCGCGGTGAGGATCACGTTGGCCCAGAACAGGGAGCCATCCTTGCGTACCCGCCAGCTCTCGTCCTCGAAGCGCCCTTCGCTCGCGGCCGTTTCCAGCGCCCTTGCCGGCTTGCCGAGTGCGACATCCTCCTCCGGGTAGAAGCGCGAGAAGTGCTGGCCGATGATCTCGTCCGCCCGGTAGCCCTCGAGGCGCTCGGCGCCCGCGTTCCAACTGGCCACGCGCCCGTCCGGGTCCAGCATGAGGATGGCGTAGTCGGTGACGCCCTCGACCAGCATCCGGAAGCGCGTCTCGCTCTCGACCAACTCCTGGTTGGCTTGCTCCAGTTCCGCCGTGCGTTCGCGCACCCGCTGCTCCAACTGATCGTTGATCTGGCCGATGCGCTCGCGCTCGGCGATTTCGCGGTCGGCGTTTCTCCGCAGCAGCCACAGCCACGACCCCAGCGCCAGCAGCGCGAGCAGGATGAAGGAGACCGTGACGCCGACCGTGGTGTTTTTCAGCCTCCGCACCGGCGCGAACACTTCGGCGAGTTCCATTTTCACCACCATGCCCCAGCCCGGAACCGGTCCCGCCATCGGCAGCGTGTAGGCGAGGATGGCGTGGTCGAGATAATCCCGCGCTTCCCAGATGCCGACCTGGCCCCGCGCGGCGGCGGTGGACGGCCAGCCGGGGAAATCCGGGCTGGCCGAGAGCGGCACCCGCATCCGCAGCGCCATCTGTTTGTGGAAGCGGAGATCGTTCAGGAAAAGCGCGTGGTCGCCGTCCAGCCGCACCAGGAACGACTCCGCGGTCGGGCTCTCGACCGGCCAGGTCTGGATGAGGTCATACAGATAAGCCAGATCGTTGCGCAGGACGAGGACGCCTACCGTGCGGTCGCTGCCGGGGCTTTGGATCGGAACGAAGGTGTCCAGCAGGGCCTGTTCGGGCGCGGACGGATCGCCCCGATAGATGTCGGAAATGACCGGCGGCGGCTCGGCCATCGCCCGGAGCGCGAGCCGCCGGCCCTCCTCGGTGAGCTGGGTGAACTGACCGGCGCCAAAACGCAGGTTGGCGGCGGTGTCGAGGACCAGCAAGCCGCTTCCGGCCCGGTTCCGCAGCACGATCAACAGCGACTCCTGCAACGGCCTGGGTATCTCGGACGGGGCGCCGTCCAGCCAGCCGGCCAACCCGCCCTGGCCGAGCAGCCGGGCAATCGAGAGGGCGAATTTTTCGTCTCTCCCAAAGTAGGAGCGGATCTGCTCCGCCTTCAGCTTGCCGACGCTGGTGAGCGTGCTCGCGGCCAGCGCCTTCTCCTCTTGTTTGAGCCGCTCGAAAAACGCATGGCCGGCCCAGACGGCGGCGGCGGTGAAAACCAGAAACACGGCCAGCGGCCACAAGCCGGATCGGATGATGCGAGAACGGTTTCTCCGGCTCACGCTGGCCTCACGCAGGAGGACTTCGAGGCCTGGAAGTATTCTGGTTTGTCGATAGAGTATTTGTATCACGGAATCTGAACGCTTTTCGGCGTCCTGCATATCCGGGAAATGCCGACAAAGCCCGTCAGGTCGTCGCCCACTGCCGCGGGCAGCCGCCACGTCGGAAGCCTCGCTTCAGCGCTCCAGCGGCCGGCTTCGCTGGCGGATCCAGATCGCCAAAGCTTCGGGCGAGACCTCACCGCTGGCGACGGCGAGGGTCAGCTCGACGAGGTCCTCGTCGGCGGCATCGAGATCGTAGCCGTTGACGGCAAGGAAGAGCTCGGCAGCCATCGCGCCGACCCGATTGTTCCCGTCCACAAACGAGTGGTTCATCACGAGCGGGTGCATCAGCGCTGCCGTCTTTGCCGCGAGATCGGGTAGAGGTCCTGCATCTGGTGTAGCCGCAGGAGCTGCTCCACCGAAAGAAAGACCGTCACCTCCGCAACGGTGACCCGAGGTGGGAGGACGAGGGCGCCTACTCTGGAGGCTGCCGCAGCTCCAACAACGCTTCCAGCTCTGGAATCAGGAGCAGGTC
>CAYZBZ010000380.1:0-3489 GCA_964476725.1 uncultured Vicinamibacterales bacterium
AGCAGGCTCGCGACGTTCGCGCACGCGATGAGCAACACGACGCCGACCGCCGCGAGCAGCACGAACAGCGCCTGCCGCACGTCGCCGACGATCCGGTCGTGCAGCGGCTCGACCGCCGCGCCACGTCCGCCGTTGCTCTCCGGAAAGCGCCGTGCCTGGTCGCTGGCGATCGCCGCGAGATCCGCGCTCGCCTGTTCGGGCGTGACACCCGGCTTCAGCCGGCCGATCGCCAGGAAGTAGTGCACGCCGCGGCTCTCGAGCAGATCGCCGGGGATGTCGATGGGCGGGAGCGGGACAGGCTGTGGCGACAGCACCCACGCCTTCGCGTCCTCCGGGTAGTCGAACGACGGCGGCATGACGCCGACGACCGTATGCGGCACGCCGTTGATCCCGACGCGACGGCTGACGATCTGCGGATCGGCGCCAAAGTGCTTCTGCCAGGCGTCGTGGCCGAGGACGACCAGCGGCTCGCTCGTCGCGCCGTCGGCCGCGCGGCTGAAGGTCCGCCCCAGCGCCGCCGGCATCCCGAGGACGTCGAAGTAATCGACCGTCACCAACCCGCCAGATACGCGCTCAGGCTCCTGTCCCGGCAACGCCATCGTGAAGGCATCTTCGCGGTAGCCCGCGACCTTCAGCAGCGTGCGGTTGTCGCGCTGGAGCTCCAGGAAGTCCGCCGCCGCATGCGAGCTCTTCGGCTCGGCCGCGCTCGTCGTCCACACCTGCACGATGGCGCCGGCGTCCGGATACGGGAGCGGGCGCAGCAGGACGCCGTTGACCACACTGAAGATCGCCGTGTTGGCCCCTATCCCCAGGGCGAGCGTGACGATCGCCACCACGGAAAACGTCGGGGTGCGCAGGAAGCCGCGAAGGGCGTATCGCAAATCATTGATCATGAGAATTGCCTAGCTGGCTCTAGTCCGCGCGCAAAGCGCGAATGGGACTCACTGCGAGCGCTCTGCGCGCCGGAACAATGCAAGCCACGAGCGCCACAGCGGCCAGCATCCCTGCGGTGACGGCGTACACGACAGGGTCAGTCGGGCGCACCCCGTAGAGCAGATCCGAGAGCGCGGACGAAGCCAGCCATGCGCCGAGCAGGCCGATCGTGAGGCCCGCGCCGGTCAGCCGGAGGCCTTGCGCGGCGATGAGCCGCAGAATGTCACCTCCCGTTGCGCCGAGCGCGAGACGGACGCCGAATTCGTGCACCCGTTGGGAAATCGCGTAGGCCATGACGCCGTAGATGCCGGCGGCCGCAAGCGCGACAGCGAGCGCCGCGAAAGCGGCGAGCAGTGTGAGCTCGAGCTCCGCGTCGAACAGCGACTGGCGGACGACCGCAGCCATGGGCTGAAGTTCGTTCACGGGAAGATCCGCGTCAAGCCTGCGGAGCGCGTCGCGGATCCCCGCGGTCACCATGCCGGGCGTGCCGGCGCTGCGGACGACGAGGACCATGCCGGGCGTTGGGATCTGCGCGTGCGGGTAATACACCACCTGTCGCGAAGGCTCGGCGAGCGTGCCGTGCCGCACGTCCGCGGCGACGCCGACAATCGTGAGCCACGGCGACTGGCTGCCGTAGCGGGCCAGCTTCAACCGTTTGCCGATCGGATCGGCGCCGGGCCAGTATCGTTGCGCGAGCGCGTGGCTGACGATGGCGACCGGTGGGGCGCTTTCATTGTCGGCGTTTGTGAACGCGCGTCCCTGCAGCACCTGGATGCCCATCGCCGCGAAATAGCTGGAAGTGATCGCCCGCCGATCCGCGCTTTCCCGCTGGCCGGGGGCCGGGGCGGGCCAGCCTTCCGCCGTCATCGCGCCCGACGAATTGTCGCCGGAGAGCGGCAGCGCGTTGACCGCGGACGCCGCCGTCACACCCGGCACCGCCGCCAGCGCCGTCACCGCGCGCCGGAAGAACTCCCGCTGCTGCGGAGCGGTGGCGTACTTCCATTCAGGCAGATACGCCGGCGCGGTGACGACGTGCGCGGGATCGAAGCCCGCGTCCACCCGGCGCAGATTGCGGAAGCTCGAGAGCAACAGGCCCGCCGCGACGAGAAGGATGAGCGCGAGGGCAATCTCCGCCGTCGCGAACGTCGCGAGCGCACGCTTTTGCCCCGCCACTGTGCCGCCACGCGACTCCTGCTTGAGCGATGTGTTCACGTCCGAGCGCGCCGCCTGCCATGCGGGCGCGACGCCGAACAGGAGGCCGCAGAGCGCCGACACGATGAGCGCGAACGCCAGGGCCCGTGTGTCCATGTCGATTTCGAGCGCGCGGGGAATCGAGTCGGCCGCGACCCCCGCGAGCAGATCGGTGAGCCACAGGGCGAGCACCGATCCCAGCAAGCCGCCGACGACCGAAAGCAGCAGGCTCTCGGTGACGAGTTGCCGGACGATGCGGCTGCGCGTGGCGCCGAGGGCGGAGCGCACGGCCATTTCCTTCTGGCGCGACGCCGCGCGCGCGAGGAGCAGGTTCGAGATGTTCGCGCACGCGATGAGCAGCACGACCGCCACCGCGCCGAAGAGCACGAGCATCGGCGTGCGTGAGTCGCCGATCACCTCCTCGTGCAGCGGCACGAGCGTGGCGCCGGTGGCGTGTTGGGGCGACTCCTGTGTCGCCAGCACCGTGCGGGTGAGCTCCGCGGCGGCCTGCTCTCGGGCGATGCCTGGCGCGAGCCGCGCATACATATCGAGCGAGTGCGAGCTGAATTGCGCCGCTTCCTCCGCGCCGAGCGTCATCGGCACGACCGCGTCCACGCGCCCGCCGAACGAGAACCCACGCGGCAGGACCCCGATAATCGTCGCGGGGCGTCCCTCGAGCGCGACGCTGCGTCCCACGACGTCTGCGGCGCCGCCGAGCCGGCGTTGCCAGAGGTCGTGGCTGATGAGCAGCACGTCACCGTGTCCGGGCTGTTCCGCCTCCCGCGTGAACGGCCGGCCGAGCCTCGGCGTGACGCCGAACAGCGGGAAGAAGTCAGCCGCGACACGCAGGGCCGGGACCCGTTCGGGTGTGTCGGCAAGCCGGATCGCCAGTCCGGGGTGCGACACGACGGTGGCGTCCTGCAACAGCGCACTGTCGCGGGCCCACGAGAGGAATTCTCCTTCGGCGACGACCGTCCGCTCGAACCCCGCCTGCGCGCGCGTCTCGCGCACGACGAACAGGCGATCCGCATCCGGAAACGGCAGCGGACGTAAGAGGACCGAGTTGACCGCGCTGAACATCGCGGTCGTCGCGCCGATGCCGAGCGTCATCGCGATGAGCGCCGCGACGGTGAATCCGCGGCTCTTCATCAGCATCCGTATCGCGTAACGCAGATCGTTGAGCATCGTGTCCCTTACTTACTTACTTACTTACTTACTTACGTCTCGCGCGACGCGTCGCGATAGTCGACAAAGTCCGGATACGACATCCCCGTCTCGCGCCCCCGATCTCGCAACAGGGTCGACACCCACGCGAGGCCGCGTATGGCGTGACGTAGGTCCTGCAGCATGCCGGGTCAACCCCTA